>JAOTYV010000198.1 GCA_029861675.1 Alphaproteobacteria bacterium
CCCGGTAGGCAATGTCACCGCCGGCAGATGCAGGGTCGTCCATGCCCCGTTGAATACCGCATCCCCGGTTTTGGCGATGCCGGGGGGCGCCTCCCCCGGCGCGCTGGGCGTCAGGAGCAGGTCAAAGCCCTCCATTGTGGCGTCCACGGCGCGGCGGTAGGCGATAATACGGCGCTCGGCCGCACGATACTCTTCATAGGTGCACGCGAGACCATCCGCCGCGCGGCCGTCCAGCAGCGCCCGGCTCAATTGATCCGCATGGCACATCCGCTCATGCATCATGACGCGGGCGAATTCGAATCCGGACACCTTAATGATGAGGTCGCCGAGCCCCGCTTCCCCGTCCGGCATGCTGAAATCGGATACAGCAGCGCCCGCCGCCGACAGGCCGGACGCGGTTCGCTCGATCAACGCATGGGTCGCCGCATCCGCCTTATCCCAATTGACGGTCCGGCAGAGGCCGATCTTGAGGTCCGCGACCGCGACCGCGCGGAGCGGCTCCACCGGGAGCGCCATGACCACGCTCCGGAACAGGGCGAGATCGTCCACATCCCGGCTTATCAGCCCCAGCGTATCGAAGGACGGCACGTTGTCGCGCACGCCGGTGACGTTGAAATCGCCATAACTCGGCTTGTAACCGACCGCGCCGCAATAGGCCGCGGGGCGGATGATCGATCCGGTGGTCTGGGTGCCAAACGCAACCGGCACCATATGCGCGCCGACCGCCGCGGCCGAGCCGCTCGACGATCCGCCGGGCGTGTGCTCCCTATTGTGCGGATTCCGCGTTTTCCCCGGGTGCCGGTGGGCGAACTCCGTCGACACGGTCTTGCCCAGCACCACGCCCCCCGCCGCCCGGCAGGCGGCGACGCATGACGCGTCCCAGGCGACGCGATTGCCTTCGTAAATCGGCGATCCGTGCCCAGTCGGCATATCGACCGTATCGATGATGTCCTTGAGGCCGAACGGCACGCCATGGATCGGTCCCCGGCGCGGCCCGCTATCCATCGCCCGTGCTTGCGCCAGCGCCCGATCGGGATCGAGATGAGCCCATGCCTCGATATCGCCGTCGATCTGCGCAATTCGATCCAAACACGCCGCAACCAGCGCCTCGGACGTTATTTCGCCGGCTTCAATCATCGCCGCGGCCTCATGCGCCGCGAGGTCATACAGGGCTTTCGCCATTCCGCGTCCCTCCCGATAGGGTCCCGCCGCTCTGCCGGCGCGGGACCGGTTATTCCGCCGCCTTGTCGCGGCCAAAAACCTCCGGCCAGGCCGACGGCCGGCTGCGCTCGTACTGTACCGGATAGGCGGCTTCCGCCCCGAGCGTCTCCGCCGCATGCCAGGCCCAGCGCGGATCGTAGAGCATCCCGCGCGCGAGCGCGACCATGTCGGCCTCCCCATCGGCCACCAGCGCCTCCGCATGATGCGGATCCAGGATCATGCCGACCGCCATGGTGTCGATATGGGCGTGGCGCCGGATCGACGCGGCAAACGGCACCTGATAGCCCGGCCCCAGGACAATCTTCTGATCGTTCGAAACGCCCCCGCTCGACGCACAAATATAGTCGCAGCCGCGCTCGCGCAATTGGTTGGCCAGCTCGATCGAATCGCCGATTTCCCAGCCGCCGGCGACCCAATCGGACGCTGATATCCGCACGCCCAAAGGCTTCTCTTCCGGCCAAATCGCACGCACGGCCTCGAACACCTCGAGCGGAAAGCGCATTCGGTTTTCGATGTCGCCGCCATAGTCGTCGTCGCGCTGGTTGCTTATCGGCGACAGGAACTCATGCAGCAAATAGCCATGCGCCATGTGCAGCTCGATCAGGTCGAAGCCGAGCCGTTCGGCGCGGATCGCCGCCGCGACAAAGGAATTGGCCATCACCTTCAACTCGTCCGCCGTCAGCGCGTGCGGCGGCTTCCGCCGGGCGCTGGTCGGTATTGGCGACGGGGCCACGGTTTGCCATGCCCCTTCGTCTTCCCCCAGCGGATGACGGCCGTTCGCCGGCGTGTGCGAGGACGCCTTGCGTCCCGCATGCCCCAATTGGATGCCCATCTTCGCGTCGCCATGACGCCGGCAGAAATCCAGAACCTGCGCCAGCGCCGCCTCGTTCTCGTCGGAGTAGAGGCCGAGGCAATTCGGCGTGATGCGTCCGCGCGACTCGACCGCCGTGGCCTCCACGATCACCAGGGCGCTGCCGGAGATCGCAAGCTGACCGAGATGCATGAGATGCCAATCCGTGGCATTGCCGTCCGAGGCGCTGTATTGGCACATCGGCGACACGACGATACGGTTGGGAAGCGACAGACCGCGCAGGTCGATTGGCGAGAAAAGGGCGCTGCTCATGATGGTCTTCTTGTTGGGAATGAGATCGCCGCACGGTACAGGCTTGGCCCCGGTCAAGGCAACCGGACGGGCGGGATGTTGGCAATGCGGCAATAACGCCATTGGAGGCTCGTCATGACCGAAAGCCGCGACATTACCGTAATCGGCGCCGGCATCGCCGGGATGTGCTGCGCCCTCCAGCTGCTGCGCGACGGCCACCGGGTCAGCGTGCTCGACCGGGACGGTCCCGGCGAAGGCTGCTCCTTCGGCAATGCCGGCCTGATCAGCCCGAGCACGTCGTCGCCGCTGGCCAGCCGCGACGTGATCCGCAAGGCCGCCGCCTGGATGTTCGACGCGGAGAGCCCGCTGCGGGTGCGCTGGGGCTATCTGCCGCGCGCCCTGCCCTGGTTCTGGCGTTTCGCCAAGGCCGCCGATCCGGATGTGTACGACAACGGCGTCCGGGCGCTGTGTGCGCTGCATGCGGAGGCCTTCACCCTCTATGACTCGATGATCGACACCTCGACGATCATCAAGCGCCTCGGCCAACTCCAGGTGTTCGAGAGCGACGCCAGCTTCGAGGTCGCCCGGGGCATCAACAAGGTGCGGCGCGAGGCCGGCGCCACCGTCGAGGAACTGGACATCGCGGCCCTGCGCCAGATGGTGCCGGAACTGAGCCCGATCGTGCGCCACGCGCTGTTCTTTCCCGATAACGGCCATACGGTAAACCCGAATCGGCTGGTCAACACGATCGCCGACCGGTTCGTCGCCGAAGGCGGAACCATCCGGCAGGGCGTTTTGCAGGATTTCGAAACCAGGGACGGCGCGGTCAGTGCGCTGGTCACCGATACGGGATCGGAACCGGTTGGTACTAGCAGCACCATCGTCATCAGCGCCGGTGCATATTCCCAGCCGCTCGCCAAACAACTGGGCGACGCCATCCCGCTCGAGGCCGAACGCGGCTACCACCTGGAACTGCCAGATCCCGGCGTGATGCCGCGCATCAGCCTGTCGGCCGGCGACCGCAAATTCACCATGACGCCGATGGAAAACGGCTTCCGGCTCGCCGGCACCGCCGAATTCGCCGGCCGCGAGGCGGCGCCCGATTACCGGCGCTCGCGCCTGCTGTTCCGGCACGCCAGGGAATACTTCCCCGGCCTGCGGGACACGGACGCCCGCGAATGGATGGGCCGCCGCCCCTCGACGCCGGATTCGCTGCCCGTGATCGACCGGGCGAGCCGGTACGGCAACGTGTTCTACGCCTTCGGCCACGGCCACACCGGATTGTCGGGCTCGCCGATGACCGGCAAGCTGATCACCGACATGATCGCGGGGCGCGAGCCGTCGATCGATGCGACGCCGTTTCGGTTGGGACGGTTTTAGGGCTCTACTCCGCCGTCTTCGGCCCGACGATCACGCCTTTCGCTTCCAGCGCATCCAATTCGTCCGCGCCGATCCCCACTTCGCTCAGCACGTCGCGGGTGTGTTCGCCGACCGTGGGCGGCTGGATGCGCATGCCGAGGTCGTGGTCGCCGATTTCCACCGGCAGCCGGGGCAGCCGGGTCCGCACGCCGTTCGACATGATCGTCTCCAGCATCCTGCCGTTGGCGTTGAGCTGCGGGTCGTCGAACAAATCCTTGGTCTGCGCCACCGGCGCGAAGGGCACCTCGATCTTCTCGCAAATCTCGGTCAGCTCCGCCTTGGTGTGGTGGCCGAAGATCTCCCGCACCAGGGGTTTGACCCGGTCGCGCGCCTTGACCCGGTCCTCGTTGGTCTTCAGCGTCGGATCTTCGAGCAGGTCCTGCCGGCCGAAATGCTCGCAGAAGCGCCGCCAGTGATTGTCGCTGGTCAGGCCGATGAAGATCTGGTCCTTGTCCGAGGTCTCGAACACCTCATAGATCGCCCAGGCGCCCCAGCGCGCGGGCATCGGCGGCACTTCCTGGCCGGTGATGACCTCGCCCGCCATGTGCTGCATCATCAGGAAGGCGGTCGATTCGAACAGCGCGCTCTTGACGAACTGGCCCTTGCCGGTGCGGTCGCGGTCGCGCAGCGCCGCCATGATGCCGAGCGCGCCAAAGGTGCCGCCGAGAATATCGATGATCGACGCGCCGGCGCGCAGCGGCTGGCCCGGCGGGCCGGTCATATAGGCGAGCCCGGCCATGAACTGCACCACCTCGTCGAGCGCCGGGCGGTCTTCGTACGGCCCGCTGAGGAAGCCCTTGAGGGAACAATAGACCAGTCCGGGATTGAGCTTCGCCATCGCCTCGTAGCCGCAGCCGAGCCGGTCCATCGTGCCCGGCGCATAATTCTCCGACAGCGCGTCGGCGCCGGCGATCAGCTTGTGCGCGACGGCCAGCCCTTCCGGCGTCTTCAGGTTGATCGCGACGCTGCGCTTGTTGCGGTTGAAGCTGGAAAAGAAGCCGGCGGCGAATCCGTGCAGCCGCCGCGTCTTGTCGCCGTCCGGCGCGGGCTCGACCTTGATGACATCGGCCCCCAGATCGCCCAAGACCAGGCCGCAGGTCGGCCCCATGATGGTCTGGCAGAACTCGACCACCCGCACCCCGGTAAGCGGCAGGGCCGCGCTATTCTCCGTCGTCATGTGTGCTCCTGTTATATGCACCGTACCCGGCGAAACCGCCCCGGCGCTGTTCGAATGGCCTCAACGAAGGCCGCCGCGAAACATCAAACCTCGTCATTCCGGACGGCGGGGCGCGCCGACCCGGAATCCATGCGGCATCGAGAGATATGGATTCCCGCCTTCGCGGGAATGACGCCGGCGGAAAAACGCGAATGTCCTGCCGGAGTCCCCATCGTGCGCTTACAGAATGTTTTCTTCCTTCAGCATATGCACCGCGCCGCGCACCGCCTCGGCGGCCTTCTCCAAATCTTCGTCGCTGTGCATGACGGAGACCTTGCCGGCGAGCTTGCCGTTGATGTCGATGCCGTTGACCATCAGGCCCAGCCGGAACCTTGTGGTCAGCGCCTTGTCGCCGTTGAAATGGTCGCGCTCCATTCCGAACAGGTCGAAGTTTAGCGGATCGATGTCCAGCCCCGGCGCGTTGGTGAAGAAGTGAATCTCCGAGAACTGTCCGTAGGCGGCCCAGGGCACGCCTTCCGCCGCGAATACCCGGTTGACCTGCTCGCGCAATTTGCGGGCCTGTGCGATCGCCTTATCGGTCGCGTCGGTGCTCTCGACGATCTCCAGCGTGGCCACACCGGCCGCCGATGACAGCGGATTGGCGTTGAAGGTGCCTTGATGGCCGATCTTCTCGATACCCTGCTTCGCCGTCTCCTCGAAGTCGAGCAGGTCGAGCAAATCCTTGCGGCCGCACACCGCGCCGCCCGGCAGACCGCCGGCGAGGATCTTGGCGAGACTGGCCAGATCCGGCATCAGACCGAAATGCGCCTGCGCGCCGCCCTTGTGCGCCCGGAACCCGGCCACCACTTCGTCGAAAATCAGCAGGATGCCCTGCTCCTCGGTGATCCGCCGCAACTCGGTGACGAACTCCGCCGCCATGGGGACCTGGCCGAAGCCCGATCCGGTCGGCTCCAGAATCACCGCCGCAATGTCGTCATCGCTGGTGAGAATGCGCCGGGTTTCCTCGATATCGTCCGGCGGCGCCAGGACGACGTTCTTGGCGATCCCGTCCAACACGCCGACAGACGGACTGCCGTCGAAATGATCGCCGACGCCGAAGGCGACATGATCGTTCCACCCATGGAAATGACCGAGGAACCGGACGAGCTTTTTCCGGCCGGTCGCCGCGCGGGCGATGCGGAACGCCATCATGTTCGCCTCGGTACCCGAGCCGGTAAACCGCACCTTCTCGGCGCACGGGATCAGCGTCTTCACCAGATCGCCCCAGCGCACTTCCAATTCATGGCCGGAGCCGTAATGCGTGCCCTTGTTGAGCTGGCCATGCACCGCTTCGGTGACCGCCGGATGGTTGTGGCCAAGCAGCAGCGCGCCATGCCCGCCGAAGAAATCGATGTATTCGTTCCCGTCCACGTCCCATTTGTGCGACCCCTGGGCGCGCTCCACATACAGGCAATACGGGTCGAGCTTGCGCGAGTCGTGGGTCAGCCCGCTCGGGAAAACGTCGCCGGCGGATTCCGCGAGTTTCGCCGATCCCGGGGTCTTCTCGCGATAGGCCGCAACGATGCGGGAATTGGTAGGGCCGCTGTCAGGCATGGTGGGAACTCCTTGGCTAGGGGGCCGGGGCGAAAAACCGGGAGAGGCCACGTTGGTGGGTTCTGCCACGCCAGCGGGTTCATCCCATAAACGTCGGCGTTACGGTACAGTTCTCAAGAAAGGCAGGCAACCGGGGAACAGCGGGATTTTCGCAAGTGTCCCCCTATTCCCCAAACTCCGCCCGCATCGACGCGGCGGATTCCAGGTTGCGTTCATGGTCGCCGGTGAAGCGCAGCACCAGATGCGTTGCGCCGCCCTCGACGAATGCCCGCAACCACGCCACCGCCTCCTCCCGCGAACCCGCGAAGCATCCATGGAACCCGCGCAGCACCTTGGCGGACTGCCCGTAATATTGCTCGAGGAATGCGTCCAGCCGGGCATTCGCCTGCGCCACGTCGTCGTCGATCGACAGCGTGAGATACGCCGCCCCGGTGATCGCGCCGGGATCGCGGCCGGCCTCCTCCGCATGCCGATGCACTTCGGTCCAATTCGTTCGCCAGACCGCGGGATCCGCCGGGCCAGACGGGAACCACCCGTCGAAATCCCGGCCCGCGCGCCGAAGTGCGCCCGGCGCGCTGCCGCCGCCCCAGATCGGCGGCCCGCCCTTGCGCCACGGCACCGGGCCCAGCACGCCGTCCCGGACCGTCCAGCGGCCGTCCCAATTGACTGGCTCGCCGGTCCACAGCGCCTTGCAGAGCCGCAGCCCCTCCATCATCGTGCCAACCCGCTTTTCGAAGGTCACGCCGGCGGACGCGAATTCCGCCTGCGTCTCCGGCCGGCCGTTCGCGATGCCGACGCCGAGGATGAACCGGCCCTCGCTGATCTGGTCCAGCGTCGCCACCTGATGGGCGAGCAGCACCGGGTTGCGCATGGCCGACAGCAGCACCGCAGTGCCGACCTGAATCTTCGGCGTGCGCGCCGCGATGGCGGCGAGCGAGGTCAACGGATCGTGCCGTGGCTTGGCCAGCAGCGAGTCGCCGATCCAGACCGAGTCGAAGCCCAATTCCGCCGCCCGGTCGGCCAGCGCCAGGATCGGCCCCGTCTCATGCTGTCCCGCCATGACCCGCTCGCGCGTCGGCAACAGGTATCCCATGCTGATCGTCATCGGCCGTATTCTCCTTTGTCAATTTCGGCGCCAATGAACCGACACCAATTTGGACATTTTCAACGATCAAACATGACCGAATTGAATAACTTTAGCAGGCGTCCGACAACGGGTTTTGAAACAAGACGCGGATTTCGCCCGGGTCGGTCAATATTGCCGCCAATTCGGTCCGTGCCGCTTGCACAACACTGACGACCCGTATCCATGCCGGATCCGCGAGGATACCTTCGTAGTCGTACACATCTTTTCCCGGCTCCTGATAGGCATCGAGTACGGAATGCATATGTCGAACGGCTTCGGCCTCCTGGGTCGTAACAAGACCCGTTCTCACCGCATAATTTTATCCCGCGTTAAGAGTCAAATCATCGAAATAGCAGCACATAAATTCGCCGTAAGACCAATGCGGATTGTGGTTTTTCGGATCGAGCCACGCTTTTCGCTGCAATTCGAGATCGGCCAACTCCGCAATTGAGCTTAGCCAATTCTCCCTCCAGGCAGTTCTCAGTTCGGGGTTAGCTTTTTGCTCGTCCATATCGGATACCTTCACCGTGGCGCTTAAACAAAGTGCCGGCTCGTGTCCGACCGAAGCCGGCGTCACCCCATGTGCTTGCGCAAGAAATCCCGCGTCCGGCCGTTCGCCAGCTCGCGCATCTCGGGCACGTCGGAGGACGCGCCTTCCCGGGCGAAGGCGTGATCGGTGTCGTCGTAGACATAGCTGGAGACGTGGATGAAGCCGCTGAGCACGCCATCGAGCTGCTTGCGGACCTCCGGCGGCGTCCACGGGTCGGCGCCGCCGATGTGCAGCAGCAACGGCGTGGTCAGGTTGGTCGCTTCGTTCAGGAAATTTTCAATGCCGACCCCGTAGTAACTGACATTGCAGTCCGCATTGCCGCGCGTGCCGGTGAGGTAAGCGAGCTTGCCGCCAAGGCAGTACCCCGACGTCGCCACCTTGCCGTTGCAGTCCGGCAGGGCGCGTACCTGGTCGATGACGGCGCCGATATCTTCGACCGCCTGATCGATATCGAGCTTCTGCCCCGCCGCCAGGGCCTGCTCACGATGGCCGGGGGTCTCCGGATCGAGAACGATGCCCGGTTCGATGCGCCAGTAAATGTCCGGGCAAATGGCGAGAAAGCCCTGCTCCGCCCAATAATCGGAAATCCGCTGCATGAAGCGGTTCACCCCATACACTTCCTGCAACAGGATGATTGCCGGCGCGGGCGCCGTGTCCGGTTCCGCACGGTAAGCCTGAAACGTGCCGCCTCCCGGCGCATCGATGGATATTTGCGGCAACGGACACTCTCCCGATTGTCACGGTTGAAGGACTTTGCGGCCGTATTGTGGGGAAAGCGACGATGCGCGGCAAGAGCCGGCGGGCCGATCAGTGCGCCG
>JAOTYV010000199.1 GCA_029861675.1 Alphaproteobacteria bacterium
TTCGGGCCGATGAACCCAGAAGACAGCATCGTCAAACGCGCCATGTCCGGCGAGATAGCCGCGGGGCTTGGCCGCCCTCGACATCTCCGGCCAATTGAGTCCCATCAAATCGAGCAGCCGCCCCTCAAAGGTCAGACCGATGCCGCCGGCGGAGATCGAGCCCACCGTGAATTCCACACCCCGCTTACGCAAGTGAGTGAGCGCTTCGCCAACCGCCCGTCCCCGATCGGCAACGCCGAATTCGTTGTTGAGACCGCTCAAAAAATGGAATTGAACCGTACACGCCGCAAGATGGGCGACGGCAAAAGTCGCAAACAACAGGATCCGCAATCGGTCCGGCATCCCGGAGAAGATCTGGATCGGCCGCAGCAGCACCAGCGCCCCGACAAACACCGGCGCGAAGAACCAGGGATAGACCGGCTGATAAAAGCGGAACGAGCCGAACTGATCTCCGCCGGTGACGAATTGAATACTCAGGAATAGACAGATGACAGCCGACAGGAAAAAGAGGCCGCGATCAACCCGCCGCGGCGGCTGATTTAAATCGCCTGAGAATGAACGCCAATAAAAATAAAAGAAACTGAATAGTACTCCGAAAACATATATTTCCGAATAGATCCCATTGAATAAGAAATTAAAGAAATATTTGAATCCACCTAAAACATTATTCGGGAAATTCTCCGATACCTTGGCGTAGTAGGTATTGGGGAATGGTACGCCGAAATAAATCACTCTGAATATCGCCAGCCCAGCCGCCGTCGATGCCGCCGCAAAAAGGCCAGGTCCGTATGCGCGCAGCGTTTCCCGCGGCGTACCCGACAGATCTTTCTCCGCAAGAACACCCAGCAGGAGTATCGCCGGTGTCAGCACCATGGCCTCCGGGCGCGCCAAAACCATCAAAGTAGAAAATGCGGCAACACGCCATGCAAAATTCGCGTTTGGCATACCCTCCAACACGCGGCACAGCACGGTATAGGAGAGGCCCAATATCGTGAACGACCAGACGGTCAGGTCCATCAGCGTCAGCGCGTTCCATGCATAGAATCCGAATAGGCTGATCAGGAAGACCGTGGCGAAGGCAAATCCCCAGATGCGCGAGATGCCGGCAATGCGAAACAGCAGGTCGAAGCCGCGCAGCGCGAAGGAGAGACCGCCGGCCGTCAGAAGTACGGAAATTCCGAGCAGCAACAGCTCCGGCCGCGGCGTGATCGAATAGGCGGCGGCATTGATCGAGGTCCAGAGCAGCGATGTCGACCCTTCCACCCGCTCGAAGCCCGGCGTGTAAACGTAGCCATGCCCGGCGGCGATGTTCCGGCCGTAGATCATAGTGATGTTGGCGTCATCGATACCGATCAGCGCGGGCGCGCCGAGCAGGAAATACGCCGCCGCCGTGCCGATGACCGCCAGCGAAACCGACAACAAACAGATCAACGCGGCATCGGAGATACGCGGCAGGACCCTCCGCCCCGGTGTTTCGGTGGCATATCCATCGACTTTCAAATGATCGGTCACAAAGTCACCCTTGTCGCCGGCGCCATCGGCGCCCGGTTTGCGGTGGCCGCTCCGTGGCCCAAGTCACGGCGGAATATCCGTCCGGGCCCTCAAAACACGGTAATCCAGCCGCATACTCTATCGGCGACTTGGTTAAGGTTGGGTAAAATGGAGGTTATGAGAGCGTGGACGGCCAGTCCGGAGATTGCGCATCTGATACAGCCTTTTAACGGCTATGGACGATGCGTCGCTGAGTGCGCAGCCCTCTATTCATTCGTGTCAGTTCTTGGTGTTCCGATCCCGTTCCATGGCCCGTATCAGGGTCATTACCTGCTCGCACGTCATTTTGGGATTTGAACGCTGCTGCTGGTATGCCGCGACGATTGTTTTCCGGACGACACCTTTCGCCTCTCGCCAATCATCGGCATTGGTCGCCCAGTCGGAGACCTGCCTAATCATCCGTTCGAGATGCGTCCGCTTGACCTTATGACCGCAGGCACTGGCCTGCCCCACCAACGCGCCGATGATGATTGCGCCGGTAACCGCCCGGCTCTTCGTCGTGTCCGGGGCGGTTCTCTCAATTTCGGCCGACGGCCCGTCCCGATTCACTGCAGCAGCGGGTGCCGCCGATAAAATCAAGAGCGCCAACGCCAACCACTTCATGCCTCGTCTCCCGGTCAAATGGCCTTCGAAATGAACCAATTGACCGGAATGGTACGGTGATGCGGCCACCGGAAGACGGGTAACGACGCGCTACCTCGAAAACACCACAGCCCGTGGGCGCGCGGATGCCGTAGCGTCCGCGGTAAAATCCTCCATGTTAACAAGGCTGTTCGACGTAGCGTCTTAATTCGCAACGCCAGTCATACTAATCCGGAAGAGCTGTAAGCCGCTTCCGGAGATTTAGCCCGCTCGCCGTATCGAACCGGCAATTGCGCGGGTTTAGGCGTCCCGGCGAATATTACTCGGCGGCCGCGCGGGCGACATAGGTCGGCGCCCGCATCTTCACCCCCTTGCGGGGGCCCATGAGCACTTTGTTTGCGAAGGCGTCGTCGAGCGGTCGGGCCTTGGCGTGGTTAAGCCAAAGCCGATACAGCAGCCGACGCTCCGAGCGGTCGGCATGATCCACGAAGCGGTCGCGCGCGTGCAGCATGGTGTGATTATTGAGCCATTGGATGTCCCCCGGCTGGAAATCCATCGAGAGCTCCAAATCGGACCGTGTCGTTTGTTCGCTAATCCACTCAATCGCCTCCCGCTCCAGATCGGGCAACAGGCGGCCGATTTTAGCTGCACCGTCCTTGATCGCCTTTTTGTTGAACCGGCAGCTCAACTGCCCTTCAAACCAGCTATAGACCGGGATCACGTGTGTCACGGCCAACGGATCGCCGGTCGGTCCCTTGCCATCCAGATCGAACTGAAACCCGCGATGCAAAGCAGGCAGATACTCCGGATGCCGGTCGAGGATCTCGTTATAGAGGGTGATGGCGCTCCGCACCGTGCTCGCCCCGCCCTCCTTCGCCGGGCGGATACACAACAAGCCGACGATATCGGTTAGGTCGCAATGAGCGCGCAACCGTGCCGACGACATGCTGCCGCGATGGGCGTCGGTGTCGTAGTCGAAACCGAGGTCGGTGACCTCCTGCAGCAGCTCGCCTTTGATGTTTTGCGATTCCGCGGTGCCCAGATGCGTGCCGATGCCCCAATACAGGCGGCGGATATCCTCGGCGCTGTAGTCGGCGACCGGCAGGCCGCGCATCAGAACCAGGCCGCGTCCGAATTCGAGTTCGTCCAGCATCGCGTCCAGCACCTTGGAAAAGGCCGGCAAGGGGAAGTCGTCCCTGGTCACTTCCTGTTCGGCGAGTCCGAGGCTTTTGGAGTGCCGTAAGGCAGCGTCCAATTCGTCCAATGCCTCTGGGCTGAACGGCCAAATCCACGATGTGTCTTCATAGAGTGCCGCGCTCGACCAGGCGCAGGGAAGATCGAGTTTCGCGGGAACCGCATCCGTCATGACGGACTCTCCAAGCAAGCGATGTTCAGGCGCGTCCGCAAGTTTACCGGTAGGCGCAACATGGCGGCAAGCCGTGCGGCGGCGGCGCGCAACAATTCGTTAGGCAAAAAGTAACGCAAAATAAACAACCACGCGCAAATATGGCGGCACGGCATGGGGTTGTTATCACCGCCCGGTGTGCCATATTGCGTCAAGACAACAAGGCACAGGGGGCCATCGCAACCGGAACGGAGGCGACCATGGCCAGTACACGCCAAATCCACGATGCCGCGTGGGCGAACCCCGCCGGGACCGACGGGTTCGAATTTGTCGAATACACTGCCGATGACCCTGCGCAGCTCGGCGCGCTGTTTGAAAGCATGGGCTTCGAGGCGGTCGCCGTACACCGGTCTAAGAGCGTCACCCTCTACCGCCAGAACGACGTCAATTTCGTCGTCAACGCCGAACCGGAGAGCTTCGCGCAATCCTTTGCACGCGTTCACGGCCCGTCGGCCTGCGCCATGGCCTTCCGGGTCAGAAACGCCGCTGTAGCCTACGACCTCGCCATTGCGAACGGCGCGAAGCGGCATCTCGGCCCGGTCGGCCCGATGGAACTGAACATCCCGGCGATCAAGGGCATCGGCGACAGCGTCATCTATCTGGTCGACCGCTATGGCGATTCGTCGATTTACGACGTGGACTTCGTGGCGTCCGATGGCGGCGGCGTGCCCCGGCCGGCCGGGGTCGGACTCACCTACATCGACCACCTTACCCACAACGTCTACCGCGGCCGCATGGACAGTTGGGCGGCGTTCTACGAACGGCTCTTCAACTTCCGGGAATCCCGCTACTTCGATATCGAGGGGAAGCTGACCGGCCTGCACAGCCGGGCGATGACCAGCCCCTGCGGCAAAATACGAATCCCGATCAACGAGTCCGCGGACGACAAATCCCAGATCGAGGAATACCTCGCGGCCTACCACGGCGAAGGCATCCAGCATATCGCGCTCGGAACCGACGACATCTTCGCCACGGTCGAAGCGCTCCGCGCGCGCGGCATCGACTTCATGGACCCGCCGCCGGACAGTTACTACGAGGCGATTGACGCGCGCTTGCCGGATCACGGCGAGGATGTGGAGCGGCTCAAACACGATGCCATTCTGATCGACGGCGCGCCGGGCAAGAACGGCGGGCGGCTGCTGCAAATCTTCACCCGCACGGTGATCGGACCGATCTTCTTCGAGATCATCCAGCGCAAGGGCGACGAAGGATTCGGCGAGGGCAATTTCCAGGCATTGTTCGAAGCGATGGAGCAGGATCAGGTCCGCCGCGGCGAATTGTCGGCGTAACGCGGGACGATGCCGATGACCGATACCGTGACTTCCGCCCCACTGCCGCCGGCCGATGATTTTATCATTGACCAAGGCTGGCAGGGCTACGGCGCGGACGCGCACGCAATATGGCGCCGCCTGTTCGAGCGGCAATCCAAGATTCTACCCGGTCGGGCCTGCCAGGAATTCCTCGACGGGCTTATAGGCCTCGGCGTCGCGGCCGACGGCATCCCGAATTTCGCACGGCTCTCCGATATCCTCGACCGGGCCACGGGCTGGCGCATCGTCGCGGTACCGGGCCTGGTGCCCGACGACGTGTTCTTCTGGCACCTCGCCAACCGCCGGTTTCCCGCGACACACTGGATCCGCAAGCCGGAACAGATGGACTACCTGCAGGAACCCGACGTCTTCCACGATATTTACGGCCATGTGCCCATGCTGATGAATTCGGTTTTCGCCGATTACATGCAGGCCTATGGCCGGGGCGGTCTCAAGGCGCTCGCGCTCGACGCCCTGCCCTATCTCGCCCGGCTCTATTGGTACACAGTCGAATTCGGCCTGATCCGAACCGCGGGCGGGCTGCGCATCTATGGCTCCGGCATCGTGTCGTCGCGCACCGAATCGGTCTATTGCCTCGAAAGCCCGACACCGAACCGAATCGGTTTCGATCTGTTGCGCATCATGCAGACCAACTATCGCATCGACGATCTCCAGGACGTGTATTTCGTCATCGACGATTTCGCCCAGTTGTTCGACGCGACGCGTCCGGATTTCACGCCCTACTATGAAACCCTGAAGTTACGCCCGGATTACACCACGACGGCGGTGCTGCAATCGGACACATTGATCCCGCCGAACCTGCCGGCCGTACGGCCCCCTTAAGGAGACCGCGCCATGCGCCATTGGATATCGTTGCCCCGCACCGAAGGCACCGCGTCGCGCCAGGCGCATGCCGATCTGCCGGCGGGCACCTATGAACGCGAACTCGGCCGCGAGGGTTTCTTCGGGCCGGCGTCGCACATGTACCATCGGCGACCGCCGACCGGCTGGACCGATTGGGAAGGACCGCTCCGCCCGCGCGCCTACGATCTGAACAGGATCGATGCAGTGCAAGGCCCATGGGGCGCAACGCCTGTGCTGCACAACGCCCATCTGCGCTATCGCTACTGGCGCACGCGCGGCCGCATGGCCGCACTGGCGCGCAACGGCGACGGCGACGAGTTGCTGTTCATCCATCGCGGCGACGGCGAACTGTACTGCGACTACGGCCATCTGAAGATCGCCGAGGGCGACTACATCGTGCTGCCGCGCGGCACCCTGTGGCGCACGGAATTCACGGGCGATGCGGAAATCCTGATGATCGAGGCGACCAACAGCGCCTACGGTCTGCCGGACAAGGGCATGGTCGGGCCGCATGCCATCTTCGACCCGGCGATGCTGGATACGCCCGCCATCGATGACGCCTTTCGGGCGCAGCAGACGCCGGATGGCGGGACCGAGACATGGCGCGTCGAGATCAAGCGGGGCAATGCGCTCTCCACCGTCACCTACCCGTACAATCCGCTCGACGCGGTCGGCTGGCACGGCGATCTCGCGCCGGTGCGCATCAACATCCGCGATATCCGGCCGCTGACCAGCCCGCGCTACCACCTGCCGCCGTCGGCGCACACCACCTTCGTCGCCGACCGCTTCGTCGTCTGCAGCTTCGTGCCGCGCCCCATCGAAACCGATCCCGGCGCGCTCAAGGTGCCGTTCTTCCACAACAACGACGATTACGACGAGGTCATTTTCTATCACCGGGGCGACTTCTTCAGCCGCGACGACATCGCGCCCGGCATGGTGACGTTTCACCCCTGTGGATTTACCCACGGCCCGCACCCGAAAGCGCTTGCCGGCATGCTGGAAGCGCGCCGCGCCGAGACCGACGAATACGCCGTCATGGTCGACACCCGCGATGCGCTGACGCCGGGCGACCTGCCGGCGGGGGTGGAGAATGTGGAGTATGTGAATTCGTGGCGGACGGATTCCACCCCATGAAACTCGCCTCGCTCAAAGACGGCGGCCGGGACGGCACACTGATCGTCGTCGACCGGATGCTGCAGCGCTTCGTTAGCGCCGGTGACATCGCACCGACCTTGCAGCACGCCATCGAGGATTGGGATCGAATTGCGCCACTGTTGCAGGATCTAGCGGACGCCCTCGATACCGACCCGGCCGGCGGCGAGGCTTTCGATCCCGCCGCCTGCGCCGCACCGTTGCCGCGCGCGTATCAGTTCGCCGACGCCTCGGCCTATGTGAACCACATGGAACTGCTGCGGCGGGCGCGCGGCGCGGAGATGCCGGACAGCTTCTGGACCGATCCGCTGATGTATCAGGGATTGTCCGACGGTTTCCTCGGCCCGCGCGATCCCATTGTGCTTCCAGAGACCGATTGGGGCATCGATTTCGAGGCGGAAATCGCCGTGGTGCTCGACGACGTGCCGATGGGTGTCGCGCGGGAGGACGCGGGCGCGCATATCAAGCTGCTGATGCTGGTCAACGATGTCAGTCTGCGCAACCTGGTGCCGGGAGAAATCGCCAAGGGCTTCGGTTTCTTCCAGAGCAAACCGGCCAGTGCCTTTTCACCGGTCGTGGTGACGCCGGACGCCCTCGGCGCGGCATGGGACGGCGCGCGGCTGCACGGGCCCGTGCGGAGCGTCGTCAATGGCGTGGAGATCGGTCACCCGGATTGCGGCGTCGACATGACGTTCGGCTTTCCGGAATTGATCGCCCATGCGGCGCGGACCCGGCGGCTCGGCGCGGGTACGATCCTGGGTTCCGGCACCGTCTCCAACACCGACCGGTCAGCGGGATCTTCGTGTCTCGCCGAAGTGCGCATGATCGAAACTCTCGAGCAGGGGGCACCGGTGACCCCCTTCCTCGACTTCGGCGATACGGTGCGCATCGAGATGTCCGGCGCCGCGGACGATCCCCTATTCGGCGCGATCGATCAAAGGCTCGACCGGTCCAGGTAAGTCAGCGGATTACCACAACCGGTTTTCCGCTCCCCCCAAGCGCGTTAACGCTGCCGTAACGGATTATTAACGGCTTTTAACGCATTGTGGCGCAGGATGGCGTTCACGGGGTTAACCATCCGATGGGAATTCACCACGACTCCGCGTTCTCCTGGGCCAGATTGGGTGGGTCATGCGTTTTCGGCATCTTGCCGTCATAGTACTTTTCTTGAGCCAGACGCTTGCGTTTTTGGCCGCCCCGTCGCGTCCGGCCGATGCCAAGGAGGTTTACCGGCTGAGCCTGCCGGATCGGGACTGGGCCATGACGTTAACCGCACCCAATCTGCGGCTGGGCGTTATCGAGCACAGTCTGCGATACCGGAACGGAACCCCGGTTGCCTACTTCATGGGCGAAGATGCGCCAAATCGCCGTATCGTCTCCGCCTGGATTCAGCCGGCCGAGGGCGCCGTCGACGCCGAGGCGTGCCGTAAGAAGCTGTGGTACCGGACCAAGCATAAGGGCGTGAGCAAGACCATTGTCAAGGAAGCCACCCGCGGCGAATGGAAAACGGTCGAATACACCGCCACCAAAAAGGTCCGCAGGACCAAGTCACGCCGCCTGGATCGCGTGTACCGATCCCGCCATCTGCGTGCCTACATCGCCAAGGAAGGCGTTTGTATCGACGTCAATATCACCGACCTGTCGGGCGGTAAGGGGTCGACGCAATCCCTGTCCTGGACGCTGGACGCGATATCCCTGGAACCGGTGGAGGAAAAGGGCGTTCGCCAGTTTCCGGTTGCCACCGGCGAAGGCAATTTTGCGATTCAATTGCCGGAAACATGGCAGACGGAAATGCACGAGCCGAAGAAGGGCAAACACACGACCATCAATATTCGGCCGCACCATTCCGGGAATTTCCTGATTCGCCTGACGGCCATGCCATTGACCGCCACGCGAATGGTTCACAACTCGAAATACAGCTTGCGGAATTGGCTCAAGGAAAGCGGTCACCGGTATCTGCCGACATCGGTCGAATCCAAGATCGAATTGAAGGAATTGGAGATCGAAGACGGCTTTGGATACTACATGCAGCTGACCGACAAGAAGCCGAAGGACAAAGCGGCGCGCAAGAAAT
>JAOTYV010000475.1 GCA_029861675.1 Alphaproteobacteria bacterium
CGTCCTCCGCGAGCGCCGTATCCGGAACGATGCCGACGCCGATGACGACCAGATCGGCGGGGAGCGTTTCACCGTCGCCGGTGATCGCGCGTTCCACGGTTCCGGCGCCCTCGAAATGGCCGATCGCGCAACCGAGCCGGATATCGACGCCGTGATCGCCATGCAGATCGAGAAAGGCCTGCGAGATCTCCGGCAGCACCGCGCGGCCCATAAGACGATCCGCCGCCTCCAGCACGGTGACCGCGCCGCCGCGCCGCCGGGCGCTCGCCGCGACTTCCAATCCGATGAAGCCGCCGCCGACGATGACGACGCGCGGCGCGCCGCCGAGCCGGCTCTCGATGGCGCGGCTGTCGTCGAGCGTGCGCAGGTAGAAGACGTTCGACAGATCCGCGCCCGGCAGGTCGAGCCGGCGCACGTCGCCGCCGGTGGTCAGCAGGAGCTTGTCGTAGGACAGGGTTGCGCCGTCCTGCAGGGTGACGGACTTCGCGCCGCGGTCGATCGCGGTCGCCCGCGATCCGAGCCGGCAGTCGATGCGGTTTTCGTCGTAATAGGCCTGATCACGGATCAGCGTGAAGCCTTCGCCGCCTTCGGTCTGCAACAATTCCTTGGACAGGGGCGGCCGTTCGTAGGGCAGGTGGGGTTCCGCGCCGACCAGGATAATCTCGCCCCCGAAGCCGAGCATCCGCATGGCTTCGGCCGCGCGGCCACCGGCGTGGCCGGCGCCGACGATGACGAATGTCTCGGAGTCGGTCATGGCGTTGCCGATCCGTTACCGGCGCGGGTTGGACAAGGTCATACGTTCACCAGAACCTTGTCGCCTTCCAATTTCACCTCGAAGACGCGCAAGGCTTCGGATACAGGCGGGCACAGCGCTTCGCCGGTCTTGATATTGAACCGGCCCTCGTGCAGGGGGCATTCGATCTCTTCCCCTTCCTGATAGCCGTCGCACATCGACGCGAACGCATGGGTGCAAATGTTGCTGGTGGCGAAGATATCGCCGTCGACATTGTAGAGCGCGATCTCTTCATCGCCGACTTGAACTCTGATGGGGGCTTCGGGCGCCACGTCCTGGGCGCTTGCGACTTCATGCCAATTCTCGTCCGTCACGGTTGCGGTCCGTCCATTGTTGTGGGGGAAGGAATCAAAGAAGGCAGTATTTATAGATTTCCTGCGTCCGCCCCTCCAGTGTAATTTACGTGTCTTCGCAAGGCGCGGCGGACCCGGATACCGGTTTGCCGCGCCGTCGCATTTTATCCCGATGGATCGCCGCATGCTGTTCGACCTCACCCCGGAAATGTTGCTGTTCGCCGTCTTCGTGTTCCTGCTCGCGGGCGCGGTCAAGGGCATCATCGGTATCGGCTTGCCGCTGATCTGCGTGCCGCTGCTGTCGGGCCTGGTCGGTCCGATCACGGCGATGGCGCTGATGGCGGTGCCGATCACCGGCGTCAATATCTGGCAGATGGTGCAAAGCGGCCGGTTCCGCTGGGCGGTGGGCCGGTTCTGGTCGGCGATTCCAGCGCTGATCGTGGGAACGGTTATCGGCTTGATCTTCCTGACCAACATGGAAATCAAAACCTTGACCCTGGTGGTCGGCGCGATCGTTATCCTGATGTCGCTGATCCAATTGTTCCCCGTGAAGTTCGCCATCGCCGAGCGTCAGGAACGCTGGATGACGCCCGGCATCGGCTTGGCATCCGGTGTCATGGGTGGGGTCTCGAGCTTCCTCGGGCCGTTGATGACGGTCTATCTGGTCGCCTTGCGGATCGACAAGGATCAGTTCATCGGCACGATCGCGATGATCTATTTCATCTCCGCGCTGCCGTTTTTCGGCGGTCTTGCGCTGACCGGCCACCTTGGATGGAACGAGTTGCTCGCGTCCACCGCCGGCACCGCGGTCATCCTCGTCGGGGTCGTCGCGGGCCAGGTCCTGCGGAAGGCGATTCCGCCGGAGCGGTTCCGCCGGGCGGTTTTGGCCATGATGATCCTGATCGGCGCAAACATGATCCGCAAGGGATTGATGTGAGCATACTCGAAATTTCGATCCTGTCGGGCGTTGTGTTGTCGCTCGCGTTTCTGGCGGCCGGTATGGTCAAGGGAGTGATCGGCGCCGGCCTGCCGACGGTGGCGACGCCGATCGCGGCGACGGTCGTCGATCCGGCGCTGGCGATCGCTCTAACCGTCGTACCGGTCCTGGTTTCGAACATCTGGCAAACCCTTCAGGGCGGGCATTACCGGCCGGTGTTGCGGGCGTTCTGGCCGATGCTGCTTGCTCTTTCGCTCGGCGTCTTCGGCGGGGCGCAGATCCTGGTCACCGTGGAGCCGTCTGTGACCGCGCTCGTCATGGGCGTTCTCACCGTTGCGATCTGCGGGTATCAGCTATCGTTCGGCGGATTCA
>JAOTYV010000201.1 GCA_029861675.1 Alphaproteobacteria bacterium
CGAATTCACGGGCACATTACCGGCGCTGCTGACCTTGCCGGGCTATCAAAGCGATCCGCGGATCCCGTCCGACTGGGCGCGACGCGGATATGCGGTTTTGAACGTGGCGCCGCGCGGAAAATTGCGCAGCAGCCGGCACTTCAACCCCGGCATTCCGAACCTGCTGACGCACAACATCGTCGACCGGCACACCTATGCCTATCGCGGCCTGTATGCGGATGCCTGGCGCGGTCTCGACGCTCTGCTGTCCCAGCCGGAAATCGATCCGGCGCGCGTCGGCATGGTCGGCAGCAGTCAATCCGGCGGATTGACCGTGGTTACCGCCGCGTTGCGGCCCGAGATCAAGGCCGCTTCGGCGGGCGCGCCGTTCCTGTGCGCGATCGACGACGCCATTCACCTGACCGACACCTACCCCTATCAGGAAATCAACGACTACATGAACGCCCATCCCGATAGCCATGATGCGGTCATGGAAACGCTTAGCTATTTCGACGGCGTGAATTTCGCCGACAAGGTCGCCCGCCCGCTGATCATGAATATCGGTCTGCGTGACAACATTTGTCCGCCGGACACCGGCCGGGCTGTCTTCGAAGCCATTGGCTCGATGGACAAGACGCTTTACCCCTATGCAGACCAGGGCCACGAGGCGGGCGCCCATCTGCATGCAACCGTGGCTGCCGAATTCTTTGCCCGCCATTTGCAGAATACGGAGGGCGCCTGATGTATACGGCGCCGCCGGATTTTCATGCCTATTGGCATGGGACGCTGGACGCGCTCGACGATTTTCCCATGGCCGCGGAATTTACACCCATCCCGCTGCGCACGACGGATTTTGCCACGCTCTACGGTGTCCGCCTGACCAGCATCGGCCCATACCGCATATTCGGATATCTGAGCATTCCGAATGGCCGCGGACCGTTTCCCGCGATCTATTTCACGCCCCGCTATCACAGTGTCGTGCAACCGGTTCCCCAGGGCACGTCGAACGGGTTGCGTCGCCATGTTGTTACCTTTTCCCTTGCGGCGCGCGGCCAGCGCAATGCGGACAAGCCTTTCGCCGCCGATTTCCCCGGATGGCTGACCACGGGCATAACCGATCCGGCGACCTATATATTCCGCGGCGTCGTCGCGGATAGCGTTCGCGGGCTGGAGTTCCTTGCGGCGCAGGCGGATGTCGATCCGGCACGGATCGCCGTCGTCGGCAACGACCTTGCATTCATGACCGCCGCCCTCGGCAATGCCGCGACCCATGTGGCGACCGGGCCCGAACTGTTTCTTGGCGGCCCGCCAGTGGGCGGCGCCTATCCGCGGGCGGAGATCGCGGATCATTTGCGTCAAACCCCGGCGGATTACGATGCCATTTGCCGGACGCTGGCGCTCTATGATCTCCGCGCCTTCGCGCCGTCCGGTTCGGCGAAACGAATGATCATGGCGGGGCCGCCGGGATCGGATTTCGACGGCGCCGCTCTGGCGCCATTGGCCGAGGCCCCGCACGCCCGGTTGCGGGAATCCGAACAATCCGACTACAAGGATGGCATGGCCCTGCTGTCATGGCTGGCGACGCAGTTTGGCATGCCGAACGCGGATGCACTCGCGCCGCAGGCCTGGCGCTGAGTGGCCGCAATCCAGTACGGCGTTTGCGGGCTAAGTCTCTCGTGAGGCGTGTCTAAGAAAATCAGGAGTGTCCCATGGACGCATGGTGGTACGAGGAATCAGGCCCGGTCGACGTTTTGCAATTCGGCAGTTTGCCGGATCTGGAGCCCGGAAAAGGCGAGGTCCGTATTCGCGTCGCCTATTCGATGATCAATCCGACGGATGTAAAGCGCCGGGAGACCGGCCGCGAGTTGGCGCTATTCGACCGGATCATCCCGAATAACGATAGCAGCGGGGTAATCGACAAGGTGGGCGAGGGTATCGACGCGGCGCGCATCGGGGAACGGGTCTGGAGTTTCGGCGCGCAATCGCGCCGCGCCACGGGTACTGCCGCGACCTACACCGTGCTGCCGTCACATCAGGCGATCCGGCTGCCGGACGATGCCGGGTTGATGGATGGCGCCTGTCTCGGCGTGCCCGCGGTCACCGCGCATTGCGGGCTTTTCACCGATGGTCCGCTTGCGGACAAGTTCGTGATGGTCTCGGGCGCGTCGGGGCGGGTCGGCGCCTACGGGGTCCAGTTCGCCAAATGGGCCGGCGCTGCGACCGTCATCGGCACGGCGGGCAATGAGGAGAAGATCGCCTACGTCAAATCGCTCGGCGCCGATCATGCGCTCAACTACAACAGCGAAACCCTTACGGAACAAATTCTGGAAATTACCGATGGCCGGGGTGTCGATCACATTCTCGACGTTGCCTTCGCCCGCACGATCCGGATCGTACCGAAAATCATGGCGGTGAACGGCGTCATCACGGATTACGCGAATGATGGTGGCGCGGCGGAACCGACCCTGCCGAATTTTCGCGACATCATGCAGAAATGCATCACCATGCGGCCTTATGGCATCTACTCGCTGCCCCAGCACCGCCGCGACCATGCTTTCCGGGACATTACGACCTGTCTTGCGGACAACGTGCTCTCCCACCGAATCGTCGGTCCCGTGCCGTTCAACGAAATGCGCGAATCGCATGAATCGGTTGAATCCGGCGCGATATTTGGCTGTCTCCTGGTCGAGGTCGACGGCTCGATTGAGTGAGGTCGCGGTGACGACTCAGTTTCCGGTTCACTCTTTTCATTTGTAGAAACCGCTTAAGGCAGAATTCCATGCCCTCATCCCAATCGCGACTGACGCCAATGGCCGTCGAGAGTTTGACCGCGGATCAACGCGCCGTTTATGACGCGATCAACCGGCCGCCACGCGGCAAATTGGGCTTCAACGGACCCTACGCCGCCTATATCAAGGCGCCTCAAATCGGCGGCCCGGCGCAGGAACTGGGTGCGGCGGTGCGGTTCAATGTCGAATGCCCAGAGAAATATCAGAAGATCGCGAGCTGTATCGTCGGCCAATATTATCAGGCCAAGTTCGAGTTTGCGGCGCAAACGCCCTTTGCGCTCAAGGCTGGCCTGTCCGAAGCCGTCATCGATGCTTTGCGCAAGGGTGAACGGCCGGTATTCGAAGACCCGGACGACGACGCGATCTACGAATTTTGCCGGCAGCTGGTGCTAACCCGCCGGGTCGACGACAATGTCTATGGCCGCGCACGCGATCTATTGGGTGAGACGCAGTTGGTCGAACTCGTCGCCACCATCGCCTATTACACCACCGTGTGCATTACGCTGAACGCGTTTGACGTGCCGCTCGCGCCGGGCATGGAGGATCCGTTCCCGGAAACCTAGCCCATTTCTTGTTCAAATTGACTCAAGTGAAATGGTCTATCTCTTGATCTTTACGCAAATACGTCGTTGCGAACCGTTTCGATTCGCTTGGGATTTGCTTCAGCCTATGATCCGGCGGGCCTAATCCGCTGCCTGGGCCACGCCGTTGAGAATCATATCCGCGCCCTTTTCGGCGGCCGCGATGGTCGGCGCGTTGGTATTCGATGAGGGGATCGTCGGAAAGATCGAAGAATCGATGACGCGCAACCCGTCGACGCCGCGGACCCGCAAGTCCGGATCGACGACCGCCATATCGTCCCGGCCCATCTTGCAGGTTCCGACGACGTGCCAGGTGGTTTGTGTGGTCTCGCGGATGTAGTGCATCAACGCGTCGTCATCGGTCACCTCGGGTCCGGGTCGCGTCTCGCGGACGATCAGTTTTTGCAATGCCGGTGACCCGGTGACCGTGCGGATCGCCTTGATCCCGGCCAGCAGGACTTGCCCGTCCGCCGGATCGGCCAGGTAGTTGGGATCGATGCGCGGATGCTGCAGCGGGTCGGCCGACGCGATATGCAAAGTACCGCGGGACTTTGGCTGCAAGGCCATCACGCCGATGGTGAAGCCCGAAAACGGATCCAGACCGTCCTCCGGGGTGCGCGCGTAGCGATCGCGGCCCGAGAACGGTTGCATCTGAATTTTCAAATCGAGTTGGTTTACACCGGGATGGCTCTGCATGACCGTATGCGCGGTGGCCGAGCAAATCGAGAGGAGGCCCTTGCCGAACAGCAGGAACTTCAATCCTTCGCGCAGCTTGACCAGTGGGCGTTGCAGCACGTCGTTGATCGTTATCGGCAGCGTACACTCATAGGTGACGCGGGTATTGGGGTGATCGTGGAGGTTTTCGCCGACGCCGGGCAACGCTTGAATTACGGGAATGCCGAATTCCTTCAGAATTTCCGGCTGACCGATGCCGGAAAGCTCCAGCAGTTTCGGCGATTGAATGGGTCCGGCGGAGAGCACGACTTCGTGGTGCGCGCGCACCTGTTCGGTGTTGTCGCCGCGCCGGTACTCGACGCCGGTCGCGCGGTTGCCGTCGAACAAGACCCGCGTGACCTCGGCATCGGTCAGAATTTCCAGGTTCTGGCGTCCGCGTGCCGGCTTCAGATACGCGACGGCCGTACTGCTGCGAAATCCCCGGCGGGTCGAGTATTGCAGGTAGGAAGCCCCGCCATAGCGTCCGCCGTTATAGTCGGCGTTGCGCTCGTACCCGGCCTCGTGACAGCCATCCACGAAGGCATCGGCCAAGGCGTCGAAATTTTTCAGGTCGGTCACGCCGATCGGCCCCCCGGATCCCCGTTGAGCGGGATCGCCATCGGGGAAATCCTCGAGCCGTTTCAGGTAGGGCAGCATGTCCGCGTAGCTCCAACCGTCGCAGCCCTGCGCGCTCCAGGCGTCGAATTCGGCGGGATCGCCGCGGACGTACACGTTCCCGTTGATCGAACTGCTGCCACCGAGAACGCGGCCGCGCGACCAGAGCTGCTCGCGGTTGTGCAAATGCGTCTGCGGCTCGGTCATGAAGGGCCAGGTGATTTTCTTGTCCTTGAGCAGATGCGCCACCATCAGCGGGATATGGATCTTGTAGTTCGAATCGCGGCCGCCGGCCTCGATCAGCAGGACGCGGTAAGCGCCGCTTTCACTCAGCCGGTTGGCGACGACGCAGCCCGCCGACCCCGCGCCGACGACCACGTAGTCGAAATCCTGCGTTGATTGTTCCGATTGAGCCATGCTGTCTTGATCCCTGTCCGCGTGCTGCGTCGTCGAATGCGTCAGACGTTGTGCGATGCCGCCGGATCGCGATTGGCCAAGTGTCCCATGAAATGTCGCGCCGGAAAATACCGGCCCGGCCGGCGCATCGGATGGGGTTTCCGTTCGGCGATAAGGGTTTGCCGCCGCAAAGTTCGGTGACACAAAAAAAAGAGGGCGTCACGATGGACGCCCTCGAGGATATTCAGGCCGGTGCGCCTATCTGACAAACATCCGGCGTATCATGTCGGTATTCTACTGCTTTGCCGTCTTCAGGACGAGGTCGAGAAGTTCCTGCGCCGGAATTTGGCCCTTATTCTCCTCGACCCAGGCTTTCCAGAGCGGCTCGCCGCCGATCCGGCGGAATTCAGCCATTTCACTTTCTGGAATTTTGATGGCCTTCATCTTGGATTTTCCCCATCTGGCCAAGTTCGCCTTGTCTTTTGCGGCATAATTCGCTTTCAGCGCGTCGTAGGCGCCGGGTACCGCTTCGGCGAGAATTTTCTTGTAGCTCGCGGGAAGTTTTTCATAGGCGGTCTTGTTGAAGACGGTCGGGCAGGTCACCGAGCCGAGCGACATGTTCGTCGTGTACCAGTCGGCGACTTCATCCAGCTTGTAGGCGGAGAAACTGTAGGTGAACGGGAAGCCGATCGCATCCACCGTGCCGCGCTGCAGGGCGGTATAGGTTTCCGGTGCCGGCATAGTCGTCGGCACGGCGCCGATCGCTTTTGCCGAACGGCCCATGCCGCCAAGCGCCCGCAGCCGCAGCCCCTTGAAGTCTTTTACCGATTTCGGTGGCTTGCCGCGGCCCATATATTCGTATTGCGGTAGAATATTGGACATGTAGATCACTGCATTCCACTTGGCCAGCGCCTTCTTCGACGCGGGATGCGCATAGACGGCGTCGTGCACCCGGCGCATGACGTCGAAATTCGCCAACGGCAGGAACGGCAGATCGAGCACGTTCAGCGGCCGGTTCTTGCCCGGATGATAGGCCGCGCAGAACGACGTGGCGTCGATCGCGCCGACGGAGATACTGTCGAGGTTTTCCTTACTCTTCGACAGCTGCTCGCCATAGTAGAGGCGGATCTTGAAGTTGCCGCAGGTCTGGTCCGACACTCGCTTGGTCACATATTCCATGGCCTCGGTGAAGGCGCGGCGTTTGCCCCAGAACGAAAACCGCCAGGTGGTTTTGGCCTCGTTGCAGGCTTTCGTCGCCGCCTCTGCGGCAGTTGGGATCGTCACACCGGCGAAAGCCAGGCCGGCCAGCGCCAGCGACGATGCGGTAACAGCAATAAGCTTCATTTCACTCAATCTCCCTGATTTGCATTCCATTGAAGCGGAGACGAAGCCGCCGGGCCAATCCGACACAGACGGCGATAAAGGCGCGCGCCACTTCTTCGACAATCAATCTCAAAATGGCGAATTGTCACGCGAACGTCTCTCCGTCGGGGGATGATGGACGACGCCCTCGGGACATACAAGGTGGTTTTTCCAGGGAGGTCGCGGGGCACCTTCATGGACACCTTGCGGGTCCTCGCCTAGAATTTTCGTGGCGACCTCACTGCCTCTGCAAGCGGGAGCCGACCGACGCGAGCATGAAATAACCGGGAGAGCGCCTTGACTGTTTCCCACCTGCTCCCGCGTGTTTTATGGCGGAAGGATCCGGTTGCCGATCCATTGCCGTTAATGTTCGATTCACCGCACAGCGGCGTCGACATTCCCGACGATTTCGAATTCGTGTGCGCTCCGGCCCTCATAAAAGGCGGCGCCGATTTTTATGTCGATGAACTCTATGCCGCGGCGCCCCAACACGGCGCGACATTGCTCGCCGCCCTATTCCCGCGGGCATATATCGATACCAATCGGCTTGAAATCGATATCGACCCGTCGATGCTCGACGCACCGTGGCCGGGCGAGGTGAGGGAGGGCAGGAAAGAAGCCTGGAACGGGCTCGTCCGTTCGCGAACCCGAGGCGGCAAACCTTTTTATGACCGAAAATTACCGGTGGCCGATATCCAAAGCCGCATCGAGAAATACTATCGGCCCTATCACGCGGAACTCGAAAAATCGCTTGATGCCCTATGCGACCGGTTCGGCGGCGTCTGGCATATCAATTGCCATGCCTGTTCGCGGACCAACCATTGGAACGGTCAGCCCAACGCGGATTTCATCCTCGGCGACCGGTTCGGCAAAACCTGTGATCCGGAATTCATCGCGTTTCTCGCGGATACGATTTCCAGCCTGGGGCACAGCGTCAGCATCAACAAACCCTATGCCGGGCAATCCTTGATCACCCGCTACAGCGCCCCGGAACGGCAGCGTCATAGCGTCCAGATCGAAATCAGCAGCGATTGTTATCGCGCCAAGAAATCCGTCGAGAAGACGGAACAGTTCACGGCGTTTCAAGAAAATATCAGTGCGCTGATTGCAGCGACCGGCGACTACGTGCGGGCGAAAATTAAGAGTAGCTAAGGGTAGCGCTGTACGCCCTGTGTTAGATTTCTTTCACGAACGCCAGACCACCGAAGGGAGAGGCCATGAAAATCGCCAGCTATGAAGCGACCACGTTGAGGGTGCCGGAAGACGAGCCGCTGGCGAATATGCGGGACGGGGGCCGCGACCGCTTTCGCGACGTGATTATCCTGCGGCTCCGAACGGATAACGGGCTCGAAGGCATTGGCGTGACCTTCTATGGCAGCAAGATGACCGGCAGCCTGCGTACCGCGGTCGAGGAACTATGTGAAATGACCGTTGGCGCCGACCCCATGCGGGTCGAAGCGATAATCGAAACGTTACGGGCCGTGGGCGAGTCGGCGGGGCCGGGCGGTATTTTCACCCTGGCGCTCGCGGCAATCGACGTGGCCTTGTGGGACATCAAGGGTAAGGCGCTGGAGCAGCCGCTCTGGAAGTTGCTGGGTGGACACCGGGACCGCGTACCCACCTATGCGTCCGGCGCGTTGCGGCGCGGCCTGACGGACGATCAGGCGCAGCGCGCCGCGCAAATTCTGGTGCAGAAGGGCTTCCGGGAAATGAAGACCCAGATGGCGCTGCCCGGCAATCCGACACCGGCGGATGAAATGCGCCGCGTCCGCGTGGTGCGCGAAGCGATCGGCCCGGACATCAAGCTGATGTGCGATATCAACCAGCGCTGGCGGCCGGAACAGGCAATCGACATCGGCAGCCGGGTCGAGGATGTCGGCCTGTTCTGGCTCGAGGATGTGACCAGGGCCGACGACTATCAGGGACTGGCCCGCGTCACCGCCGCCCTGAACACGCCGATTGCCGGCGGCGAATACCTCTACGGCATTGCGCCTTTTCGTCAGATGATCGAGGCGCGGTCGGTCGATATCGTCATGATCGACATCGTGCGGGTCGGCGGCGTCACCCAATGGATGAAGGTCGCCGGCATGGCGGAGGCGTTCAACCTGCCGGTGGTCAGCCATGTGATGCCGGAAATCCTGGTGCATGTGGTCGCCGCCTGTCCGAACGGGCTGACCGTGGAATACATGCCGTGGACGCTCGCGCTGTACGAGGAGACGCCGGAGGTCGAAAACGGCGAACTCATCCTGCCGGACAAGCCGGGGCTGGGCCTAAAATTCGACGAAAAGGCGATCGCCGCGTTCAAGGCGTGACGCGGAAGCGACGACCACGCCGGTGCGCCTATACTGCTTGCGCGGAAACGTGCCCTGATGTTCCGCCGCGCGCCGATGTCGTGCACGAGAACAGGGCTGGGCCGGTCGATGCTGTGGACGCAGCAGCGGGCGCAACGCGGGCGGCGCGAAC
>JAOTYV010000200.1 GCA_029861675.1 Alphaproteobacteria bacterium
GGCGCTCGATGCGGAAGGGCGGTTTCTGGCGATCCGGACGGAGAATATCGGCAATCTCGGCAGCCACGCCCTGTCGTTCGTGCCGATTGCCCGCGGTCCGACCGTAACCACCGGCCTCTACGATATCCCGGTTGCCGATGTCGTTACCAAGGGTGTGTGGACCAACACCACGCCGGTGACCTCCTACCGCGGCGCCGGGCGGCCGGAAGCGACCTTCGTACTGGAGCGTTTGATCGATCTCGCCGCCGGTCAGACGGGGATCGACCGAATCGTGCTGCGCCGGCGCAACTTGATCCGCGACGACGCCTTTCCTTACACGAACGCGCTCGGCATCACCTACGACAGCGGCAAGTTCGAGCGCAGCATGGATATGGCGCTTGAAGCGTCCGATTGGGACGCGTTCGGGACGCGCCGGGAATTCGCCGCCGGACAGGGCCGTCTGCTGGGCATCGGTCTCGCGAATTATGTCGAAACCGCAACCGGCTGGCCGCTCGAACGTGCGGTCATGGAGGTGCTGCCCGAAGGCCGTGTCGACATGGTCGTCGGATCGCAGTCAAGCGGTCAGGGACACGAAACCACGTTCCGGCAGATCGGTTCGGAATTTCTCGGCGTGCCGTATGACTGTATCGATTTTCGCTACGGCGACACCGCATTCGTCAAGGACGGTTCCGGCTCGCACTCCGCACGGACGATGCGGGTGGGCGGCCATTTGTTCAGTCAGACACGGGACGCGATCATCGCTCGCGGCACCGCGATCGCGGCGCATGTGCTGGAATGCGCCTTCGAAGATGTGCGGTTTGCCGACGGGCGTTTCGCGGTTTCGGGCACCGACCGGTCGGTCGGTCTGTTCGAGGTGGCGGCGGCAGCGCGGGACGGGGGCGCCGGTCTGCCGCCGGATCTCGTGGGACCACTGCGGGAGAGCGCGCGGATCGACGTGTCGATGCCGGCCTATCCCAATGGCTGCCACGTCGCCGAGGTGGAGATCGACCCGGATACCGGCGTTGTCATGTTGCGACGCTACACGGCCGTTGACGATGTGGGGAAAATCGTCAATCCGGCCATTGTCGAAGGCCAGGTGCATGGCGGGATCGTGCAGGGCGTAGGCCAGGCGCTGTGGGAGCGCGTTGCCTATGATCCGCAGAATGGCCAGCTGCTAACCGGTTCCTTCATGGATTACGTGATGCCGCGCGCCGCCGATTTCCCCATATTCGCCGTCGGTCACAACGAGGTGCCGACGGCCACCAATTTGATGGGGGCAAAGGGTGGCGGCGAGGGCGGCACCACTCCGGCGCCGGCAGCCGTGGTGAACGCCATTGTGGATGCGCTGTCGGCCCACGGGGTGAAACATCTGCAAATGCCGGTAACGACGGAAAAGATCTGGCGCGCTATGCGGGACGCCGAAATCGCGTCATCCTGAATCACGCCTGAGGGATCAACCGTCGATGCGCTGGCGTTGCGGCCGCTTGGTGCGCAGCAGCAGAACCAGCGGCAGCGCACAGAGCGTGGCGATCGTCATGATTTCGAAATTGTGCAGATACGCGATGAACTCCGCCTGCAGCTCGATCATCCGGTCCAGGGTGACCATCCCTTGCACGCTGTCCATGTTCCAATTGTCCGGCAGGGCAAGATGGCGCAGCCGGTCGTTGTAGACGCTGACATTTTCGCTCAGCGCGGAGCGCGCGTTCTGGGTGCTGGTGACCAGTTGGGTGATCAGCAGGGAGACGCCGACGCTGGACGCGATGCGCCGGTTGGCGGTCATCACGCTGGCGGCGTCGGGCCGCAGCGACGGCGGCATGGTCTGAAAGGCGGCGGTCTCGGTCGGCGTCGACATGAAGCCGATGCCGAGGCCTTGCAGCAAAATGGCGAGGATGATCGGCGTCGTATCGGTGCCCGGGGTGATGGTCGACAGCACCCAGGTCGAGACGGCGATGACCGCCACGCCCACCGCGATCAAGGGGCGCGGACTGAAGCGCATCAGCATGAAACCGGCGAGCAGCGACGCCGCCATGGTGCCGATGCCGCGATAGATCAGCAGGAACCCCGTCTCGATCACGGGAAAGCCGAGATGGCGCTGAAGGATCGGCGGCAGCAGGGCCATGTAGCCGAAGAATATGAAGCTGATGAAAAAATCGAGCACCAGGCAGATCGAAAACTCGCGGTTCTTGAACACCCGCGGATTGAGATAGGGCTGCCGCGCCGTCGTGCAGTGGAGGGCAAAGACGTAAAACGCGCTTGCGGCGATCATGCAATAGATGACGATTTCTTCGGAATCGAACCAGTCGAGCTTTTGCCCTTGATCGAGCGTCAATTGCATCGACGCGATGGCAATGCTCAGGAAAACGAATCCAAAGAAATCGAACCGTTTCGGCTCTTCCGGAATATCTTTGGGAACGACCCGAATGATCATGATCAGCGCTGCAATCCCAAGCGGAACGTTCATCAGGAACACCGCGCGCCAGTCCAGCAACTCGGTCAACAGGCCGCCGATGACCGGCCCGATCACCACGGCGCTCATGCGGCCGGTCTGCAGCCACCCGAAGGCCGGTCCCTGGTGGCTCTTGGGGAAGGTGGCCAGCACGACCTGGAAAGTCAGGGGGTTTAGCCCGGCGCCGAAAAAGCCCTGAACAAACCGGAAGCCGACGAGTTCGGCCAGCGATTGGGATTGCGATGCCAGCAGCGAAGACACCACAAAACCGAGAATGACGGCGATGAAGAGCCGCCGGCGTCCGACCTTCCGGCTGAGCCAGGCGTAGAGCGGCGTAAACATGGCGGACGCCACAAGATAGGCCGTGAGCACCCAGGAAATTTCGGTAATCGTCGCGGACAGCGCGCCCATCATGGTGGGCATGGCGACACTCGCGGCAAAGGTGTCGGTCGCCTGCATCGCGCCGGCGGGCATTATGGCAAGCGCCACCAGCATCCGCTGGCGCGGCGGAAGCGGCGTTTCTTCCGCTGGTGAATCGGTGGCGCTCATGGGTGCACGGGTCGAACTGCCGGTTGGGTTGGAGTTCGCGGGCAGTGTAGACGCTTACTGCGGCTTGGTCTCTATCGCGCCGCGGGTTGGCGCGATGGGTACCCTGTTTCATCATTCCGCAAGGCGAATTTTGTGGTACGCTTTTTACAAGGGAAAAGACTTTCGGAGGCGTTCGATGTCGATTCGCAGTGTTCTGGTTCCCTTTTTCACATCGCCCAAATCGGATGATGCGCTTCGCGTTGCGGCGTCGATCGCAAAGCGGTTCGCCGCCCATGTCCACGTCGTGCACGGCGAGGTAACGGACCCTGAAATTTTCGTGCACCTCGAAGACCCGCTGATGACCACCTATCAGGAGGAGCTGGCGCAAACCCTGGAAAACAGGTCGCAAGACTATTTGCGGGAGGTCATGGGACAGTTTGACGCCGCGATGAAGGAATTGGATGTGCCGTTGGTCGATGCGGTCAATGCGGCCGCGTTGCCCGGCGTAACCTGGGAGACGTGTTCGGATCCGGAATGGGAGGTGATCGCCATGACCGGCGCGGTCTACGATTTGGTGGTGGTCGGCGGCCCGGCGGCGCACAACGAAATGGCTGTCGTCAATCTTTGCGCCGAGTCGGCGCTCTTTCGGTGCGGTCGGCCGTTGCTGTTGACGGTGCCGGACGCCCCCGTTTCGGTCGGCGCGCGGGTCTTGATCGGATGGAACCAAAGTGCGCAATCCGGCCGTGCCGTGACCGCGGCCATGCCATTCCTGCGATCGGCGGACGCCATTCGCGTGGTTGCGATCGAAACGGGTTCGAAAAAGGGGCCCTCGCCGGAGGCTCTGGCTCAAAACCTCGGACTTCACGGAGTGCAGGCGGAAATCAAGAAGCTGACCCCGGATTACCGTGACGTTGGCGAAGCCATCTTGGACGAAGCAAAGGAATTTGATGCCGATCTGGTGGTCATGGGTGCGTATTCCCACAGCCGTCTGCGCGAATTGATCTTCGGCGGTGTGACCGGACATATCCTCACCAACGCGGATCGGCCGATCCTGATGGTTCATTGAATATCGTATGATGAGGCGATGCGAAATGATGGATAAAATCGAAATTACCTGTCCCGCCTGCGGGACTCGGAATCACCATTCCCCATACTGGCTCCAGCGCCATTCGGAAATTTCCTGCAAGGATTGCCGCACCGCTATCGACGTGGTGGCGAACAAGGCATGGGGTGAACTGAAGCGCCAATACAATGCACAGCACAGTGACGGTCCGGTTCGGCGGCGCCTACCCTGAGCATACCGGGAGCGGCGGGTCTCCCAACGCGGGCCATCGGTCGTGCAATGGACGCATTCGTACGGTCGAACAGCGGCTAATCTCGAGTTGCGAGCATTGTGTCAACGGGAAGCCCCGCCGCGGCCTGCGCGTGCGGGGCTTCTAGGCATTCTCGCCTTTGGTCCGGCATATCGCCGGCCGTTTTTGCGATTCTCCGAAGCGTTGATATTCAACACCCCGCGATCGCTGCGTAACACGAATTCTATGTTGGCGGCTTGGGCAATTTCGACCGAAGATCGGCCGGCCTGCTATCCAAACCGTGCCCCCGCATATCCGCGAGGGCTGCACATCTTGTCAGGTGGATCCATGCCTCCCTCCAGTGTGGTTTTCGCGGTGACGGTTTCAGTGTACCGGAGGCGGGCTATGCTTTCCGTCTCCTGCGAACGGCGAACCCTTAACCGGGCATCCCGACCGGTTCGCCTGGGACCGTCGTAAATAGTGTGACTCTCCGAACCGACCTTCGTCAAGACGATAAATGCTTCTGAAGGAACGGCAGAAGCACCGAGCTGATCGCCGACGGCTTCTCGGCGAGTCCCATATGTTTCAGGTCCGGCACGATTGCGACTCGGGCGCCCGAAATCAGCGCGCCCATTTTCCGCGCCATCGCCGGCGAATTGCCATGATCTTCGGCGCAGGCGAGCACCAGTGTCGGGCAGCGGATCGCGGCGATGGCGTGCGTCAGGTCGGCATCGCCTTCGGCAAGTACGCGATAGATTGCCGCGTAGGCCGCCGGGTCGTTGGCCGCCATCCAGCGGCGAACCCGGTCGAGCACATCGGGCCGGCGCGCGGCGAATTCCGTGGTGAACCAGCGTTCCAGCGCCGCATCGATCGTCGATGCCGGACCATGGCGCTCGGCGCGTTGCAGGCGCTCGCGCATCGCGGCGCGCTCGGACTCGGTGCGGTCATGCGGCGAATTGAGGATGGCGAGGGCCTTGACGCGATCCGGATCGGCCACGGCGAATGCGCGGACGATCATGCCGCCGAGCGAAAACCCGACCAGCCCGCAGGGCGGCAATTCGAGCGCGCCGATCAGCCGGTCGAGCTGATCGACGAATTGCCTCATTTGATACGGCCCGGCCGGCCGGTCGCTTTCGCCATGGCCGAGCAGGTCGTACCGGATCACGGTGAAGTGGTCCGTGAGCCGCGCAAGCTGCCACTCCCACATATGCCGGTTCAGTCCCATGCCGTGCACCAGAATCACCGGCGGGCCCGCGCCATCCACGGCGAGTGCGGTATCGTTTAATTTCTCGGGCGGCAATGCGGGGCTCCGGCTCTGTTGTTCACAATCGCCGGCAACTCTAACCTGCCGGCGCTATTGTGCGGTAGGACGAATGGGAGGTCTCGCAATTGGCGGTAAAATTGAAAGAATTTGCATCCCGGCAAATCTTTTGGATACTGTCGGCAATAACGCAGGCAGCATGAACGGCGCTTCGAATGAAGGCGGTAAGGTCGTTCGCGGCCAACCATGCAGGCCTGCAGATAACACGTGTTCTCGAAACAGGGAGAAAACATCATGAAAAAGACATTTGCGGCGGGTGCCGCCATTCTTGTTGCGGCGGCGCTGGCGCCGGTGCAGGCGGCCGAGTTCCCCTCGAAACCGATCACCCTCGTCGTCGGCTACGGCGCCGGCGGCGGAACCGATTCTTACGCACGCGCCTTGGCGAGCGTGGCGCCGGAATATATCAATCTGCAGCCGTTGATCGTCGTCAACAAGGCGGGTGGCTCCGGCGTTCCGGCAGCCAAATTCGTCGCGGATTCGCGCCCGGATGGGCACACCCTGCATCTCGCTTCCGCCGGTGCGCTGTACTTCTCGACCCAGTTCCGCAAGGCGCCGGTCGGCCCGTTCAAGGATTTCAAGATGGTGTGCATGGTCGGCCGGTTGCTGCCAGCCGTGTTTGTGCACCAGGACAGCCCGTTCAAATCGGCCAAGCAACTGGTTGCACATGCCAAGGCCAATCCTGGAAAGCTTCGATTTGCGACTCCGGGCCGGACCAGCACCTGGGGTATCGCAGGTCTTGCGTTCGCCAGCCGCAACAACATCCAGGCGCAGGATGTGCCGGCCAAGGGCGGCGCGCCGGCACGGGGCCTGGTGATCGGCAAGCAGGTCGATTACGGCGTTTTCGGCATCCATCTGAGGAGCGGCTTCCAGGATCAGGTCCGTCCGCTCGGGCTGCTTTTCCCGGAGCGCGACCCCAATAACAAGGATGTTGCGACGCTCAAGGAACTCGGCGTGAACTATGTCCAGGTCTTCACGCCGATGATCGTGATGGCGCCGAAGGGCGTTCCCGATGACCGGATCGCAAAACTGGATGCTGCCTGCAAAAAGATGACCTCGCACAAAGCCTATGGGAAGCTACTTGGAAAGGCGGGCTTGCCGGCAAAATACAAGAGTAGTCCTGAGACTCTGGCGTATTATCGTGACCTGACCAAGGAGTGGCAGCCGATCGTCGATGAGTTGAAGGCCAAAATGAAGAAGAAAAAGAAGTAATTTGGATTGGCAATGGCGGCTCGGGTCATGTTGGCCCGTGCTGCCGGCGCACCCTGCGGAAACAATGCAATCCGGGATATGATGTCGGCACGAAGCGAGTTCATTTCGGGTCTGATCATGCTTGTTGTGACGGCGGTGTTCTACATCGCGTCACTGGAGATCGAGGAAGATCCATTCGGCGTGGGCATGCAGCCCTACGTCTTCCCGAAAGCTATTTGTCTCCTGATCGGCGCACTGACGCTCGTGCTTCTGATTACCTCCGGCTTCAAGTTGCGGCGGGAGGGGTTCGACGTTCGCGGTGGTGAAGGTGAAATTCGACTGCTGTTCGTCTGGGTTTTGCCGATGGCGTTGATCGCCTTCGGCTATCTCGGCCTGATAAATTTGCTGCAATATTTCATTCCGACGGTAGCGGCTTTATCGGCGACCCTGGCGTTGTTCGGCAATCGTGGCATCAAATGGCTTCTGACGATTCCGCTGATTTCCGGTGTCTTCTATTACGCAATATTCTTCGGAATATTCCGATTGCTGGAGCCGCCCGGAATGCTGATCGATTACGACAATTACTACCTGTTCGGGCCGATGCGGAAATTCCTGGGCATATAGTGGCCTCACCGGCCGTGGATGTGGAATAAGAGGGTAGAAATCGAAAATGGATCACCCGATATTCGACGGTATCGTCACTCTGTTCAGCAGCGGCTGGGCAATATTCTATGCGGTTCTCGGCACGACGATCGGGTTGCTTGCGGGCGCGACGCCGGGATTGACTGCGTCGGCGGCGATTTCGATGATTATCCCGTTGTCCTTCTATCTGGAGCCGTTGTCGGCGCTGATTTTCGTTTACACGATCGGCAAGGCGGCCAGTTTCGGCGGCTCGATTCCGGCCATCCTGTTCAACACGCCGGGCACGCCGCAGGCTTCGGCGACGCAGCTTGAAGGGTATCCGCTGACCCGCCAGGGGAAGCAGGGCAAGGCTCTCAAGATGGCGGTGATCGCGTCCGCGCTCGGCGACACGTTCTCGGAATGCCTGTTGATCTTCGGCGCGGCATTCATCGCCATCTACACGTCCCGGATGGGACCACCGGAAATCTTCGCGGTCTACTGCACGGCCTTCGTGATCATCGGCAGCGTGATCGGCAATTCGATGGTGCGCGGCCTCATCAGCACCCTGCTCGGGATTCTGCTGGCGATCATCGGCCTCGATCCGATCAGTTCCATGCCGCGTTTTACCTTCGATGTGAATTATCTCGAAACCGGTATCGGCCTGGTCCCGGTCTTGCTGGGCGTCTTCGTCGTGTCCGAAATTTTCGTGCAGATTGCCGACCGCGGTGCGCTGGGTGCGGAACGCATGCTGACCGCCAAGTCAACCGTGGCGGAAGACAACTACGTTACCTGGGACGAATTCAGGCGAAGCGCGCCAGTCATGGCGAAATCGACGGGCATGGGGACGATCATCGGCATGCTGCCGGGCGTCGGCGCGTCGGCCGCCTGTTTCGTGGCGTATGCCGAGGCGCGCCGTTCGGCCAAGCCCGGCGACAAATGGGGCGAGGGTGAAGTCAAGGGAGTTGCGGCCGCGGAAGCCGCGAACAATTCAGTGTCCGGCGCGAACCTCATCCCGCTTCTGACGCTGGGCATTCCCGGTAGCGTCGCAGCGGCACTCCTCGGCGGCGTTTTCCTGATCCACGGTATGAATATCGGTCCCAAGATCTTCGTCGAGGAACAGGCCACGATTTACGGGTTGTTCGCCTCGGGGCTGCTGTGCATCGCCATCTATTTCGTCATGGGGTATTGGGGCAGCGGGATCATCGGGCGGATCATCGCCAAGGTGCCGGTGCGGGTGATCTATCCGTTCATCTTCATCACGTCGATTGTCGCTGTCTACGCCTTGCGCAACACGCTGTTCGATGTGGCGATGATGTGCGCGTTCGGTTTCGTCGGTTACTTCTTCAAGAAATTCGACTACAGCCTGCCGGCCTTCATCATCGCGTTCATCCTCGGACCGGGCGCGGAGCGGGCGCTGCGCCAGGCGCTGCTGTTATCGCAGGACGGGGCGATGATTTTTCTCGAACGGCCCTTGGCGGTGTTCTTCATCCTGCTCGCGCTGCTGGTGATCGGCGTGCGCATTTA
>JAOTYV010000014.1 GCA_029861675.1 Alphaproteobacteria bacterium
GGCGTCGCCCATATTGTTCTTTGAAATGCTGGAGGGCGTGGACGCGGTTCTATTGTATAAGTAAAAATCCAAAATCTCTGTGATATTGATCCTATGAATCGAATAACATGATTAAAATGTATTAAAGAATTTTCAAAATAATTCCAGTAGATACCAATTTCTGCGATGTAAATGGATTTATGCTAATCAATATTATGAGCGTAAGAGTTTTTATTTAGTGTCGACACCGCGATCGCATAATTTTTACATGCCGGCTGAATGGTCGCGACATGATCGCTGCTGGATGGCGTGGCCGTGCCGCGAGGCGCTGTGGGGCGACGAATTGCCGGCCGCGCGGGAAGCCTTCGCGGCGGTCGCCAAGGCGATTGCGGCGTTCGAGCCGGTAACGATGATCGCGCCGCATGGGTTGGTCGAGGAGGCGGCGCGATTGTGCGGGCGCGCGGTCGACGTGGCCACGCCACGGCGCGGGGATGCTCGGGCCGGTATCGACGATTCCTGGATGCGGGACACCGGTCCCAGCTTTCTGATCGACGGCAAGGGCGGGATCGCGGGGTGTGATTGGCGGTTCAACGGTTGGGGTGGCAAGTACACGTCGATCGACGACGATGCGGCGCTGGCGTCGCGGATTTTGGCGCAGTTGAATATAAAATGCTTTTCGGCGCCGTTCGTACTCGAAGGCGGCGCCATTCATGTCGATGGCGGCGGCACGGCCCTTGTCACGGAATCGGTGCTGTTGAATGCGAACCGCAATCCAGCGATGGATAAAGCGGCGATGGAGCGGCACTTGGCGGAATGGATCGGCGCGCGCAAGGTGATCTGGCTACCGGGAGGATTGGTCGGCGACGAAACCGATGGCCATGTCGATAATGTCGCCTGTTTTGCACGGCCGGGTGTCGTTCTGGCCTTGAAGGCGGCTGGCGTGGACGATCCCAATGATGAAATTCTGCACGCCAATCGGCGCATTCTCGAAGACGAACGCGACGCGAACGGGCGGCGGTTGGAGGTTATCGAGATCGAGCAACCAACGCTGCGGGATGGTGCGAACCGTCCGCTCGCGGCGTCCTATATCAACTTCTATCTCGCCAATGGTGGTGTAATCGCGCCGCGCTTCGGCATACCGGCGGACGGGCCGGCGGCGGATGCCCTGGCGGACACGTTCCCCGAGCGCCGGGTGGTTCAGGTCGATGCCAGCGCCATCGTGCGGGGCGGCGGCGGCATTCATTGTATAACGCAACAACAGCCGAGGCCGTGATGCGGGAGATCACCGTCGCCGTTACCCAGATGGAGTGCGGCTGGGACCATTCGGCAAATCATGCGCAGGCGGAGGCACTGGTCCGCCGCGCGGCGGCGGAGGGCGCCGATGTGGTGCTTCTGCAGGAGCTGTTCGAAACACCGTATTTCTGTACCGACATGAACCGCGATTATTTCGAGTTGGCGCGAACCTTTGACGACAACCCCATGATTGAACGGATGTCGGCCCTGGCCGCCGGACTGGAGGTGGTTCTGCCGGTGAGTTTCTTCGAGCGAGACGGCAATGCCTATTTCAACACGCTCGCCATGATCGATGCCGACGGTGCGGTGCTCGGGCGCTATCGCAAGAGCCATATTCCCGAAGGTCCGGGATACGAAGAAAAATTCTATTTCCAGCCGGGCGACACTGGTTTCAGGGTTTGGCCGACCCGCTTCGGTATCTTGGGCGCCGCGATCTGCTGGGACCAATGGTTTCCGGAATGTGCCCGGGCGATGGTCCTGGCGGGGGCGGAGGTGCTGCTCTATCCCTCGGCGATCGGCAACGAGCCGCAAGATGCGGCGCTCGATTCAAACGGCCATTGGCAGCGTGTCATGCAGGGGCATGCGGCGGCGAATATGGTGCCCGTGGCGGCCTCCAACCGCATCGGCGTGGAGGTGCATGACTCCGCGACGATGACATTCTATGGATCATCCTTTGTTGCCGGACCGACGGGAGAGATCGTTGCGGAAGCGCCACGCGACGGCGCCGCGGTGGTAACTGCGCGTTTCGATCTGGATTCGCTAGCCGCGGCGCGGCGATCCTGGGGACTCTTCCGGGACCGCCGTCCGGATCTGTATGGTGCGCTCACCGCGCCGCCGGAGCCGAAGAAAGGCTAATCGGCGGGGTTCGCCGGTTGGGCCGCTTCGGTCCATTCCCAGGTGAATTCCTCCGCGCGCGGTCTTTATCTTGAGGCGCGGTGCGGCATCCTTCGGGAGCCTCATAATTTCTTGTTTTCCGCCGCCGTAATCTACAGCATTCCGGCGGGCGGTGCGGCCGGTTGCAGCCGTCCGCGGCCGTCAAACAGCGTAATCAGTACGAATCCTGCCAGGAATCCACCGATATGGGCCTCCCAGGCGATCCCACCGACATCGTCGGGGAGGAAAAGCGGGAATATTCCAAGAGCGACGGTAAAGATCAGCCAGATCATGACGAAGCTTATGACCGTCTTGCGGCGCAGGAACGGCAGCGCGGTGCCGACACTCTTTGACGGCCAGAGGCTTACCCGGGCGACCGCACCGACCATGCCGGAAATTGCCCCCGACGCGCCGAGTAGGATGGCGTAATTCCCGGGAAACAGCCATGACCAGAAGAAGGCGGCGAAGGCGCCGCAGAGGCAATACAACAGGATGAATTGCGATGCTCCCATCCGTCGTGCGACGGCGGTGCCAAAGGCCAGCAAAAACGCCACATTCATCACCAGATGGCTTAAATCGGCATGCAGGAACAAATGACTGATCGATGTCATGGCGGTCGTCAGCCACTCGGGAACGACGCCGCCGGTGGGCTGCAGCCGGACCGGCTCGAAGACGAATTGTTCCAAAACGGCGCGTTGGTAGGTTATGGGCAGCAGCTCGCGCACGATATGGATGAGCACCGTAATACCGGTCAGCCAGCGAATCGCCGCGGGCGCATTGAGAATGGGTTGTCTGGAACGGGTTATCAAACGGTCCTGTCCGGAAATGGCGCTCTCCGCTATGTAAGCGGCGATCGGCCAATGCACAAGTTGCAAGTGCTTATACCGGGTCTTTAGAATTGCCGTGCCGGTAGCCAAACCACCGCTTTGCGGAAATCAGGAGGAAATTGTTCATGAATCTCGCGGCCTGGTTGACGAGGGCGGGCAAGGCGCTGGGCGAATCGCCCGCATTGGGCATCGGCGGCAGCACGGTTCGAAATTATCGCGAGATGGCGCGCCGCGTCGCCGTGCTGGCCGGTGCTATGCGCGATCGTTTGGGGCTCCGGCCCGGAGACCGGGTCGCCTTTACGATGAAGAATTGCCCGGACTACGTCGAGGTATTGTTCGCCGCCTGGCACGCGGGCCTTGCCGCGGTCCCCATCAACGCCAAACTCCATGCCAGCGAATTCACGTATATCTTGGAAAACAGCGGCGCCCGCGTAGTGTTTGCGACCGCGGATTTGTCGCCCGTGATCGGCTCGATCGCCGTGGAAGGGGTGGAGCGGGCGATCGAGGTCGGCTCGCCGGAGTATGCCGCCCTGTTCGAGGGCGATCCCGCGCCGCTTGCGCAGGTTGAGCCGACCGATGTCGCCTGGCTGTTTTACACCAGCGGCACCACCGGCCAGCCCAAGGGCGCCATGCTGACGCACCGCGTGCTGACCGCGATGACGCTGAGTTATTTCGCCGATGTCGACACGATCGATCCGGCGGATTGCATCCTGCACGCCGCGCCGATGAGCCACGGGTCGGGATTGTACATCCTGCCGCATGTATTGCGCGGCGCCTGCAATGTCATACCCGAAAGCGGCGGCTTCGAGCCGGATGAAATGTTCGACTTGATGGACCGCTGGCGCGGCATGGCGATATTCGCGGCGCCGACTATGGTCAAGCGGCTGACCGATTTTCCGGAGGATCGGGACAGTGCCGGTTTGAAGTCCATTCTCTATGGCGGCGGGCCGATGTATGTCGCCGACGCGCAGGCCGCGCTCGACCGGTTCGGTCCGAAACTGGTGCAGATCTACGGGCAGGGCGAGAGTCCGATGACGATCACCTATCTCGGGCGGGACGTGATCGCCGCGCGGGACCATCCACGCTGGGTGGAACGGCTGGGATCGGTCGGCGTCGCGCAAAGCGTTGTCGAGGTGCGTGTTGCCGACGATCGGGATTTCACCCTGCCGCCGGGCGAAACGGGCGAGGTGCTGGTGCGTGGCGATTCGGTAATGCCGGGGTACTGGCGCAACCCGGAAGCGACCGCGGCGACGCTGGCGAATGGCTGGCTGCACACGGGCGACGTGGGCGCCATGGACGAGGAGGGCTTCCTGACGCTGAAGGACCGGTCGAAGGACGTCATCATCAGCGGCGGCACCAATATTTATCCCCGCGAAGTGGAGGAAGTGCTGTTGCGCCATCCCGGCGTTGCGGAAGTATCCGTGATCGGCCGCCCGGATGCGGAATGGGGCGAGACCGTGGTCGCCTATGTGGTGGCGCGCGGCGATGCACCGGCGCCGGAAGACCTGGATGGGATCTGTCTCGACGCGATCGCACGTTTTAAGCGGCCGCGCGACTACCGTTTCGTCGATGCATTGCCGAAGAACAATTACGGCAAGGTGCTGAAGACCGCGTTGCGGGAACGCGACGCCGAATAAGATACCGCCAGACCATTTCTCGATTAAATTGACTCAAGCGAATTGGTCTATCTCTTGGTTTTTACGCAAATACGTCGTCGCGAACCGCTTCGGTTCGCTCGGGATTTGCTCTAATTCAGGTGCTTTCGACTTTCAGTACGATACCGTCCGCGCCGGTAATCTTGACTTGCGTACCGGCCGCCAGATCGCTGCCGTCGCTGGTGGCGACTTTCCAGAAGGTATCGTCGATCCGCACCTTACCGACACCGTTCTCGGTTGCGTCGTCGAGGCTCGCCATGCGGCCGACATACTGCGCGCCGCGCCGGTTGAGCGTGTTCTCTTCCTCTTTCGGCGGGTTTTTGTGCTGCCAATAACGCCACGCCACGATCGCGCTGACCGATAAAACCGCGAAGATGAGCAATTGAATTTGCCAGCTCGTCTCCGGTGCGAAAACAAGCAATAACCCGACAATGCCGGTGCCCGCGGCCATCCAGAGAAAGAAAGTCCCGGGCAGCAGCATTTCCAGGACCAGAAAGACGAGTCCGAGAATCCACCAGTGCCAGAATTCGATGCTTTCCAGGAATGCCATCAGGTAGTCTCCTGGCTGCGACGGCGGCTCTGGTTGATGATTTCTGCGACGCCGCCGATAGCGCCGATCACCCCGGAGGCTTCGAGCGGCATGAACAGGGTATTCTGGTTCGGCGAATTGGCGAATTGGCCGAGCGCGTCCACATATTTCTGGGCGATGAAATAATTGATCGCGTTGATGTCGCCGCGCGCAATCGCCTCGGATACCATGCGGGTCGCTTCCGCTTCCGCTTGTGCGGCGCGTTCGCGGGCTTCGGCGTCTCGGAAGGCCGATTCCCGCCGGCCTTCCGCTTCCAGAATGGCCGACTGCTTCTCGCCTTCGGCGCGCAGGATATCCGATTGCCGCACGCCCTCCGCTTCGAGAATGACCGCACGCTTGATGCGTTCCGCCTTCATCTGGCCGCCCATCGCCTCGACCAGGTCGCGCGGCGGCGAGATATCCTTGATTTCGATACGGGTGACCTTGACACCCCACGGCGCGGTCGCTTCATCGACCACGCCCAGCAGGCGGGCGTTGATTTCATCGCGTTTCGATAGCAACTCATCGAGATCGAGCGATCCCAGAACCGTCCGGATATTGGTCATGGTCAGGTTGAGGATCGCGCGTTCGAGATCGTTCACCTCGTAGGCGGCCTGGGCCGCATCGACGACTTGGAAGAAGATCACGCCATCCGCCGTTATCATGGCGTTGTCCTTGCTGATCACTTCCTGGCTCGGCACGTCGAGCACGGTTTCGCGCATGTTTAATCTTGCGCCAACTCGATCAATGAATGGGGTGATCAAATGCAGGCCGGGACGAAGCGTTCGTGTATATCGGCCAAACCGTTCGACCGTAAATTCGAATCCTTGCGGGACCTGTTTGATCCCCATAAAGAGGATAAGAACCGCCAACAGCACGAATACGACTACAAAAATCGCGAAACCGTCAAAGCCCATTATGTCCGTCATATTCCAAACGTTCCTTTTACCGCACCGTTCACTTCGCGGGGCATCATAGCATTTTTTGCAGCGCAAGATTCGGCATTTCGTTGGGCCGAAGGATCGAATTCTCGAAGCGCTATGGAGGCCATGGCGCGTATTTCTAAACGAACCGGCCGAGCCGCACCGCGGTGTGACCTCGTGTCGTGCGGCGGGTCGGCATGATCAGGACGCAGTTGTCATACGGGGTCGCGACGGGGTCGTCGCCGTCAAAGCCCAGCGGCGTGCCCGCCTTTGGAATGACCTCCATGCCGACGAAATCCTCGACGAATCGGAAGCTGTTATTCTTGATGGTGACCGCCTGGGTCACCTCGATGAATTTCTGCGGCGGCGGATTGCCCGCCACCAGCGGATCGATGAAGGTGTCGTTCAATATATCCATGTGCTTGAGAAATCGAAGCGCCGTTTGCATGGCGATGTCGACGCTCGCGCGTTCCCAATGCTGGCCGCACTCCACGAGCAACGCATTCTTGGGGCTGGCCGGATCGCCGAATTCGCCATAGTCGCGCATGCGCTTGCCGGCCGCATGACCTTCGTCGCTCACCACGTACTCCGGACAGCCGACGGCGGCGGCGAGGTCGCGTCCTTTCGCGAGCGGTCCGGCGAGTACGAGCGCCGGCGTCTTGGTCTGCATCGAATGGATGTCGAGCAGGAAATCCGCTTGATCGACCAATGGCCGGACGGCGCGGGCGCGTTCCAGCTCCCAAGTGTCGCGCGTCCCGTCAAGGACGTCTTCCGACCACAGCCGGTTGAAATCTTCATCGACATACCGGGACAGACCCGGAAACGCGGGGTCGAAGTTCTGGAATGCCTTGTAGTTGGTGAAACCCAGGGTCAGCTTGCCGCGTTTCGGCCGCGTGATGTTGCGGAACAGGAAATCCAGGACAACCGCGCCGCAGAGCTCATTGCCATGGGTGACCGCGGTCATCATGACGTGCGGACCGGGCCGGCCGCTTTCGAGCGTGGTCACGTAGTCGACACCCGTATTGCCGTCGCGATAGGGCGTAATGTCGGGTGGCGTAATTTCCACCGGGTAGTCATTTACGGCTGGCACGACCGCGTCTCCGGATATGTCAGGCGCGACACCATACTGGCGTCGCCGCCGCAAGGCGAGGAGTAACGCCGGTCCGAGAAAGGATCTTCGGTTGGCACGCTATTATTTGCAGACATGCGCCAGCAGGCGGTCCATGAAGATCTCGCCCTTGGCGATCTGGTCGAGGCTGATGTATTCGTCCGGCTTGTGCGCCTGCTCGATGCTGCCGGGGCCGCACACCACAGTCGGAATGCCGACCTCCTGTTGAAACAAGCCCGCTTCGGTGCCGAAGGAAACCTTGCCGTGGTCGTTGCGTTCGGCCAGCGTCTTGGCGAGCGTTACCACCTCGTCCCCCGGATCGTTGTTGAGCGCCGGGATCGACGAGAGTTGTTCGAACTGGAAACCGCTGGCCGGATCGAGCGCTTTCATCATCGGTTCCAGGGTTTCGCGGGTGTAGGTTTCGACTTCCGCGTACAAGGTCGCTGGGTCGTATTCCGGCAGATGGCGGATTTCGAAATCGAAGGTGCAGTCCTTCGGGACGATGTTGAGCGCGGTACCGCCATGGACCGTTCCGGTGTGCACCGTCGTGTGGGCAATGTCGAACAGCGGGTCATAGGGGCCTTCCGCTTCGATGCGCCGTGCGATGCCTTTCATGAACGCAATCAGTTCCGCGGCGTACTCGACCGCGTTCACGCCCTTCGGCGCCAGGCTGGAATGCGCTTCCCAGCCGCGGACATGCGCCCGGTAGCTGAATTTGCCCTTGTGCGCGATGGTGACCTGCATGTCGGTCGGTTCACCGACGATGCACATGGCGGGTTTGATGTCGAAGCCGTTCATCACGTCGAGCAGCCGGCGCACGCCGATGCAGCCGATTTCCTCGTCATGGGAAAACGCAAGATGGATCGGGGTACGCAGCCCGCCCTCGAGAAAGCGCGGCGCATAGGCCAGGCAAATCGCGATAAAACTCTTCATGTCGCAGGTGCCGCGACCGTATAGCCGTCCGTCTTTTTCGGTGATGGCGAAAGGATCGCTCTGCCAGTTCTGTCCGTCGACCGGGACCACGTCGGTGTGTCCCGACAGCATGATGCCCGGCCGGTCGGTGGGGCCGAGCGTCGCGTACAGGTTGGCTTTGCCTTTTTGCTCGTCGTAGACCAGCGTTGACTTGATCCCCAATCCATCAAGGTATGTCTTGACGAAGTCGATCAGTTCAAGGTTTGACTCGCGGCTTGTGGTATCGAAACTCACGAGTTTGCGAATCAGGTCCAGGCTCTTGAGACTGTCTGGCACGATGCCTCTCTGATGGTGGCGGAAGGGACCGGTGCGCACAGCATAGCCATTCATGCGGGCCGGGCCAGCGCCTAATGCGGCGGTCCGCCGGCTGCCGGTGGCACCGCGCCGCGGCGCGCGGCAAGTGAGGAGAAGATTTCGATGGCTCAGGACGTCCGATACATCAACCCCCGCACGTCGGCGACCTGGCCGGTCGACACCGCATTGTGGCGCGCGCCGGACGATTCCGGCTATATCAATTTGACGCCGGGGGAGGGCCTTTCGCGGGATGCAATCGATGGCGCGGCACACTCCCTGTGGCGTTACGGCGCGGCGATCCGTTTGCCGGCGCAGGAGTATCAAAGCCTGGGCGAAGGCTGGACGCCGATGGTGCCGTCGCATTGGCGCGACACTCCGGTGTTGATGAAATCCGAACATCTGATGCCCTCCGGCTCGTTCAAGGACCGGGGCGTCGCCGTCATGCTGAACTATCTGCGGCAGGTTGGGGTCCGTGAAATCATGGAAGATTCGTCGGGCAATGGGGGTGCGTCCGTCGCGACTTATGGGGCCGCGCTCGATTTCGATTGCCGAATTCTGGTGCCGGCATCCGCGCCCGCACCGAAGCGCTATCAGATGGCCGCGATGGGGGCCGAGGTGGTCGCCGTCCCCGGTAGCCGGGACGATGTCGCTCAAGCGGCGCTCGACCAGGCGGACAGCCGGTTCTACGCCGGCCACAATTATCAGCCTTATTTTCTTGAAGGCACCAAGACGCTCGCGTTTGAAATTTGGGAACAACTCGGGTTCGAGGCGCCGGACTGCGTCATCATACCGTTGGGTAAAGGCAGTAACGTGATGGGCTGCCATCTCGGTTTCGCCGAACTCCTTGGGCGCGGCGAAATCGACCGGATGCCGCGGCTGTACGGCGTGCAGGCGGCGAACGCGGCGCCGTACTACGCGGCCTACGCGGCCGACAGCGAAGAGCCGGTGCCGATCGAGGCCATGCCGACGATCGCCGATGGAATTGCGTCCGCCAAGCCCGTTCGCCTCCGGGAAGTCCTGGCGGCAATGCGGCCGACCGGCGGCGCTTGCCTCGCCGTTACCGAAGAGGAAATCATCGACGCGTTACGTGATTTCTCGGCGAAGGGGTTTTTTGTCGAGCCGACCACGGCGGCCGCCGGCGCGGGCCTCGGCAAGCTGCTCGCCGACGGTCGGGTACGCCGGGACGAGCGGATCGTCATGATCCTGACCGGCAGCGGGTTGAAGGCGGTCGAAACGATCGGCCGTGTTCTCGGTCTGGATGTGGCGTAGGCAATCGCCGTTCGTCGGATTATTCCAGCACCTGGTCCAGCACCCATTTGTCGAAGGCGTGGGACAGGGTTTCCATATGGGTAAACCGTGACGAGGCGGTGACCGGCGCGTGCAGCCCCAATTGCTGATTCTCCACGGCGACGTTGTCTTCCGGCAGGATGGCGTCCATCCGGTAATAATACCGATCGGCCTGCTCGGCGAAATCGTTGCGGTCCAGCCGGTCCCTGGGGAAAAACGACGTGCCGACCACTTGCATCGCTTCCGGGCCTTTCGGGTGCAGTTCGAAAATCCACATGCAGTCGATCGTCCACGCCATCATCGTCGTCGGGTAGATACAGGGATAATAGGTGCCTGTCCTGTAACGGTCCGTCAGGGTCTCGATCGGCGGGAAGCTGGTCTCGCCCGCCATCAGGCCGCGGCTGCCTTCATGGCTCGTGAAATGGGTGATGTATTGACCGGTGGTTTCCTCATGGCTCGAGCGCGCGCGCTTGGAAACCGTTTGCCGGTTCAGCGTGCTGCCGTGCACGAAAGGGATGTGCAGCGAATCGTTGAAATTCTCGAAGTGCAGTTTCCAGTTGGCCTTGACGTCCCAGGTGACGCGTCGCGTGCACACCAGGTTTTCCGGATCGTATGCCGCGCAATTCGCCGGCAGGTCGCCCAGCCAGTCCGCCAGCGGACCGGCGTCATCGTTGAATGTCACGAACAGGAATCCGGCCCATGACTCCGTCCGCACCGGCAGGAGCGGCAGGTCGTCGTGGCGAAGATGTTCGTCCTCCTCGATCAGGGGAGTCGCAACCAGCCGGCCGTCGGTGGCGTAGGTCCATGTGTGGTAGGGGCAGGTGAAGGTCTTGCAATTGCCGTCGCCCCAGGCAATGCGCGAGCCGCGGTGGCGGCAGGAATTGTGAAAGCCGCGAATCTGTCCATCCTCGCCCCGGACCAGAATGATCGGCGCGCCGGTAATGTCCAACGTGAAATAGTCGCCGGGATCGGGCAACTGGCTCGCATGACCGACATAGTTCCAGCCCTTCATGAAGATTCGCTCCACCTCGGCCTGGTACCAGGATTGGCTGGTGTAGCACCAGTTGGGCAGCGGCGCCGCTGTCTCCGGCGGTTGGCGCACCGCGGCATAATGATCCGGGTTCAATACGTCGAGCGGTTCGGCCATCGCGAAATCTCCGACCTTTCGATATTTTATATTTGTAGAGTGCCGCTGATGGGAATCGGTGGCAAGCTACGCTGTGCCGCCCGAGGCGGGATCTAAACGCATGTCTCTACGCCGGAAATGCCCGCTTGTGCCCAAATTGGCCGGGAATTTCTGACTTAGGGTTATTAAATCGTTGAACTATCGCCTGAATTGCCTCTCCATTCGGGTAGTGCATGGGGATATCGGATAAGTTTTTAGTCTGAGCCTTACATTTCATTGAAATACCCCGTTAGGTAGGACATGCTCACCCCAGAACCGGATCTCAGGGACGAGAGAAGGGGTATCTCGGCGTTCTTACCGACGAGGACATTCGGGAATATCAAGACAGGGAGCAACCAATGCTTAGGAAATGCCTGCAATTTCTCGCGGCGATCGCCGTTGCCGCGTCCGTTTCATCGGCCGCCGTGGCGGAGGAATTACGCATCGGGATCTATTCTGAACCATCGTCGATCGACCCGCATTTTCACAATCTGGGTCCGAACAACGCCTTCATGGCGCATATTTTCAGCCGATTGGTGGAAATGGACAGCAAGCAACGGCTTCAGCCGGGGCTTGCGGTATCGTGGAAACCGGTCGGCGATACGACCTGGGAATTCAAGCTCCGCAAGGGCGTGAAATTTACGGACGGTTCGTCCTTCACCGCGGACGATGTCATCTTTTCCTTCGATCGTGCCTCGAACTATGTCGGCGGCAACTCCAGTTTCCGGACATATTTGAAGGGTAAGACCTTCAAGAAAATCGATTCGCATACGGTACATGTCGTCACCGCGGCGCCGTATCCGCTGATGCCGGTCGATTTGGCGCAACCCCATGTGATCTCCTCGAAGGCCAAAGGGTCGGGCAAAAAGGATGTGAACAAGGGTTTGACGACCAAGGATTTCAACACCGGCCTCGCGACCAGCGGCACCGGCCCCTACAAATTCGTGGAATGGAAAAAGGGCGATCGCATCGTTCTGGTTCCGAATCCGAACTATTGGGGCAAGAAGGCCGAATGGAGCAAGGTTACGCTGAAACCCATTCCCTCGGCGCCGAGCCGCGTCGCGGCGTTGTTGGCGGGCGATGTCGACATGATCGACAACGTACCGACGACCGACGTGGAACGGCTGAAAAAGAACCCGAAGGCGCGCCTCAGCTCCGGCATCTCCAACCGGGTGATTTATCTTCACATGGATCAGTTCCGGGATAATTCGCCGTTCGTCACCGACAAGAACGGCAAGCCGATGAAAAAGAATCCGCTGAAAGATGTGCGGGTTCGGAAGGCGATCTCGAAACTGATCAACCGGGACGCCATCGTCGCGCGTGTCATGGAAGGTCTCGCAATTCCCGCCGGACAGCTTCTGCCCAAGGGATTTTTCGGCGTGTCTTCTAAACTGTCGCCGGAGAAATTCGATCCGCAGGGTGCCAAGAAGCTGCTCAAGGCGGCGGGCTACGCGAACGGATTCGGACTTACCATTCATGGTCCGAACAACCGTTACATCAACGACGCAAAAATCTGCGAAGTCGTTGCGCAGATGCTGACCCGCGGCGGTATTCCGACCAAGGTATCGACCATGCCGAAGAACGTGTACTTCAAGCGGGCGTCGAAGGGCGGCAAGGACAAGTCGCCGGAATTCAGCTTCTTCCTCGTTGGATGGGGCTCGGGTACCGGCGAGGCGTCATCGCCGCTGAAGTCATTGCTGACGACGCACGACAAGTCGAAGGGCTTCGGGGCGTCAAACCGTGGACGGCACTCGGATCCGGCCTTTGACAAACTGGTTGTCGGCGCGCTGGCGACGGTTGACGACGCCAAGCGGGCGAAGCTGCTGGCGAAGGCAACCGAGCTCGGTATCGGTCAGAACCAGGGCATTATCCCGCTGCACTACCAAGTGAATACCTGGGCGACCAAGCCGGGGCTGCGGTACGATGCCCGGACGGACGAGCGGACGATTGCAACGGACGTCCACCGGACTAAGTAAGCGGGTTAACGGAACGGGCGGCCCCTGAACGGGCCGCCCGATCGCTCCAGTGTCAGCGGGACAGGTTCAGCGATGTCGGTTTTCATAATTCGGCGTCTCATTCAGGCGGCATTCGTGGTCATCGCGATGTCTATGCTCGTGTTTTCGGGCGTCTTCCTGATCGGCGACCCGGTGGAAATGTTCGTCAGCGACGATGCGGATCAGGAAGACCGGCAGCGGGTGATCGAATCGCTCGGCCTCGACAAGCCGTTCCACATGCAATACTGGATTTTTCTCAAGAACGCGTTGCACGGCGACCTCGGCGATTCATTCGTGTTCAACGAACCGTCCCTCCTCCTGATCCTGGATCGAATGCCGGCGACCATGGAGCTTGCGATCGCCGCGTTATTGCTTGCGGTCTTTCTTGGAATCCCGCTTGGCATGTGGGCCGGTCTGCGGCCCGACTCGATGGTCAGCAAGAGCATCATGGCCACCTCCATCCTGGGGTTCAGCCTGCCGACTTTTTGGGTCGGTATCATGTTCATCATTATCTTTGCGGTGGTGCTCGGCTGGCTGCCGTCGGGCGGGCGGGCGCCGACAGAAGAATTTTTGGGCATTCAGGTCAGTTTCCTGAGCTGGAATGGTCTGGTGCACCTGTTGTTGCCGGCGGTCAATTTGGCCTTGCTGAAGATATCCCTCGTTATCCGGCTGACCCGCGCCGGGACGCGCGAGGTGGTGCACCAGGACTACATTAAATTCGCGCGGGCAAAGGGTGTCAGCGACGCCCGCATCATCTTCGTGCACGTGTTGAAAAATATCCTGATACCGATCGTGACCGTGCTCGGCCTGGAATTCGGTTCGTTGATTGCCTTCTCCGTGGTGACGGAAACGGTGTTCGCATGGCCCGGCATGGGTAAGTTGATCATCGATTCGATCAACCAGCTCGACCGGCCGGTCATTGTCGCCTACCTCATGATCATCGTATTCATGTTTATCATCATCAACCTCGTGGTCGACATTATGTATTCGATTCTTGATCCACGGGTGCGACTGCGGGACGTGCAAGCATGACCATTGCAACCGAACAGGCGCCGCTCGAAGGCGTCGTTACGGATCAGAGCCTTCCGGCCAAGGAAGAGACGCCGTTTCAGCGGTTTGTTTCCGACTTTACCGAAAGCAAACTCGCGGTTGCGGGGTTCTTCATTTTTCTGTGCATTCTCTTCATCGCGGTGTTCGCGCCATGGCTCTCGCCGACCAATCCTTACGATCTGGCATCGGTCGATATCCTCGACAGCCGCCTGGCGCCGGGCGAAAAAATGATGACGGGCACGACGGCGGTGCTGGGCACCGACGGGCTGGGCCGCGACATGTTGAGCGCCATGTTCTATGGCTTGCGCATCAGCCTCGGCGTCGGCGCAATGAGCGGCGTTATCGCGCTCTGCTTCGGTGTGTGCATCGGCCTTGCGGCGGCGTATTTCGGGGGCCGCGTGGACAGTATCATCATGCGGATCGTCGATCTGCAGCTCAGCTTCCCTACGATTTTGATCGCCCTCGTGTTGCTGGCGACGCTCGGCAAGGGCGTCGACAAGATCATTATCGCGCTGATCGTCGTGCAGTGGGCGTATTATGCGCGGACCGTGCGAGGCACCGCCCTGGTCGAACGGCGTAAGGAATATATGGAAGCGGCGACCTGTCTGGGCCTGCCGCACCGACGGGTGGTGTTCAAGCACCTGCTGCCGAATTGCCTGCCGCCGCTGATCGTTGTCGGGACGGTGCAGGTGGCGCACGCGATCGCACTGGAGGCGACGCTGTCATTCCTCGGGATCGGCCTGCCCGTCACCGAGCCTTCGCTCGGCCTGCTGATCTCGAACGGTTTCGAATATATGGGCAGCGGCAAGTACTGGATCAGCATTTATCCGGGCATCGCCCTGCTGATCACCATTGTCAGCATCAATCTGGTCGGCGACCGGCTGCGCGACGTCCTCAACCCGCGTCTCGCCCGGTAGGACAGTATGGCCGACAGTCAGCCGACCTTATCCGTCGAGGATCTTAAAACCTATTTCTTCACCAAGGGCGGTGTTGCCCGCGCTGTCGACGGCGTTAGTTTCAGCATCAGCCGGGGTGAGGTGATGGGGCTCGTCGGCGAGTCCGGATCGGGCAAATCGGTTACCGGATTCTCCATCATGGGATTGGTCGACCCGCCGGGCGAAGTGGTCAGCGGCCGCATCCTGTTTCAGGGTGAAAACCTGGTCGGCGCGGATGACGAGCGGATGCGGGAATTGCGGGGCAGCCGCGTTGCGATGATCTTCCAGGACCCGATGATGACGCTGAATCCGGTGCTGCGGATCGATACGCAAATGATCGAGGCGGTGCAGGCGCATGAAAAAGTCGACCGGCGCACGGCCTTCGAGCGGTCGCGCGATGCGTTGGGGCAAGTCGGCATCCCGTCGCCCGAAGAGCGTCTGAGCGCGTATCCCCACCAATTTTCCGGCGGCATGCGGCAACGCGTGGCCATTGCCATCGCCCTGCTGCACCAACCCGAACTGATTATCGCGGACGAGCCGACCACTGCGCTGGACGTTACCATACAGGGGCAGATCCTGTTCGAGGTGCAAAAGCTCTGCCGCGAGCGCGGCATGTCCTTGATCTGGATAACCCATGACCTGGCGGTGGTCGCGGGATTGGCCGACAAGATTTGCGTGATGTATTCCGGCCGGATCGTCGAAACCGGCGCCATCGACGACGTGCTCGACGGCCCCCTCCACCCCTATACCAAAGGGCTCATCGGGTCGGTGCCGAGTCATAACAAGCGGGGTGAGGTGTTGGCGCAAATTCCCGGTATGGCGCCGTCGCTGCTCGATGTCCCGAGCGGTTGCGCCTTTCATCCCCGGTGCCCGCGCGCCGATGAAGCGTGCCGGCGGCAACCCGAATTATACGCCCCGGTACAGCCCGGCCATCAGGTGCGCTGCATCCATCCGCATTTGGAGCCGGCGTGATGGCGGGCGCTATGGTCGAGCTGGAACACGTTTCCAAACGCTTCGTAAAATCTTTGGATATCGCCGAGAAGATTGTGAATACCTTCGGCGGGAAACTGAAGGAACAGGTCGTGCACGCGGTCGACAAGGTCGACTTGGCGGTGAACGACGGTGAAGTGGTCGGTCTGGTTGGCGAGTCCGGCTGCGGCAAGTCGACACTCGGCCGGGTAATCGCCGGCATCCATGCCGCATCCGACGGGGTCGTACGGTTCCGTGGCCGCGACATTACGGAAATGTCATCCGCCGAGGCCAAGGAATGGGCGCTGCAGGTGCAGATGATCTTTCAGGATCCGATGTCCAGTTTGAATCCGCGACTGCGTGTCCGGGAAATTATCGGCGAGGCGGCGCAATATCACGGCTTGGCCTCGGCCGATACATTGGACGATTACGTCGATGAAATGATGCTTCGTGTCGGCCTCGAGCCGTCGTTCAAGCGGCGATTTCCACATCAATTTTCGGGAGGTCAGCGGCAGCGTATCGGCATTGCCCGGGCCTTGGCGGTCAGGCCGTCCTTTCTGGTGTGCGACGAGGCGATCGCGGCGCTCGACGTATCGATTCAGGCGCAGGTGATCAACTTGTTCATGCGGCTGCGCGAAGATCTCGGGCTGACCTATCTGTTTATCAGCCATGACCTGGGCGTGGTCGAACATCTATCGGATCGGGTTGTCATCATGTATCTCGGACGCGTCGTCGAAACCGCGCCGACCGAGGCGTTGTTCAAGGAACCCAATCATCCCTATACGGTCGCGTTGCTGGGCGAAGTGCCGCGCATCGACAATAGGGGCCGAAAATTTACGCCGGTGAAAGGCGAAATTCCCTCACCGATCGATCCACCCGCCGGTTGCCATTTCCATCCCCGTTGCCCGCACGCGATGGAGAAATGCCGAATGTCGCAGCCGATCCTTCGGGAGATTGCGCCGGGCCGCTACTCAGCATGTCATTTGAATGAGCAATCGTAGACTTCCGTCGGATACCGGCGCTCGGCCGGACAATGACCGCGTGCCGGGCGTATTGTCGTATTTTAAGGCGGCGGCGCCGGCGTGTTCGGTCATATTCGATTCACCGCACAGCGGCGCGGAGTATCCCGAAGATTTTGATTATATCGTGCCGTTTGAACGAATTCGGCGCGCCGAGGATATGTTCGTGGATGAGCTGTTTGCCGCGGCACCGGAACACGGCGCCGATTTGATCGCGGCGCTGTTTCCCCGCAGTTATGTCGACGTCAACCGGGCAATCGACGATCTGGATCCGGCGCTGTTGTCCAGCCGCTGGCCCGGGCAGCTTGGCGCCGGCGAAAAAGCGCGGCTCGGGCACGGATTGGTGTGGCGGCTTTGCCCGCCGGATATCGATATCTATGCCGGGAAGCTCTCGCCGGACGATGTGCGCCATCGTATCGAGCGGTATTGGCGGCCCTATCACGACCGGTTGCGGCAATCCATCGACGCATTGCATCGACAATTCGGCGCCGTCTGGCATGTAAACTGCCATTCCATGCCGTCGGGGACGAAAGGCTATTTCCTTAACGGCGCCGGCCCGGTCGATTTCGTGCTCGGAGATCGGGACGGTACGACGTGCTCCGCCGAATTTCTGGACGTGGTGGGCGAAACCCTGCGCCAGATGGGATACACGGTGAAGGTCAACGATCCGTACAAGGGCGTAGAACTCGTGCGCGCCTATTCCGACCCCCCTGCGGGTCGGCACAGCCTGCAAATCGAAATTAATCGCGCGCTCTATATGGATGAGGTCAGTTTTGAACGATTGGCCGGGTTCGATCCGCTGAAACGCAATATCGACCGGCTGATCGGCACCATATGCGAATTCGCCCGCGATCGTGTTCGGGCCGGTACAAACCCGTTACCGGCTAGGGTTCAAACTGCTCCTTGACGATGCGCTCCTCCAGCGCGTGCTCGGGATCAAACAGCATCGTGACGGAGGCGCCCTGGTCCTCGGTGACATCGACGCGGACCACATCGCGGACTTCGGTGTAGTCGGCGCAGGCGCTGACCGGCCGTTTCTCCGCCTCGAGGATTTCAAATGTGATCTTGGCGGAATGCGGCAGCAGCGCGCCGCGCCAGCGCCGCGGGCGAAATGCGCTGATCGGCGTGAGGCAGAGGATATCGCTGCCGACGGGAACGATCGGGCCGTGCGCGGACAGATTATAGGCGGTGCTGCCGGCGGGGGTCGAGACCAGGACGCCGTCGCAGATCATTTCCTCCAGGCGAACCACGCCATCGATCGAAATACGAATTTTCGCGGCCTGCTGGATCTGGCGCAGGAGCGAGACTTCATTGATTGCCGGCGCGGATTCAACACTGCCGTCGGCGCGGGTTGCCACCATCAGCAGCGGTTTGAGGCGGACCGCTTCCGCCCGGGCGAGGCGGTCAGGAATGCTATCCAGTTCATAGGCGTTCATCAGAAAGCCGATCGAGCCGCGATTCATGCCGTAAAAGGCGACATTCTCGGCCTTGTGTTCGTGCAGGGTGTGAAGCATAAATCCGTCACCCCCAAGGGCGATAATAATGTCTGCTTCTTCCGGCGGGACATGGTCGTAGCGTGCTTCCAGTTCGCGCTTGGCTTCGAGCGCCTCTGGATTTTCGGCTGCGAGAAAGGCGATATTCTTGTTCTTCATCAAGCGACCTTGTCAAATACTGTGCCGGCGCGGCGGGTGCAGTATAGCGGAGCGGCATCGCGGCGCTAGCCGCTGCGTCGGGATTTCCGTGAAATGAAGGGCATGGCGATTTTGGAGAAGAATATGCGGTTCGGATTGGTTTGTTTGGTCGCCGTGCTGAGTGCCGCGGTGCTCCCCGGCATGGGGACCGTTGCGGAGGCTGCCGATCGGCACGCCGGCTACTATTACCCGAAACCGGACTCGAAAGAGACATATACCGCCCGGGCGAGCCAACTGCCCGAGGCGTCGCGCCGCAGCAGGATCGCCTTCGTGACCCATGTCACGAACGAAATGATCAGCAAGAACCCGTATCCGCCGCAATACGCGATGTTCTCGAAGGGCGCCGAGGCGGAGAAAATGATCATCGTCGGTTTGTATGGTGACAGCTTCAACACCCGCTACCGGATGCGCGCCCTGCTTGCCATGCTGACGGCGGTCGCCCGGGGGACGCCGCTCTTCAAGGAAGAACGCGTCGAGGACTATTTTACCTTTCTCGATCTTTGCAAGATGCTCGGTTTCAAGCAGCTTACCGTGAGCGACGGACGGAAATTCGCTCATCAGATCAAGATCGAATAAACCGCCGAGGCGCAGATGTCAGATCACGATGCCGTTTTGTTCGCCAACGAGGCGTTCTACACGGCTTTCAAATACCGCGATATCGCTGCGATGGAGGATGCCTGGGCTACGGCCGTGCCCGTGACGTGTATCCATCCGGGATGGGACGCGCTGCATGGGCGGGAAGAAGTCATGGCGAGCTGGAGCTCCATCCTGGGCAGCGACAATGCGCCGGAGATCAACTGCTTGGCGCCGCGCGCCCATATTTACGGGCAGGCCGCGGTGGTACTTTGCTTTGAGGAGATCGCCGGCGACTATTTAATCGCGACGAATGTGTTCGCCCGCGAGGGCGCGCGCTGGCGGATGGTCCATCACCATGCCGCGCCCACCGACGGCGAGCCGCCGGACGATGCCGAGGCGGAGCCGAATCCCATCAATTGAACCGGTCCCGCCGGGCGCGGAAGCGGGCTATTGCGTCCCTAATCGAAATCGATCTGGGCGTCGTCGTTGCGCGGGTCGAGCGTTGCCACGACCTGCGTGGTTTGCGAGGTTTGCGGCATGGCGACGAAGTCTCCCTGATTGTCCTCGGGCACCGGTGCGCGCTGGGTCATGCGGTAGAGCACGAAGACCGACAGAATGAAATTGGCGGCGGCGGCCGTCGTGAACAGCCCGGATGGTCCGAGCTGTTCCATCGTCAGCGAGGCGAAGATGGGCCCCGCGCTGGCCCCCGCGGCAAAGGCGAGCAGCAGGGTCGCGTGCAGGGAAACCGTCTGTTCGGGCCGTGCAAGGTCGTTGGCATGGGTCATCGCGATAGGATAGATCGTCGCGCTCAGGCCGCCGACCAGCGCAAACAGACCGAGCAGGCCGATGAACCCGGACTCTGCGCCGTAGCTCATGCTGAGGCAGGCGGCCGCCGTCAGGAGGGCGACGCAGATCAGCACCGTGCGCCGGTCGAACCGGTCCGAGCACCGTCCGAGCGGCAGTTGAAGCAGCAGGCTCCCCAACAGAAATCCGGTCATCAAAATTGAAATTTGCGTGATCGTGAAGCCGAGGCGCGCCGCGAAGACCGGGCCCAAGCCGATCAGCGATGAATTGGTGAAGCCGGCACAAATGGCGCCGGCAACGCCAACCGGCGATAGCCGGTACAGGGCGCGAAAGCTCAGGCGTTCGCCGACAAGCCCCTCGGGAACCTTGATCCGGGTCAAGGCGATCGGGATCAGGCAGAGCGCGTAGAGCGCCGCGGTCAGCATGAAGAGCCGGTCACCGGCGGGGTCGCCCACGATCAAGAGCAATTGTCCGACACCGAAACTGGCTTTGTTGATCACCATATAGATTGCGAAGACTTTGCCCTTCATGTCCGGTGGCGCCGTGCCCGCGAGCCAGCTTTCGCCGACCATAAAGACCGCTGCGGCCGAGAATCCGAATAGCAAGCGGAGCCCCATCCAGGCGAACGGATCGACGACGATCGGAAAGCACAGGCAGCAGACCGCGAGCGTTGCGGCGAATCCGGCGAATACGCGAATTTGGCCGACCGCTTGAATGATCCGGTCGCAGGTGAAGCAGGCCAGCGCGAAGCCGATCGAATGGCAGGCGACCACGACGCCGATCATCGCCGGGGCGAAGTCCTCGACCGTCATGCGAACCGCGGTGAGCGTCGAGAACAGGCCGTTTCCGACCAGCATGGCGCTCATGCCGAGCAACAAAGCGCTAAGGGGAAATACCGCCCGGAACATGGCGGACCTTTTCTTAAGGGTCTATCAAGCGTCGTCGTGTACACCCGCTCTCCGGGTACGTCTATGCATTACTTCTGCATGGCCGCTATGCCGGCGGAGCGGGTCTCAAGGGGAAGCGGTCGGGCTGTTAACCCGGATATCGGTGTGTTAACGGTCATTGTCGCGAGCCTTGCGCTCGGGCATCATACGGGAGATATGAACGGCGTGGATGAATTCATTCTGCAGCCCGATCCCGCCGATCCGCGTCTGACGGAGCGTGTGCGGGGCGTGGATCATGACGGCAACGCCATTGAGACTCTGGTGGTGGTCGAGCGGCCGCTGACCCTGTTCCTCAACAAGCGTGAAATCGTCACGATGATGACGATTTGCGACTATCCGGAATATCTGGCGGTCGGCTATCTGATCAATCAAAACATGCTGAAGCCGGAAGATGAGATCGTCGGTATTGACTACGAGGAAGACATCGAGACGGTCGTCGTTCGAACCAAAACGCAGACCAATTTCGAATCAAAGCTCCGTAAGAAAACGCTGACCTCCGGATGTGCGCAGGGAACGGTTTTCGGCGATCTGATGGAACGGTTCGACGAGATCGATTTGCCGCAGGATGCGACGATCCGGACGTCCTGGCTTTATGCGTTGACGCGCAAGATCAACACCAACCCCAGCCTGTATCTTGCCGCCGGTGCGATCCACGGCTGTGTCTTGTGCGAAGAAGACCGGCCATTGCTCTACATGGAAGATGTCGGACGGCACAACGCGGTCGACAAGATCGCCGGATACATGCGGATGCACGGAGTCTCCGCCGTGGGCAAGAGCTTCTACACCACCGGGCGGCTGACGTCGGAAATGGTGATCAAGACGGTCCAAATGGGAATCCCCATATTGGCGTCGCGATCGGGCTTTACCGCCTGGGGTGTCGATCTCGCGCGCCGCGCCGGCTTGACCTTGATCGGCCGGGCGAAAGGCAAACGCTTCATCGTGCTGTCGGGCGAGCAACGGGTGGTGTACGACGCGGACCCGTCATGCGCGCCCCGCGAAGCGCGGGCAAGCCGGCGCAAGGCGGGCATCGGCGGCGACCGTGGCTGAAGAAGCGCCGATCACCACACGCTCCGCCGGGCCGGAGCCCGGTGCGCGGTCGTCGGAGGAATCCCGCGAAATTCTCGATGCGATCGACATCGCGATGGAGGAACACGCCAACTGGCTGCGCAAGTGGCATCGCGCGGTGGTGTGCGGCTTGCCGCCGGTACGCGATGTGGTCTCGAAACATGCGGAATATTTGGGCAAATTCGGCAGTTGGTTCGATTTGAACAGCGAACGCAGCCTGCTCGCACAGCCGGTCTTTCGCGATCTATGGTCGGCCCATGTCGAAATGCACGATTTGGGGCGCTTGCTGGCGCTGAAGGCGGTCGATGGCGAGTTGGTTCGCGCGACGGAATACGACGCCTTCATGGAGAAAGTCGATCGCTTCGGGCTGGTCGCGCGCCGCATTCGCGACGCCTTCCAGCGGGCGGTCTTCGATCTCGACCCGCTGACCGGGGTGCACAATCGCCGCAGCATGATGATTGAATTGCAGCGCGAGCGGGAACGCGGGCTGCGCACTTCTTCGCCGGTTTGCATCGGTCTCAGCGACATCGATCATTTCAAGAAAGTAAACGACACCTACGGCCACGGCGTCGGAGATGTGGTTTTGCTGACGGCGGCGGGGCGGCTGATCGCCCATCTCCGACCGTATGACAGCATCTACCGCTATGGCGGCGAGGAATTCCTGCTGTTGCTGCCGGACGCGGATGCGGAGACGGCGGTGAATATCGCGAACCGGCTGCGCCTGGCGTTGAGCGAGGCGCCGGTCAAGACGGGCAGCGGCGTATCCCTGGACGTGACCGCGTCCTTCGGTCTGTGCATGGTCGACGCGGCGGATACGCTCGAAGAATCGATCGAACAGGCCGACAAGGCGCTCTATCGGGCGAAGCATGAAGGGCGCAACAGGGTCGTTCTCTGGGATGGTGAAGAGGCCGCGGAGGACGCTGCCGAAGATGCCGGTGACTGACGGCATTGCGGGCGTTGTCTTGGCGGGTGGTCTGGCGCGCCGCATGGGCGGTGGCGACAAGTGTTTGCGGCTGCTGGCCGGCCGGCCCTTGCTGGGCCATATCGTGGAGCGGGTGCGCCCGCAGGTCGGCGTGCTTGCCATCAACGCCAATGGCGACCCGGAACGTTTTGCCGATTTCGGTCTGCCGGTCGTGGCCGACAGCATCGATGGCTTCGCCGGGCCGTTGGCCGGCGTCCTTGCGGGCATGGAATGGGCGGTTGAGGCCGCGCCCGATTGCAGTTGGCTGGCGAGCTTTCCCGGAGATTCGCCGTTTCTGCCGCGTGACCTGGTAGCGCGGTTTGTCGAGGCGATCGAACGGGACGGGGCGGATATGGCCTGTGCCGCGTCCAATGGCCGGGCGCATCCCGTGGCGGGGTTGTGGCCGGTCCGGCTGGTCGCGGATTTGCGCCGCGCCATGGTCGAAGAAGAGATCCGCAAGGTGGACATCTGGACCGCGCGGTACCGGCTGGCCACGGTGAATTTTGACGCCGATCCGATCGACCCATTCTTCAATGCGAACCGGCCGGACGATCTATCCCTGGCGGAGCAGATGCTCGGCCGGCGTTAGATCAACACTCCCGGCGTCCGGTATTGCCGGTGCGGCGGCTGCGGAACGGATGGCGAAGCCGTTCGCCGAGCGCCCGGTTGCGGCAGTCGCGGAAAACCGCCTCGTGATGCGACAGCCGACGGTACGTCACGGGGACTAAATCATGCATGGTGTCGCTTCCTTTCAAATTGGCAGACCGGCTTCGTCGCGCGGACGGGCCTATTGCCCGTTTTGCGCGCGACGGCCATTCCGAGTGAAGAGGCGCTGGAAACTGCCAAATATGGCCAAGCTTTGCATTTTCCGGGCGCGGGCGATGGCATTTCTGATTTCATCGTCACTCGGTATATTCACGCTATTCAATTGATTCGTATTCATTATCTATCTCCACTTAGATGATTGCAGGCGGCATCCCGTTGCCGCCGACACCTATAAAATGGGTCATCACGGACGCGAGAGGAGCCGTTTTAATCTCATATCAGCCATGCGTTAATGTAATATGAAGGCGCGCAGGCATGCATGGGTGGCATGCGCATTGCGGCGGCACCGGGCGCCCGGGTCGAGGCGTTATGGGCGAATATCGTCCCGCTTTAGGGTCACATAGCGGCCGTACTTCCGGAGCGCGGCGACGGCGCCGCCTTCGGAGACGACCCGCGAAAGCCCGTCCCGGTCCGTCGCCACGAAACCGCTGACGGCGTCGATGCCGAAGGCGAACAATGCGGGCGACAACGGCGTACTGGGACCGATCAGCACGGTAAAGCCGTTTTGCACAAAGGGCAGGAGGGCCGGCAGCGATCCATTGCCGAGCGTCGAGCCGGTAATGGCGATGTATTCCGCCTTGGCCAGCAGGTGCGGTCCCGCATCCTCCGGATAGTCGCCGGGGCCGGGTTCGCGTTCGATCACGGCGGCCTTGGGCAAACGATTTTCAAGTCCCGGAAAGCGGCCGATGATGACCGTGCGCTCCCCGCGGTCCTCGATCAGGTCAAAGCCATTGATCGAGATGCCGGCGAGGTCGTCGCGGTTGCAGTCGGCATTGATCGCCGCCAATGCGATCGCGCGTTCGAAAACGTTCTCCGATGACCACATCGCCGCAAGCGCCGTCAGGGCCCGCCCGCCATAGTCTCCCGGCGACGGCAGGGCATGACAGCCGGCGGTGCCGCGCGCCGGCGTGTGGGCGAGACCAACTCCGTGCGGCCCTTCGACCAGTGTCCAGTTAAGGCCGACGATCACCCGTCCGGCATCGCCCGCGATGGAGTCGGACAACGCAGAAAACAAAACGTCCTCGCCCACCGGAAAAGGGGTATCGGCCGCCGTAGTCACGTCGCCTCGGCAACTTCCGCCGGTGCGACACGGGCAGCGCAGAATTTGAATTCGGGAATCTTGCCGTAAGGGTCGAGTTGCGGATTGGTCAACAGGTTTGCCGCCGCCTCGGCAAAGCAGAAGGGGATAAACACCATGCCTTCCGCCACCTCGCGGTCCGCGCGCGTTTTGATGGATATCGCGCCGCGCCGTGTTGCGACGGTCACCGGCTCTCCGGCCGCGACGCCGAGGCGCGCCAATTCGCCGGGATGCAACAGGGCGACAGCTTCCGGTTCGAGCTGGTCGAGAATCCCGGCGCGCCGCGTAATCGCGCCCGTGTGCCAGTGCTCCAACATGCGCCCAGTGGTGAGAATCATGGGGTAGTCGTTGTCCGGCGTCTCGTCCGGCGCCACCAAATCGGCGGGCACAAACCGGCCACGCCCGCTTTCGGTCGGGTAGCCTTCGGCAAACATGATTTCGCGGCCCGGCTGGTCTTCGTCGTCACAGGGATAGGTGACGCTGTCCTCCCGCTCGACGCGGTCCCAGCTGATCCCCTTGATCGACGGCATGACCGAGCGCATTTCCGCGAAGACTTCCTTCGGATGGGTGTAAGTCCAGTCGAGCCCGATGCGATTGGCGAGGTCCTGAATGATCTGCCAATCCTGACGCGCGGCGCCGGGCGGTTCCAGCACCTGCCGGGCAAGCTGCACCTGCCGGTTGGTGTTGGTGAAGGTGCCGGTTTTCTCGGGAAACGCGGTTGCCGGCAGGATCACGTCGGCGTGCCAGGCGGTTTCGGTGAGAAAGATTTCCTGCACGACGAGATGATCCAGCGCTGCCAGCGCTTTGCGCGCGTGCCGCGTATCGGGGTCGGACATCGCCGGATTTTCACCCATGATGTACATGCCGCGCAGGTCGCCGGCCAGAATCGCCTGCATTATTTCGACCACCGTGAGGCCGGGTTTCGGGTCCAGCGCCGCACCCCAGAATTGTTCGAAATGATCTTGTATGCCGGTGTCGTTGACCGCCTGGTAATCCGGATACACCATCGGGATGAGACCGACGTCGGATGCGCCCTGGACGTTGTTTTGGCCGCGCAACGGGTGCAGCCCGGTGCCCGGACGCCCGACATGGCCGGTCAGCATGGCGAGCGCGATCAGGCAGCGTGCATTGTCGGTGCCGTGAACATGCTGCGAGATGCCCATGCCCCAGAAGATGATCGAGCGCTCCGCCGTCGCATACGCGCGCGCGACGGTGCGGATCGTTTCCGCATCGATCCCGCAATGCTCCGCCATCGCTTCGGGCGAGAAGCCGGCCACGCGTTCGCGCAGCGTGTCGAAGCCTTCCGTATAGCCGTCGATGTATTGCGTGTCGGTGAGGTCTTCCTCGATGATCGTATGCAGCATCGCGTTGAGCAGCGCCACATCCGTTCCCGGCTTGAATTGCAGGTTGTGCGTCGCGTGGCGGGACAGGTCCTGGCGCCGGGGATCGGCGACGATGAGGGTGGCGCCGCGTTTCGCCGCGTTCTTGAGGAAGGTGGCGGCCACCGGGTGATTCTGCGTCGGACGCGCGCCGATCACCAGGATGCAGTCCGCGTCGGCGGCCGCGGTGAATGGGGCGGTGACCGCGCCGGATCCGATGCCTTCCAGCAACGCCACGACCGAGCTGGCATGGCAGAGCCGGGTGCAATGGTCCACATTGTTGGTGCCGAACCCGGTGCGGACCAGTTTCTGGAAGAGATAGGCTTCCTCGTTCGATCCCTTGGCGGAACCGAAGCCGGCGAGCGCCGAGGGTCCATGATTCTCGCGCACCCGCTTCAACCCCGCGGCGGCGATGTCGAGCGCTTCGTCCCAAGTCGCCTCGCGGAAATGGCTGAACGGGTCCGCCGGATCGACTTGGTCGTTCCAGCGTTTCGGCACATCCGGCTTGCGGATCAGCGGCCGCGTCAGGCGGTGGCGGTGATGGACATAGTCGAAACCGAAGCGGCCCTTTACGCAGAGCCGGCTCTGGTTGGCTGGGCCGTCCCGGCCATCGACCGAGACAATCTGGTCATCCTTGACGTTGAAGGTGACCTGGCAGCCGACGCCGCAATAGGGGCACAGGCTGTCCACGTGCCGGTCGGCCGGGCCGAGATGGCGCTGTTCGGAGTCCAGCACCGTCGCCGGCATCAAGGCGCCGGTCGGACAGGCTTGCACGCATTCGCCGCAGGCGACGCATGTGGACGCGCCCATCGGGTCGCCCATGTCGAAGACGATGGAGGCGTGCGACCCGCGTCCGGCCATGCCGATCACGTCGTTCACCTGAACCTCGCGGCAGGCGCGGACGCAGAGATTGCAATGGATGCAGGCGTCGAGATTGACCGCCATTGCCGGGTGGCTGCAATCCGGTGCGGGGGCGGCACGTGGCGGAAGGCGGCTTTCTTCGACGCCGAGCGTGTCGGCCCACCGCCAGAATTCGGACTCCGGATCATGCGCGTCCGCGCGCGCCGGCTGATCCGCGACAAGCAGTTCCATGACCATGCGCCGGGCTTCGGATGCGCGGTCGCTGGCGGTCCGCACGGTCATGCCTTCGGTGGGCTTGCGGATGCACGAGGCGGCAAGCACGCGTTCGCCGTCGATCTCCACCATACAGGCGCGGCAATTGCCGTCGGCCCGATACCCCGGCTTTGGGCTGTAGCAGAGATGCGGGATTTCGACGCCCAGCCGATTGGCGACCTGCCAGATGGTTTCGCCGGGACCGGCTTCGACCGTCGTATTGTCGAGTGTAAATTGGATGGGTTTCTCTGGTGCGGTCATTGCTTACAGTGCTTCCGGAAAGTAGCGGAATAGGGACAGCATGGGATTGGCCGCGGCCTGTCCGAGACCGCAGATCGACGCATCCGCCATGGTACGGCTCAGTTCTTCCAGCAGCGGCTTGTCCCAGTCAGGGCGGCTCATCAGGGCCGCGGATTTCTCTGTGCCGACCCGGCAGGGCGTACACTGGCCGCAGCTTTCATCCTCGAAGAAGCGCATGAGGTTGAGCGCCGCCGCCTTCAGGTCGTCCTGATCCGACAAGACGATTACCGCCGCGGAGCCGATGAAGCATCCGTGCTGTTCCAGCGTTCCGAAGTCGAGCGGTATGTCCGCCATATGCGCCGGCAGGATGCCGCCCGACGCGCCGCCCGGCAGATACGCTTTGAACGCGTGCCCCTCGGCCATGCCGCCGCAATACTCGTCGATCAAGTCCTGCGCCGTGATTCCTGCGGGCGCGCATTTGACGCCCGGTTCCTTGACCCGTCCCGAGACCGAGAAGCTCCGCAGCCCCTTGCAGCCGTTGCGCCCCTGTGCGGCGAACCAATCGGCGCCTTTTTCCGCGATCTCGCGGATCCAGTAGACGGTTTCCACGTTGTGGATCAGGGTCGGCCGCCCGAACAAGCCGACCTGGCTCGGAAAGGGCGGTTTATGGCGCGGCAGCCCCCGCTTGCCCTCGATGCTCTCGAGCATGGCGGATTCCTCACCGCAGATATAAGCGCCGGCGCCGCGCCGCAGATGGATCGGGATGCCGGCGTTGAGGCCTGCCGCCTCGATCGCCGCGATTTCCCGCTCCAGAATGCGCTGGATATCCGGGTACTCATCGCGCAAATAGACGTAGATTTCATCGGCATCGACGGCCCAGGCCGCAATCAGCATGCCTTCGAGGAAGCGATGCGGGTCGCGGATCAGATAATGATGATCTTTGAATGTACCGGGTTCACCTTCATCCGCATTGATCGCCAGCAGTCGGGGCCCCGGTTCGGCCCGAACCGCCTGCCATTTTCGGCCGACGGGAAATCCGGCGCCGCCCAGTCCGCGCAGGCCGGCACTCTCGAAGGTCTCGATCAACGCCTCCGGCGTCCGTTCGCCGTTGCGGCAGCTCTCCAGCAGACGGTAGCCGTTATCGGCCGTATACGCCTCGAGCCCCGGAGCGTCGGGGATGTCGGGACCCGCGGCGGCAAATTTTGCGGTCTCGTCGAAGGTCATTGACGTCATCGGAGCCACGTGGCGTTGGCCGATTTGCGCCACCGGCGCGCGATGGCACCGACCCATGCACGGCGCCCGGACCACGCGAACCGACGGGCCGAGCTCGTCCTGCAGGGTTGCCAATAAATCCTCCGCGCCGGCCATGGCGCAACTCAGACTGTCGCAGACGCGGATGGTCGTGGACGGCGGCGCCGGTTGCTCCAAATCGACGATGTCGAAATGGGCGTAAAATGACGCAACTTCATAGACTTCTGCAATGGCAAGGTCCATTGAAACCGCCAGGGCGAGGAGATGATCCGCTCGGAGACAGCCGTATCGGTCCTGTATCAGATGAAGGTTTTCGATCAGCATGTCGCGCTGTTTCCAGGGCCGCCCATCCTCTTCGGACAGCAGGCGCCGGACGCGCAATTCCGCCGCGGGATCGAGCTGCCGGCCCTTCGGGTGCGCCGACGCATGGCGTCGCCCCGCGCCCGGATGCCGGAATGTCTGAATTGTGGTGTCGGTATCGTTCATGCGCTTTCCGGGGTCCTTTGCAGGCGGTCCATGGAAATGTCCATGTTTATTTGTCTTTTGTCACTAAATTCAATGCGATTACGGCAATGTTGATCGTGACTTTTCCCGCATTCTCAAAGTTCACCGTGGCACGGTTTCCAATCACCGATTGCACCTGGCCGAGGCCCCAACCAGGCTGGTCCGGGTGGCGGACGAAATCGCCGGGCATAATACCTTGGGACATGATGCGCGATGCGTTAGGCTGCGCCTCTCCGATGGCCTGAAAACCGAGGAAAGACTAGCCGCAATGCCACATCTTGTCGACCGACGGATTGCCGAACTGCTGTGCTCGCGCATCTGCCATGAGCTGGTTGCCGGAATCGCCGCGATCAACAATGGTGTCGAGTTGATTAGCGATATTGACCGGTCCATGGCGGATGAGGTGATGGAGCTGATCAGCGGCAGTGCGCAGCAATCCAGCATCCGTGTTCAGTACTACCGGATGGCCTATGGATACGCCGGCAACGATGCGCTCGGCGGTTTGGGTGCCGTAAAGGAACTGGTCGATGGGCTATTTGCTACCGAAGACCGCTATTCGGTCACGATGCCGGAGCCTTCCGCCGTCGGTGAGCTGCCGATGGGATGCGGTAAGCTGTTGTTAAATATGGTGGTCCAGGGCATGGACTGCCTGCCGCGCGGCGGCAATTTGGCGGTTTGGATCAACCAGGAGAGCCGGACAAGGGTCGTCGTGGAAGCGACCGGCGATGACGCGCGGCTCACGGATCGCAGCCTGGAGGCACTCGCACCGGATGTGACGACCGAGGCAATTTCGGCGCTGCACGTCCATGCCTATTACACTGCGGCATTGGCGGATTCCCTGGGCCGCGGGCTCGAAATCGAGACCGATTCCGGGCGTGTGACCCTCGGCGTAACCCTCTGACGCTGCCGCCGGTTCCGCTCGGGCCGGCGTTTCCCCGCTTTACGGGTTTTTAAAGCTTTTCCAGCAATTATAGCGTGCGTGACAGCGGCGGGTACGGGGAATGTCCTGTGGCCTTGTGTCCGTGGGGAGTCGGTCTTGGACGATCTTTTGCAGGAGTTTTTGGCGGAAACAGCCGAGAGCATGGATCAGCTCGATGGGGAGCTTGTCCAGCTCGAGCGCTTGCCGGACGATCCCGAACTCCTCAAGAAGATTTTCCGAACGGTCCATACGATCAAGGGAACCTGCGGATTTCTCGCGCTGCCGCGCCTGGAGCGGGTGGCGCACGCGGCCGAAAATACCCTAGGCAAAATTCGCGACGGTTCGTTGCCGGCGGCGCCGGATACCATATCCCTGGTTTTGGAATCGCTGGATCAAATCAAGAAAATTCTGGCCGCCTTGGAACGGACGGAGGCGGAGCCGGCCGGGGACGATAGGGACCTGATCGAGCGGTTAGACAGGCTCGGCGCCGCGCCCGCCCGCGCCGTTGAGGAAGGCGACCCGTCCTGCTCGGTGGCGTTTCACACGGTTTCCGATTTTGTCGATTTCGACGTACCGGGAAAGGTGACCCTGGTTACGCCGGATGAACCGGCGTCCCCGGACGCGGGCGGATCGACGCTGCCCGCCGTCCAGGATGACCCGGCAGCGCTGCCATCGGAGGCGTCGCGGCCCCTGCCGCCGGCGCGCTCGTCGGTTCGCGTAAAGGTCGATTTGCTGGATAATCTTATGACGATCGCATCCGACCTCGTCCTCACCCGCAATCAACTTCTGCAGGAGCAGCGCGACCAAAGCGATGGCCATCTGGAAGAAACGCTTCAGCGGCTTTCGCTTGTCACGACCGAACTTCAGGAAAACGTCATCAAGACCCGCATGCAGCCGGTGGGCGATGCATGGGCTTCGCTTCCCCGGCTCGTTCGCGATCTGGCGCACGATCTGAATAAAAAAATCGACCTCAGAATGGAGGGCGGAGAGACCGAGTTGGATCGTCAAATGCTGGAACTCATCCGCGATCCGCTCACGCATATGGTCCGGAATTCGGCCGATCATGGCCTGGAGTCGCCGGAACAACGGCACGCCATGGGTAAGCCGGAAACCGGGACGATTACGCTCAAGGCGCACCATCAGGGAGGGCAAATCGTCATCCAGATCAGCGACGATGGCGCCGGCCTCAATACGCAGCGCATCAAAGACAAGGCGCTTGCGAATGGGCTGATCCGCGAGGACGTGTTGAATGAAATGGTCGATGATCAGATCCACCAGTTCATCTTCCACGCCGGATTTTCGACTGCCGCAGATGTGACCGCCGTGTCCGGCCGCGGCGTCGGCATGGATGTGGTGCGCAACAATATCGAAAAAATCGGCGGGACGATCGAACTGCAGGCCGTGCAGGGCGAAGGAACCACCTTCACGATGACCATTCCGCTCACCCTGGCGATCATTCGCGCCTTGATTGTCGGATGCGGGGGCGAACGGTTCGCGCTACCGGAAATTAACGTGGTTGAAGTCGTGCGCGTCGGCGGGAAACACGAGAATGCCATCGAATATATTCGTGAGACGCCCGTATTGCGATTGAGGGAACGTCTGCTCCCTCTCGTATCACTGCGCGGCGCATTGAAGATTAGCGACGACGCGACCGGGACGGACACGCGTTTCATCGTCGTGACGCAGGCAGGTGGGAGCTGTTACGGCATCATCGTCGACGCTGTGTTCGATACGGAGGAAATTGTCGTGAAACCGATTGCGCCGGTCTTGCGGACCCTCGGCGTGTTCTCAGGCAATACGATCCTCGGCGACGGCAATGTCATAACCATCCTCGAACCGAACGCTCTCGCCGTCGAAGATTTCGAAGTGCGCCATGATGAGCGCATGGCAATCGGCATGTCGGCCAAGGAGTCGATTGCCAGCGACGCGCCGGACAAAGGCAATCGCGAAATGATTATCGTGTTCCGCGCCGGAGAGGTCGGATTGAAAGCGGTGCCGCTGGCGCGCGTTGCGTGGATCGAGGAAGTCGCGGCGGAAAAAATCGAGTACGCCGACGGGCGGCAGGTGATGCAGCACCGCGGCGGCCTGATGCCGCTGCTTGTGATCGGTCGGGAGATCGAGGCGGAATTGGCC
>JAOTYV010000476.1 GCA_029861675.1 Alphaproteobacteria bacterium
GTTGAAACCGAGCGAACTGGTGTCGGCGATGATCGCGCGCACATCGTTGATATCGACGCCGAGCACCTCGGCCGCCATGATGGCCAGCGAGGCCCGCGAACCGCCGATATCGGGCGTGCCGGACATGACCATGATGGTTCCATCCTCGGTAATACTGACCGCCGAACTGGTTTCGCCGCCGACATTGAACCAATAGCCGGAGGCAATGCCGCGTCCCTGATTGGGCCCAAGCGGTGCGGTGTAATGCGGATGCGCTTTCGCCGCTTCGAGAGTCGCTTCATAGCCGACAACGCCCAGCATCGGGCCGTAAATTGTGCGTACACCCTCGCGGGCGGCGTTTTTCGCGCGCAATTCGAGCGGGTCCATCTTCAGGCTGCGGGCGACCTGGTCCAGTGTACTCTCGACCGCGAAGGCCGCGATCGGCGCGCCCGGCGCACGATACGCGGTCGCCTTCGGCCGATTTACGACGACATCGTAGCCGACCGCTTTCGCGTTCTCGATTTCATACGGGGTGAAGGCACACATGCAGCCTTGCCCGGCGGGAGATCCCGGAAAGGCGCCGGCCTGGAATTTGACTTCCAGAGACGCCGCGGTGATGCGGCCGTCCTTGCGCGCGCCGATTTTACAGATCATCGCCGAGCCGGAGGTCGGACCGGTCGCACGGAATACGTCGGCGCGGCTCATCGTCATCTTTACCGGACGGCCCGCCTTGCGGGACAGCAACATTGCCGGCGGTTCCAGCCAAACCGTGGTCTTGCCGCCGAAGCCGCCGCCGATTTCCGCCGGCGTCACGCGAATGTCGGCGACATGCATGTTGAGCAATCCGGCGCAGTATTGCCGGATCATGAAGTGACCCTGACTGCTGCTCCAGACCTTGGCCTGGCCGTCTTCCGCTACGTCGGCGACCACGGCGTGCGGTTCGATATAGCCCTGGTGCACCGGTTTGGTGGTGTAGCTCTTTTCGATGACGATGTCCGCTTCCTCGAATCCGGCGTCCAGGTCGCCAATCGAGAATTCGAGGCGTTTCGCCACATTGGACGGCTTTTTGGGTTTCGGGTCGACACCGTCGGTGAAAAGATCGTCATGCAGCACGGGGGCGCCGGGCTTCATGGCTTCTTCCACGTCGATGACGTGCGGCAATACATCGTATTTGACGTCGATCAGGGACAGTGCCTTTTTAGCCGCCGCCGTGGTCGTCGCTGCAACCGCCGCGACCGCATGGCCTTCATACAAGACCTTTTCCCGCGCCATCAGATTTTGCGACAGGTGGCGGAAGTTCGGCGGTGCGGTGCCTTTGGTCGCCTCTTCCGGGGGAATATCCGGGAAGTCGGCCGACGTCACCACTGCCTTGACCTCCGGCATCGCCTCGGCCTTGCTGGTGTCGATCGAGAGGATGCGCGCATGCGCGTGCGGGCTGCGCAGCACCTGGCCGACAAGCATGTCGGGCATCGCGTAATCCGCGCCGAAAGCGGCCCTGCCGGTGACCTTGTCCACTCCATCCGGACGGATCGTCCGTTTCCCGATCCACCTGTATTCCTTGACGTCGTCTGGCATGGCTAGGCCTCTCCCCTGTCTAACTTGGCGGTGATCGCAGTGCGGTGTCGGGGAGGTCTGAAGTCCCCGGCGGCACGCCGATCACGATATCGATGAAAACCCTGAAATTGAATCCTGCCGAATTCCGGCGCATCCGGCAAGAGGGATCATCGCCGAGTCCGGCAAATGTCTCACTCGCCCGCCGGTCCGGCTTCCCATTGCCGGAGTCGCGCGCATGGATAGTCGCGGCAAGTTCCGGTAAGCCCGTACGACAAGCGGTTTGACGTACCCGTCCTTTGCCCCGATTCTTTGACATATTGTTGCCGACACACCGCACCGCAAAGGAGATACGCCGTGCCGTTCTACCGTTTCGAGCAGCTCGAGGACATCGTGTCAAACCCGCACCTTTCCACGGGCAAGGGGCCGATCATCGAGGGCGATTACATGAACCTGCGCCTGAACAATAAGGACGCCGGCACCGGCTCTCAGCTTCACTACCATCCGAACGAACTGATGGTCTTTCCGCTGCTCGGCAAGATCGACTCAATCGTCGGCTCGGACCATCGTGTTGTTCCTCCCGGCACCTTCGTGCATGTGGCGCCGAACGTGCTGCACTCGATGAAGGCGACGCTCGATGGCACGGTGAGCTACCTCTACGTCAAGGACCGCACCTGGTCGATGGTCGGTGTCGCCGCAGACAAGGCGCCGCCGGAGCAGGCCCTGTCGATCGATGAGCTGAAGCAAGCGTTGGCGCGCGGCGAACAACCGGGCGGCGCGGCCACGTTGGGGGACTCGGAAGGGCTGCCCGAGGCGCCCGGCGACAGTTATTTTCCGATCATCGGGCGGTT
>JAOTYV010000202.1 GCA_029861675.1 Alphaproteobacteria bacterium
GACGCGCTTGCGCCGCCGCACATGATTACCATGCTGCAGCGCGGCGCGGGCCGGTTCGGCGCGTCGCTCGGGCGGTCCACCGGGTGGATTCACCGGGCCGTGCTGGGCCGCAATCGCGTCGAGATGATCGCCGGCGCGGTCTACCGGCGGATCGACGATGCCGGACTGCACATCGAAACCGGCGAGGGCGCGCGATGCATCGCGGCGGACACGATCGTGATTTGCGCCGGACAGGAGCCGCGGGCCGAGTTGGAGGAGGGGTTGCGGGCGCACGGCCTGCCGACCCACCGGATAGGCGGCGCCCGCGAGGCCGCCGACCTCGACGCGGTGCGGGCCATCGAAGAAGGCTACCGGCTGGCGCTGGCGCTGTAGAACTACAGATTAGGACGGTTCGGAGTACGAATCGCGCCGCTGGCATCCGAGCTCTTTCATCGGGTTACCCCCCCCACCTCTTTGACCGCTGTTCGCGGTCAAAGCCTCCCCCGCAAGGGGGGAGGACTTCTCGTGCCGAACTCGACCTAATGTCTCCCTCCCCCTTGACGGGTGTATAGACCGGGGAGATAGGTGACATGTGTTCGGGGACATGGTTGTAACTCAATTCGCCTCGACCCGAATCCCCGCTAGGCGATCTGCACCCCGCCGTCGACCACGAGGGTCTGGCCGGTGATGAAGGAGCCGGCCTTGGTCGCCAGCGTGACCGCGATACCGGCGATCTCGTCGGGCTCGCCGATGCGGCGCAGCGGCGTGACCGCGTTACGGACTTCCAGTTTTTTCGGATCGTCCCAGAGTTCGCGGGCGAAATCGGTTCGCACTAGTCCCGGCGCGATGGCGTTGGCGCGCACGTTGCGGGGGCCGTATTCGACCGCCAGCACGCGCGCCAGCTCCATATCGGCGGCCTTGGAGATGCCATAGACGCCGAGCGTGGCGCTGCCCTTCAATCCGCCGATCGACGAGACGATGATGATCGATCCGTCGCCGCGTTCCGCCATCTGGCCGGCCGCCATGTGCGACAGCCAGAAATTGCTGCGCACATTGGCCTCCATGATCTTGTCGAAGGCGCTGTCGGGAATGTCCCGCGACGGGCCGAAATAGGGGTTCACCGCGGCGTTGCACACCAATACGTCGATCTTGCCGAATGTGTCGTTGGATTTGTCGACCAGCGCCTGAAGCTGTTCCTTGTGGCCGATGTGGCAGGGGATCGCGGCCGCCTTATTGCCGCCCTTGACCCATTTCTCGTTGATCTCCGCCGCGACCGCGTCGCAGGCATCCGCTTTGCGGGACGAGACGACGACGTTCGCGCCGTGTTCCGCCATGCGCTCCGCGATGGCTTTGCCGATCCCCTTGGTGGACCCGGTGATAACGGCGGTCATGCCATCCATGTCGAACAAGGTCATGCGCGGTTCTCCCAAATGTGCTGTTTGATTGATATTCCGTAGCGGGTCGCGGCAGATGCGGCCTGTGTTGCGCTCTTTCTATTGCGGCGGGGCAGGGCCGCGCAAGCCCGCCGCCTTGACCGCGGCTTCGGCGGTGTCGGGGTCCAAGGTGGCGCCGATTGCATTGCAGAAATAGCCGGTCAGAACGGCGCGCGTGCCGGTGCCCCCGCCGCTCGCCGTCTCAAAGCGTTGCAGGAACACGACGCAAATGCGGGTCCCGATTGACGCCCGCCGCCAGGTCGTCGTGCCGGTCGCGGTGCTGACCTGTTTGGGCGGTCCGAAACCCGGATTCTTGTCGCGCAATTCGGACCAGAGATCGACGGTCTTCTCCAGCGACTCGGCATCCAGCAACGGCGCCGCGCCGACCGCCTCGCTGATCAGCAGGCCGGCCGTGGAACCGTCGGCGCCGGCCGTCCAAGTCCCGAATTCTTCCACGAATCGGCCGTCGGCGCTGGTGTAGCGGCGGTAATCGACCGTCGCGGCGGACAATGCGGGAAGGTTGAAGAAGAGGCGGGCCTGCGCCGCAGGCAGGGGCTTTGTCGTGCCCTTGGGCCGGCGGTTTTCCACCGTGCCGCAGGCGGTCATGGCGATACAAAACAGCGCCAACACAATGCCTGCGCGAATGTGGCGTCGCACCGGCTTTCGGTCGGATCTGGTACTGACAGGGTGACGGGTCATAGTTCGCATGATACCACTCTCTCCATCGCAATTCTTGCTCCGCGCCGGTGCGCACCATAGACTCTGCCGCCGGGCGGGTGATCCGCCGGTTTCCCCAGGATTCGCCGATGCCGACCAATCCACTCCTACGGCTCCCTCAGTTGCCGCCGCGCGGCGTGTAAGTCCGATGACGCGCGCGCAAATCGTCGTCATCGGCAACCAAAAGGGCGGGTCGGGTAAATCGACCACGGCGATGCACCTGACCGTGGGGCTGATGCAGGCCGGATACTCGGTCGGCAGCATCGATTTGGACGATCCTCAAGCCAGCTTTACGCGGTACGTCGAAAATCGGCGGCAATATATCGACGCCAACAAGGTCGATCTGCCGATGCCGGAGCATCGGTTCGTGGAGCGGAGCTACTACGATGATCGCAAGGTGGCGCAAAGCGATGAGGGCACGCGGCTCGACGAATGCATCGAGGGATTGGCCGCCCGTCACGATTTCGTCGTCATCGACACGCCCGGCAGCGACGGATTTCTGTCGGGCCACGGCCATAGCCATGCGGACACGCTGATTACACCGCTGAATGACAGCTTCGTCGATCTCGATCTTCTGGCCAAGGTGGATCCCGAGAGTCACGCGGTGCTCGCGCCCAGCACCTATTCGGCGATGGTCTGGGAGCAAAAGAAAAAGCGGGCGGCGCGTGACGGCGGCAGCATCGATTGGATCGTCATGCGCAATCGCATCGCCATGATCGATTCGCGCAATACGCGCGCGATGCAAAGCGTTCTAGTTCAATTGTCTAAACGTATAGGCTTCCGCATCGTGCCGGGGTTTGGTGAACGCGTGGTATTTAGGGAATTATTCCTGAAAGGGCTGACGCTGCTGGATCTGCGCGAGCGCCGCGCCGGCGTCCGGCTGAACATGTCGCATGTCGCCGCCCGCCAGGAAGTGCGCGCCCTGCTTGATGCCGTCGGCTTGACGCGGCGGGAAATGCCATCGGAAGATGCCATTACTGCTGGAAAAGCGCTGGTATAAGCCCCAATATCATTGGGTATGGCGAAACTACCCGAACGTACGACCGATACGGACATTGCGGCCTTCCTCGACAAGGTCGCCACAACGACGCGGACCAAAACGGATGGTGCGCGCGGGCGGCTGATCTTTGCCATGGACGCGACCGCGAGCCGTGGCCGGACATGGGATACCGCCTGTCAAATTCAGGGTGAGATGTTTGCTGAAACAGCCGCCTTGGGCGGTCTTGAGGTGCAGCTGGTCTATTATCGCGGTTTCGGGCAATGCCGGGCCAGCAAATGGGCCGCCAACGCCCGCGAGCTTTTGCGCTTCATGACCGGCGTGCGGTGCCTTGGCGGGCATACGCAGATCGGCAAGGTTTTCAGCCATGTCATCCGGGAAACCGGGAAGAAAGCCGTCGATGCCGTGGTGTTTGTCGGCGACGCCATGGAAGAGGATATCGACTCGCTGTGCCATCAGGCGGGCGAACTGGGGCTGCTGAAAGTGCCGGTATTCGTGTTCCACGAAGGTGGCGATCCGATTGCCGGAAACGCGTTTCAGCAGATCGCGCGCCTGTCCGGCGGCGCCTATTGCCCGTTCGATTCCGCGAGCGCCCGCCAGCTCAGGGAACTGCTCTCGGCGGTTGCGGTCTATGCGTCCGGCGGGCGCCGCGCCCTGCTTGAGTACGGGGCGGGCCGCGGCCCGGCGGTGCGCCGCCTGACACACGATATCAGCGGTAAACGGTAGGGATCATGGGCTGGCTCTTATTCGGCATTGGCGGCGCCGTCGGCGGCTACCTGATCCTGCAAGGACTGGCGCGCGCGACGCCGCAGCAGATCAAACAGGTATTGCGTTGGCTGGTTTTCATCGGGGCGCTCGGCGTGTTCCTGTACATATTCGGAACCGGACGCTTCCAGCTGTTGCTGGTGGCACTCTTCCTGTTGCTGCCCTTTCTTCGTCAGATGCGGGTCTTCAAGCGGATGGCGAAGGCGGCGCAGGGGCCGACGCAGGGCCAAGCTTCCGAAATTCAGACCCGCTTTGTGGATATGAAACTCGATCACGATACCGGCGAAATGGATGGGATCGTGCGGGAAGGGCCGAACACGGGACGGCGGCTCTCCGACCTCGACCTGGCCGCGGTGCTGGATTTGTATCGCAACGCCCTGGCGATGGACCAGAACTCGGCGCAGGTCCTGGAATCCTATCTCGACCGGATGCGCAGCGAGGATTGGCGGGAGAAAGCGGGGGGGAGTGGCGAAGACGCCTCCGCCCATGCGGGAAACGGGGCGTCGGGGGGCGCGATGTCGGTTGCCGAAGCACGCGCCATTCTGGGCATCGATGCAAACGCCTCTTCCGATGAGATCAAACAGGCCCATCGGCGGCTGATGGGACAGTACCATCCGGACCGCGGCGGGTCGGACTATCTTGCGGCACGCATTAACCAAGCCAAGGATATCTTGTTGGGTAAATAGGGGTAGTCCGGCGCTTCCGGTTGCGCGATTCCGGCCCCTGTGGCACATAGGCGGCACTACAAATTGGTAGCGCGCAGGCGTGAAAATCTTATGAAACGACAGGTACGTAAGGCGATTTTCCCGGTTGGCGGACTGGGCACACGGTTTCTTCCGGCGACCAAAGTGGTGCCGAAGGAAATGCTGCCCGTTGTCGATAAGCCTTTGATTCAATACGCCGTTGAAGAAGCGGCCGCCGCGGGCATCGAGGAATTCATCTTCGTGACCGGGCGTGGCAAGAATGCCATCGAGGATCATTTCGATTTCGCCTTTGAACTGGACCGGACGCTCGCCGAACGCGGCAAGACGGATCTGGTCGCGGAAATGCATGCCTGGATGCCGGGATCGGGGCGCATTGCCTATACCCGCCAGATGCAGCCGTTGGGGCTGGGCCACGCGGTCTGGTGCGCCCGTGAATTCATCGGCGACGAGCCGTTCGCCGTCTTGCTCGCGGACGATCTCGTTATGTCGGAAACGCCATGCCTCAAACAGCTTGTCGATACCCATCAGGAGACCGGCGGCAGCGTGGTCGCGGTGATGGACGTGCCGCGCGAACACACCAACCGCTACGGCGTGCTCGACCTGGACGGCGACGATGGCCGGCTGGCCTCGGTCCGCGGCCTGGTGGAAAAGCCGGAACCCGACGTGGCGCCCTCGACGCTGTCGATCATCGGCCGTTACATATTGTTGCCGTCGGTGTTCGAGCATCTCGACAAGCAGCAGGTGGGCGCCGGTGGTGAAATTCAGCTCACCGACGCCATGGCGCAAACCATCGGTACGGCGCCGTTCCACGGCCTGCGGTTCGAGGGGCAGCGCTTCGATTGTGGCGACAAAGTCGGTTTTTTGGAGGCCAACATCGCATTTGCTTTGCAGCGAAGCGATATGGCGTCTTCTGTGCAAGATGTGCTGGCGCGCTATACGGATGCATCATGATGGCAAAGGGTCGCCGGATGCGTCGCGCGCAGGGTTCAATGACCTAGTAACGAATAGGGAGGATTCGCGATGCGTGTCGCGATGATCGGGTCCGGATATGTCGGCCTCGTTTCGGGCGCTTGTTTTTCCGAGTTCGGAATCGATGTGACCTGTGTCGATTTGGACAAGGCCAAGATCGATGGGCTGAATGCGGGCAAGGTGCCGATTTACGAGCCGGGCCTGGACGAGCTGATTGACGTCAATGCCAAGGCCGGCCGGCTGTCGTTTACGACCGACCTGTCACAGGCCGTGCGCGAGGCGGATGCGGTGTTTATCGCCGTCGGCACGCCGAGCCGTCGCGGTGACGGCCACGCCGACCTGAGCTATGTATATGCGGCCGCGAAACAAATCGCCGAGGCGCTGGATGGCTATACGGTCATCGTGACCAAATCGACGGTGCCGGTCGGCACCGGCGAGGAGGTCGAGCGGATCGTTCGGGAAACCCGTCCGGACGCGGAATTCGATGTCGTCTCGAACCCGGAATTCCTGCGAGAAGGGGCGGCGATCGAGGATTTCATGCGGCCAGACCGTGTCGTCATCGGCACCACGAGCGAACCGGCCCAGGAAGTGATGCGGGCGTTGTACCGCCCGCTGTTCCTGATCGAGACGCCGATCCTGTTTACCAGCCGCGAGAGCGCGGAACTCGTCAAATACGCGACGAACGCCTTTCTGGCGACCAAGATCACCTTCATCAATGAAATGGCCGATCTGTGCGAAAACGTTGGCGCCGATGTGCACGACGTTGCGCGGGGCATGGGCCTGGACGGGCGGATCGGTCGTAAATTCCTGCATCCCGGACCGGGCTACGGCGGGTCATGCTTCCCCAAGGACACCTTGGCTCTGGTGCGAACCGCCCAGGATGTCGACATTCCCATGCGCATCGTCAGTTCCGTAGTGTCCGCAAATGATGAACGCAAGAGGGCGATGGCGGAGCGTGTGCTTGCGGCCTGCGGCGGCAGCGTCGAAGGCAAAACGATTGGCGTGCTGGGCTTGACCTTCAAGCCGAACACCGACGATATGCGGGAAAGTCCGAGCCTCGATATCGTCCCGGCGCTGCAAGCGGCAGGGGCGGCCATTCAAACCTACGATCCCGCCGGCATGGATGAGGCGCGGAAGGTGCTGTCCGACGTCGTCTGGTGCAGCGATGCCTATGACGCGATGGAAGGGGCGGACGCCATGGTTCTGGTGACCGAATGGAACGAGTTTCGGTCGCTCGACCTGGAAAAGGCCAAGTCTTTGATGCGGCAGCCGATAATTGTCGATCTTCGCAACGTCTATGACGGTGACGCGCTATCCGATGCGGGCTTCCAGTATAGCTGTATCGGCCGGTCCGTGAAGGTGGCCTAGACAAAAAGGGCCGCCGCGCGCCGCGTTTCGGAGGGGGGTGCCCGACAAGGGCCCTCGATTCGGTCCGGCAATCTTGCGCTAGACCATTACTTGTTTAAATTGCCTCAAGTGCAATGGTCTATCTCTTTGTTTTTACGTAATTACGTCGTCGCGAACCGTTTCGGTTCGCTCGGGATTTCTGTTAAGCGGACATCCGCGGCATCGCCGGCAAATCTCTGACAATTGCCGAAGCTTCGGCTGGCGGCGCAGCGCTTTATGGACGAGCGCGCTCGGATCGATGGATTGCGGTTATTGAACGGCCCGGCCACGGGTCGTTTCCACCATCGATTTCGGCGGTACGGTCACGCAGTTTACGCGCCGGCTGATCAGCTCACGGCAGGCCGCGTTTGCTTTCGTTCGGGTCATTCCCACGAGCCGCGCGCGGTAAATCCAGGCATTATTTTGCCAAGACGGGATGACCACGGCCTTGCCCTTGTTTTTGGTTCGCTTCTTTCCCGCCGATGACAGGTGGCGCGCCGCTTTATTGGCGGCAACGCGCGCCGGTCCCTTTTTCCTGTAGGCACCGACCTGAATCGACCATTTGTCCGGCGTTTGCCCCCGGAAAGTAGAAAGCTTCAGCGGCTTCGCGAGGGCGGATACCGAGGCCATCGTCACCGCTTCCTGACGCGGCCCGGATTTCTTGGCCGCGCGCGCCCGCGCGATGCGCCGCTGTCGCGCCGGCGCCATCTTGGCAAAACCCCGGTCAAGCAGGCTATGCATTTGCCGATTGCGCTTCCTCGCCGATTTCCCGCCAAAAATGACGCCGATCACGCGCCGGTTGTTGCGCTTGGCCGATGCGGCGAGATTGAAGCCGGATGCACGGGTGTAGCCGGTCTTCAAGCCATCGGTGCCTGGATAGGTCTTTAGCAGCTTATTGTGATTGCTGAAGGTCCTTCCATTGAATTCGAAGCCCTTGGTCGCGAAAAGGTGGTATCGCTTCGGGAAATCTTCCATCAGGCGCCGTGCGAGAATGGCCATGTCCCGCGCCGTTGAAAATTGCCGGCGGTTCGGTAATCCGGAAGCGTTGCGGAATGTCGTGCGCTTCATGCCGATTTGCCGGGCACGGAGGGTCATTTGTCGGCTGAACTCTTTCTCCGAGCCTGCCAGCGCCTCGGAAATTACGATGGCGGCGTCATTGGCCGATTTGGTAACGATTGCGAGGATCGCATCCTTGGCCAAAATAGTGTCGCCTTTTCTCAGGCCCAATTTGGACGGTCGCGCTTTTTCCGCCCTGGCCGATACGGCGAGTTTCTGATTCATCGACAGCCGCCCGGCTTTCAAGGCGTCGAATGTGAGATACAAGGTCATCATTTTTGTCAGTGATGCCGGATAGTTCCGAGTATCGGGATTAATGGCGTGCAGCACTTTGCCGGTCTCGAAGTCGATCACGATCGACGCATAGCGTGCCTCGGCGACCTGCAATGACATCGCCGACAGGAGAATCGCTGAAATAAAACCAAATCGAAAAATATGGTTAATACTTAGGCTACTGAGACTTCGCTTGGCCATGCCAATTAAATTTCGGCTATTTGAAGATTTCATTTTCGGAAAGAGCCACCCAACTCACTATTTCTTATCTTCTATCTCCGAAAGATGCAAAGGCGAATTGTTCTCCGATCGATGAAATCTTGCCGAAATACTCCCCGTATTTTCATTAAAAAATATCGTAGCGCAAAGCGCTCCCCGCTATCCAGTCGTACTTTGGGTCTACCACTACCTTCATTTTCGGTTTGGCGGCTGTCGGAACCGGCGCGGCGGGGATACCGCCCTGCACAGAATGCGTGGTATTCGGCAGCATTAACTGCGGCGCAGCAAAATAATTGTGCATCGCAATAAAATTATTGACATATACCACTGTTTGCACCATATAT
>JAOTYV010000203.1 GCA_029861675.1 Alphaproteobacteria bacterium
TTTCTGCATGGCGCGGCCATCATCGTCATTGCCCGGATAGCCGCCGATCGGCGACAGGCCGTCCGGCGCCAAGGCCAGAAATCCCTCGACCGCGGCGCGGCGCGCGACATCCTCGATATAGGGATTCAATCCGCGATTCTCGTGAATGACGAGCACGGCGGGAAACGGGCCTGTCCCGGCAGGCTGCACCAGATACCCGCGCATATTGCCGGAGGTGCCGCCGGGCGACGGATACTGCACATAGCGCGCTTTCATGCGCTTGTCCGTGAAGGAAATCGTCTGCGCGTTCGCATAGCGCGGCAGCAGGCTCTGGGCCATTGCGAGGGCGGAAACGCCGCCGACCGTCAACGCCGCCGCCTTGCTGAAGAATTCCCGCCGCTCGATTCGGCCGTGGCAATAATCGTCGTAAAGATCGAAAACCCGTGGGTCAATTTTCTTTTCTTCCATCACCGTCGCTCCTCCGAATGACATCCGTACCGTCCACCCGATATTGAACACCCATTGTCGGGGAGTGCGCACTAAAATTTTCGTGAACCGGCAAAATTATGCTATTGGCGCGCGGCCGGACGATCTTCCGGCACTGTAAGGGCGATGTTGGCGATGCACCGATCCTCCCGTTTTGGCACGGTCCTGTTGGCGAGTGTGTTGTCTCTGGCCACGCTTGGCGTCCAATTGCACGGGTCGCGTGCCACGGATCTGGATGCTGCGGCGCTGGACGTCTTCAAGCGCAACAAATGCAACGATTGTCACGTGCCGATCCCCCAGCGCGTCAAGGACCCAAAAACCGGGAAACCGCTATATCCGGCCAAGCGTGATTTCTCCTTCATTCTCGACCTCGAGAAAGTGAAAGCATCGAAATACATTGTCGCCGGCGTTCCGGAAAAATCGAGCCTGTACAAAATGATCATCGAAGAAAAAATGCCGGAAGGCGCGGAATTCTGCTTCGGCGACCCCTGCCCGTACCCGCCGCTGTCGGAAAGCGACATGACGATCATCCGGGATTGGATAGGCGCACTCAAATGACGCCGCGAAGCCCACTTCCAGCCCGCTCGGCAGGGTATCGCCACCAAAATTGATTTGGGCATTTCCTAAAACCCGCTCTACCGGGATATGCTGCTGACATGTCCGATGTCCGACACCTCATCGTCGAGCAAATTCCACATCTGCGCCGCTATGCGCGCGCGCTGGTCGGCGACCGCGGACAGGCGGACGACCTCGTGCAGGACTGTCTGGAGCGTGCCTGGAGCAGGATGGACCTATGGGCCAGCGGCACCAACATGCGTGCATGGCTCTTTACGATCCTGCATAATCTTCACCTCAACACAGCGCGCAAATATCACAATACGCCGACGCTAACGACGCTAGAGATCGGGGTGAAGAGCTTGCCGGTTCGGCCGACACAGGAAGACCGCTTGGAGATCACCGGCGTTTGGCGGGCGTTTTCCCGCCTGCCGGAGCCACAGCGCGCGGCGCTCCTGCTGATCGCCTTGGAAGAGATGAGTTACGAGGAAGCCGCGACGGTTCTTGACATCCCGGTCGGTACCCTTATGTCGAGAATCCACCGGGGACGCGAAAAACTGCGCCGGATGATGTCCGACGCCGACCGAACCGAGTTGGAATCAAACGAATGACGGCGTCCGAGACGGTCAGCAAAGCGGAACTGCACGCGTTCGTCGACGGACAGCTTGATGACGCACGCCGGCGCGAGGTGGCTGAACATCTGGCCACCCACCCGGAAGCGGCCGAGCGTGTGGCGGCGTATCAGGCACAAAAGGCGGCGCTGCGAGAATTGTTCAATCCGGTACTCGAAGAACCGCTACCGCAGAGCCTTGCGGCCCGCAGGCCAACGCGTACCCGCATCCATCTATTCTGGGCGGCGGCATCGGTCGTCCTGTTCATCGCCGGCGGCATCACCGGCTGGCGGGTGCAAGAGGTGATGCAGGTCGACAAGGCGCAGGAAATTACCGTTGCGCGCCGCGCCGCCGTCGCGCACGCGGTGTTCACGCCGCAGCGGCGCCATCCGGTCGAGGTGACCGCAGATGAGGAGACGCATCTGGTCCGCTGGCTGTCCAAGGTTCTGGGCGCACCGCTCCGCGCCCCCCGGCTCGGTGAATTCGGGTTCTCGCTCGTCGGCGGCCGATTGCTGTCGGCGGAGGTCGGACCGGCGGCGCAATTCATGTATCAGGATGAAAAACGCCGCCGCATTACGCTGTACGTGGTGACCGACGCGCGCTGGAGCGGCACAACCGAATTCCGCTTTGCGCAGGAAGGCCCCGTGTCGGTCTTCTACTGGATTAATGGACCGGTCGGATACGGCATCACCGCCGAATTGTCGCGCCCGGAACTTCTGCGGATCGCGCGCGCGGTCTATGACGAATTGCAGCCGGCGCCGAAACCGAACTAATCGAGTTCGCACCCGCAAAATTCGATGCCCGGCTGATGCATCCGTAACGGCGCACCCGGTTGAAAGTTTAGACAATTTCCCGATGCCGGCCCGCCGACAAAAGGCTCCACCAAAAATGTTTTCGCCGAATGCGGAATAATTCGCAGTGCGCGGTGTTAATATAGCTGCGGGTCGTGTGATTCCCGCCAGGGACCGAATCACGACAAACATAGGACGTTGTGGAACGGACGACCCAAATAAAGGCCGCAATGTGCCAGTGTAACGTTATCAGAATCCGATAAGCGGTCATCGGCTGATAGCACAGGAGGGAGAGTAAACAATGCGTCCCGCATTCAAACTATCAGGAATTCTTGCCGTCGCTGCCGTTGCCGGTCTCGTAATCTTGCCGGCGTGCATGTCCAGCGCCGTCGGCGCCAGCGACGCGATAAAAGAACGCAGAGCCTTGATGAAATCCATCTCGAAGGAATGGAAACCGATCAAGGCCTACGCGAAGAGCGGCAAGGGCAGCGCCGCGGGCGTCGCCAAACACGCGACAGCCATCAATGGAATGTCCAAAAAAATCAACGGCCTGTTCCCCAAGGGAAGCGGCCGCGGCGATTTTTCCGACAAGGAAACGCGCGCATTGCCGGCGATCTGGAAAGACTGGACAGGGTTTGAGAAAGCAGCCGGCGTTCTCGAGCAGGAAAGCGCCAAATTGATAAAAATCGCCGGTACCGGCGACCAGAAGGCGATCGCCAAACAGGTCGGCGCGATGGGCAAAAAGGGATGCGGCGGCTGTCACAAACCGTTCCGCGGCGCAAAAGTGAAATAAACGTCGGTGCACCCTTTCGGGCAGCGTAAACCGCCTGAAAGGTGCACGGCCTCGACAGACGTATCGAGACCAGACGCCCCCGGTGCCCCGTCGCAGAGCCCTCTCCCAAGCTCCCTTTGTGGCTGCGACGGGGTGCTCGCGCCTTATGGTGACGGGACGCGGTTCGGCGTGGCATCATTTCGAAAATTAGTATTGTTTGTCAGAAACAATGCACGGGGAAGGCAGATGAGGATTCGATTACATTTACTGGCGGCTACCGCCTTCGGACTGGCCGCTTCGATCGCGCAGCCCGCAACGGCCGCAAACGTAAAAATCACCCCTTTGGGCGGCCAGGATGGTGAATTCTGCCGCCTCGACCGGGCCCTGATCTTCGAGGACCCAAACGGCACGCGGTTGCTCTACGATGCCGGACGCACGGTCGCCGGACCGAAGGACCCACGGCTCGGCAAGATCGACGTGATCCTGGTCAGCCACATGCATGGTGACCACGTCGGAAACCAGCACACCAAGGCGGTCAATGCGGGCACCTGTGCCAAGCCCGACAGATCCGTCAAGGCGACACCGAATTCCAGTACCGTGAACATCGCCCTGGCGAAAGGCGCCAAGATCGTGACCGGCAGCGAAATGCCGCGGTTTTTCGCCGGCAAGCTGAAAGCCGCCGGCGGCAATCCGAAAAACTCGATGCTCGTCCGCTTCGGCGCGAACCGAACGGTCGGCGGAGTCATGATCACCACCGTACCCGCGGTGCACAGCAATGGCCTGGCGCCGGATTTCATCGGCGGGGCGTTGGGCGATTCCATGAAAGCCGCGGGCATAACCGGCTATGTCGGTCCGCCGACCGGCTATGTATTGAAGTTTACCAACGGGTTGGTGGTCTACCTTTCGGGCGACACCGGCATCACCGCCGAGCAGGACACGGTTGTCCGCGGGCATTACAAGGCCAAGCTCGTGGTGATGAATATCGGTGATACGTTCACGACCGGTCCGACCGAGGCGGCCTATGTAGTAAATGAATTAATCAAGCCGAATTCGGTTATCGCCTCGCACGCCAACGAAGAGGCGACACGGGGCGGCAAGGTTCAGCCGGGGACCCGCACCGAAAAATTCATAAAGGCCAGCAAGATGCCGGTTCACGTGCCGCTCAGCGGCAAAACCATGTCGTTCGACGGCAACGGGAAATGCGTCGCCGGCTGCTGAAATCCACACCACCTGACTTGCTCCCGATCGAGGGCGATGCGGCTTCCCGCATCGCCCTTTGATTTTGCGACACATGGCCTCGGCTTGACAGCGCCGGGCCGCGCGGGATGCAATGGTGCGGCAGCTCGCCCTCGTCCTCAATCAACAAAAACATGGTCCCCCGCATGTCCGACACATCCCTCCCCCCGAAAAGCGTGAGCGAATTCGACGAAACATTCGACATCGTCGTGGTCGGGTTCGGCTATGCCGGCGGCGTCGCCGCGATCGACGCGCATGACGCGGGCGCCAAGGTGCTGTTGGTGGAGAAGATGAAGACGCCGGGCGGTATTTCAATTTGCGCCGGCGGCGGCATCCGGCTGGCCAAGAACCGCGAGGCGGCGCTGTCCTATTTCGAAGGGACCAATGACGGCACCACGCCGCGCGCGGTGCATGAAGCCTTCGTCGACGAAATGATGGGGCTGGACGATTACGTGCACACGCTTGCCGAAGTAAACCGCGGTAAGACCGTCACCATCGACCGGCAGGGCAATTACCCCTATCCGGGGCATGACGAATTGTACTTCCTCGAGATCGGCGATATTCCCGGCTTCGACAGCGATGCGACATATCCGAGCGCGCGGTCGCACCGCAACGGCACCAAGCTGTTCAAGGTGTTGGATGACAATATCGCGAAGCGCGGGATCGAGGTTCGGCTCGGCACGCCGGCGGTTCGGCTGATCACCGGCGGCGACGGCGAAATCCGCGGCATCTGGGTGGATGGCGCGGACGGACGCAAGGCGATCAAGGCACGGCGCGGCGTGATCCTGGCCTGCGGCGGGTTCGAGGCCAATTACGAGATGCAGCGCCAATACTGGCAGGTTAATCCGGTTATTTCAGCGGCCTTCCGCGGCAACACCGGCGACGGCATCCGCATGGCGCTCGACGTGGGCGCGGACCTTTGGCACATGTGGCACTATCACGGCTCCTACGGTTTCCGCCACCCGGATCCGGACTATCCTTTCGGCATCCGGGTCAAGCGCCTGCCCGACTGGACGCCGACGGTACGCGAGCCGGATGCGCCCATGGCCTGGATCCTGGTCGACAAGAAGGGCCGGCGCTTCATGAACGAATACGCCCCCTACGCGCAGGATACGGGGCACCGGCCACTCGACAATTATGATACGGCGGCCATGGAGTTTCCCTATGTGCCCTGCCACATGGTCGTCGATGAGGAAGGCCGGAAACTCTATCCGCTCGGCACCACGATCTTCAACGACAGCGAGATCGAACCCTATTTCTGGAGCGCGGATAACCTGAAAGAGGTGCAGAACGGCCTTTTGAAGAAGGCGGATACGATCGACGAACTGGCCGGGCACCTCGACTGCGATCCGAAGACGCTCGCCGCGACGATCGACCGTTGGAACGCCGCCTGCGCGGCAAGCACCGATGCGGATCACGGACGCAGCCCCAAGACCATGGTGCCGATCAAATCGCCGCCCTATTACACCGGCGAAATCTGGCCGGTGGTTTCGAACACCCAAGGCGGCCCGGTGCATGACGGGACCTACCGCGTGCTCAATCCGTTCGGCGAGGCGATCCCGCGCCTGTTCGAAGCGGGCGAATGCGGAGGAATTTGGGGATGGCTGTATGCCGGTGGCGCCAATCTGACCGAATGTTTCGTCGGCGGACGCATCGCCGGCCGCGAGGCCGCGGCTCTCAGCCCATGGGACGCGGGCTAGAAGCGGCCGGTTCGTCGACCTAATAAAAATTTACGGGCCGGTGGTTTCCGCCCATGTGGTTTGGATTAGGCACGCGCACCACCTATCCGCGGTGGATCGCCGCCAATAGCACTCTGACAAGCGCCTAGCTGCGTAACCGGAATGCGATGACCTTTGCACCGTCCCGGTAGAGCGGACTGCGATTTCGCACCGTCATTTCCCACTGCCTGCGGCGCTCGTACCGGCGGTGTTCCATCCAGACGAACACGATCGTCATGCAGAGAACTCCAGCAAACAGCACGATGAAATTTATGTAGTCGTTAAGCCCTGCGTCCCAATACACCATAGAATGGCTACCCTCGTTTGAGTTTAACGGCCTCCCATCTCAAACGGCTCGAATAACACGGCTATCGGAGCTTTTTGCACCCTCTCCGATTGCTCACCTAACCGGGTACACCCTTAGTGGTAACCCTGTCAATGGAGACTTCACCGAATATGGCGGATATCACAACATTGCCCAATTTTGGCCGTTTTCCAAGGTAATACGGCACTCTTTCACGCCGAATGCGGCATCTTCACGCTGAATGCGGCATCGGCCCCCTGACCGTCGTGCGCTGCATATGCCGGCGTTGCGGCAGCCAATAATCGTCGACCGCAAAATGCTGCGTCTGAATATTGTCCCAGATCAACAGGTCGCCGGCGCGCCAACGATGGGTATACACGAACGCCGGTTTGACGATGTGCGCGCACAGCTCATCCACGAGCGTTTGACTTTCCGCCTCGGGCAGCTCGACGATCCGTTCCGTCGTTCCGTGGTTCACGAACAGGATCGGCGCGCCGGTGCGCGGGTGGGCAATCACCACCGGATGCGTGGCCGGCGGCACCTTGCGTTTCTGCTCTTCGCTCAGCGGCTTCAGCCCTTGGCGGCCCGGTTTGCTCTTGGCGACAATCTTGTCGTAAATCGCCTTGTAACTATGCACCCCCGTCAGCCCTTTAAGCCTTTCCTTCAATTCGTCGTCCAAGGCCGCGTAGGCTATCGTCGCATTGGCGAACATCGTCGCGCCCAGCGGATTGCCCGCCGCATCATGCGGCACCTCGACCGCGTGCAGCAGCGAACACCGGCTCGGCGCCTGCATATAGGACAAATCCGTGTGCCAGACCCGGCCCGCCTCGGCGAGCCCCTTCGCCTTGCCCTCCTCGTTGAGGCAGTTGGAAACGCAATAGATCTCGGGATGCCCCTCGAGGTTGAAGCTCGACTGCACATGCACCTCCAACTCGCCGAAATGGGCGCTGAACGCCACATGCTGCGCCGGGGTCATCGCCTGCTGTTCGCGAATGCAGACCACACCGTGCGCGTGCAGCGCCGCTTCGATCTCGGCGAAGGTTTCCGGATCGACCGACTGTCGCAGGTCGAGACCTGTGATCTCCACGCCGAAGGGTCCGGGTAACCGATTGATTGAGAGCATGCTCTGTCCTCCCAGCACACCTGGTTAAGGGTATCCACTATCGCATTATCGCGCCCCACCGGGAACGCCAGACGGATGCAGAGCAGGTCACTGCTTCGGCGTCCAGTTGTAGAGTCGCTGCAGCGTACCGCCCATGAGCGCCTCCCTTTCGGCGTCCGACAGACGGTTGGTGATCCGGAACGGCTCCACGCCCTGCTGATAGGTCACCACATTGATGGCCCGTGTCCAGTCGGTGCCCCACATGCAACGGTCAAAGCCGAAGGCGTCGAAAACCCGGCGGAGCGGGTCCCACAGATCGTCATAGGGAAAGGGTGCGCGAGACATGGTACAGGCGCCGCTAACCTTCACCGCGACATTCTCAAAAGAAGCAAGCTTGAGCAGCGACGGGAGCTCCGCAAACGGCTCCGGCGGCGCCGGCGGCACGCGCGGCTGGAACAGGCCGAGATGGTCGACGACAATCCGCGTTTCGCCGTTCCGTGCCGCCAGGGCGGCGACCTGCGCCAGGCGGTTCTTGCAGGAGAGATTGACCGGCAGTCCATGGCGGCCGGCGGCGGCGAATATGCGATTTGTGCCCGGATCGTCCGGATCGTCCGGTGCGGTTTGGGTCAACATGATGCGCACCCCGACCGCACCTTCGGTCTTTGCCCAATCGGCGATCGTCTCCGCCGCGGCCGGATCGGCCGGGTCGATCGGTTTGACCAGCGCGAAGCGGTCGGGGTATGCCGCCCGGACCGAGATCGCGTAGCTGGCGTCATAGCGGTACATGGTCCAGGCCGATACCAGGATGGCGGCGTCGACGCCCACCGCATCCATTGCGGATATCATATCGTCGCCCGTTACCTCCGGCGGCCCGGCGAGAACATTGGTCCACGGCCGTCCGGGATGATCCCGCTCATAGGTGTGTACCTGCGCGTCGATGGTCAGCATTTCGTCTCTCTTCCCGGGCTTTGGAATAGGTCGGAAGTCTGGCGCACGGATGATCCCTTCATTGAACCGGCCTGAACCAATTCGCCGCACCCGGACGCCGACGACCTAATTCGCCGCCATTATCATGATCTCGACCTTCCAGTCGGGCGCGGCAAGCGCGCTGCACAGGCCGGCGCGGACCGGCGGGTTGGCCGGATCGATCCAGGCATCCCAGACTTCGTTCATCGCCGCAAAATTGCGCATGTCGGTGACCCAGAGCTGCGCCCACAGGAGTTTCGATTTGTCGCTGCCGCATTCGGCAAGCAGTTTGT
>JAOTYV010000477.1 GCA_029861675.1 Alphaproteobacteria bacterium
CCAGGCCGAGATCGCCGGGATCGATCTGTCGGATGCCGCCGGCTCGCCCGGCGTCCTCGGCATCGTCACCGGAGCTGATCTGGCGGCGCTTGGCACCCTGCCCTGCTCGCGCCCGCCCACCGGGCGAAATGGCCAGGCACCGGTTCAACCGCCGCGACGCGTCCTGACAATGGATCGGGTGCGTCATGTCGGCGAGCCGATTGCCATGGTGGTTGCCGAAACGCTTGCCCAGGCGATGGACGCGGCCGAACGCATTCAAGTGGATCTGAGGCCGCTGCCCGCCGTGACCGATGTCGTCACGGCGATAGCGCCCGATACGATTTCCTTGTGGCCCGACGCGCCCGGCAACGTCTGTCTCGATTGGGAGTCGGGCGACGCGGCCGCCGTTGCCGCCGCGTTCGCCAAGGCCGATCACGTGGTCCGGCTCCGTGTCGACAATAACCGCCTCGTCGTCAACGCGATGGAACCGCGTGCCGCGGTCGCGCAATATGACGGGAAATCGGGCCGTTTTACCCTCGAATGCGGATCGCAAGGCGTGATCACCATGCGCGATACGCTGGCCACGGAAATTCTGCACATCGATCCGGACAAATTGCGCGTTATCAGCGGCGACGTCGGCGGCGGTTTCGGCATGAAAACCCAGCCCTATCCGGAATACGCCGTCCTGCTGCACGCGGCCAAGGCGTATGCCCGCCCGATCAAGTGGACCGGCACCCGCAGCGAGGGCTTCCTGACCGACAATCAGGCTCGCGACGGTCAGATCGATGGCGAATTGGCGCTCACGGCCGATGGCGAATTCCTGGGCCTGAAGATTAGCGCCTTGGCCAATATGGGCGCCTATTTGTCGGCCAGCGGTCCTGGAATCGCGACCCGCAACATGTCCTGGTGTCTCGCAAGCGTCTACCGCACGCCGGCGATCCATACCGCGGTGACCTGCGTGTTTACCAACACCGCTCCCATTGGCCCCTACCGCGGCGCCGGTCGTCCCGAAGCCAATTACATCGTTGAACGGCTGATCGATCAGGCGGCGCATGATCTCTGCATCGATCCGGTCGCGCTTCGACGGCGAAATTTGATCGCCGGCACCGCCATGCCCTATGCGGCTCCGGTCGGCATGACCTATGACAGCGGTGCTTTTGAAACGGTTCTCGACCGGGCGCTCGAAATCGCGGACTGGGAGGGGTTTTCGGAGCGGCGTGCCGCCAGCAGCAGCACCGGCCTGATACGCGGCATTGGAATTGCCTGTTTTTTGGAGCATGCGGGCGCGCGGCTCACCGAATCCGCGCGGCTCCGATTCGACGATAACGGCCGGGTCGTGGCCTATTGTGCCGCCCAATCGCAGGGACAGGGACATTTCACCAGTTTCGCGCAGTTGATCGCGGACAGGCTGGCAATCCCGCTCGAACAAGTCGAGATCGGCGAAGGCGACAGCGACCTGTCGCCGAAAGGCGGATCGACCACCGGATCCCGCTCGATGGCGGTGTGCGGCGGATCGATGATTGCCGCCTGTGACCAGATGATCGACATGGGACGCCGGCTTGCCGGTCAACTTCTGGAAGCGGCGTCGGCGGATATGTCCTATTCGGACGGCCATTTCAGGATCACCGGAACCGACAAATCGATTGCTCTGGGCGAGATCAGCGCCCGGATTGCAGCGCTGTCCGATTGGCCGTCCGACCTGCCGCGGACGCTCGACACGGACATCGACTACGAGGCCGCCGCGCCGACCTTTCCCAACGGCTGTCATATCTGCGAAGTCGAAATCGATCCCGAGACCGGACAGGTATCGCTAAAACGCTATAGCGGGATCGACGATGTCGGCCATATCGTCAATCCGATGATTGTCGACGGGCAGCTACACGGCGGTGTCGTGCAAGGCGCCGGACAGGCGCTGATGGAGCACTGCCTCTACGATGCGGACGGCCAGCTCGTCACCGGTTCATTTCTGGACTATGCGATGCCGCGGGCAGACCAATTTCCGACGTTCGATTTCGCCTATCATGCTGTCCCGTGCACGACCAATCCGATCGGCGTTAAAGGAGCGGGAGAATCGGGCACGATCGGCGCAATTCCGGCGGTCGCAAATGCCATCATGGACGCGCTGCGCACAGCCGGTGTCGAGCGGTTCGACATGCCGGCGTCGCCGAACCGGATCTGGCATGCGCTGCAATCAGCGCGCAGGAACGGATAACCGACCGCCGCCGCAGTCAATGAAAGTGATTTAGAGCAGATCCCGAGCGAACCGAAACGGTTCGCGACGCTGAATTTGCGTATAAACAAAGAGATAGACCATTTCACTTGAGTCAATTTAAACAAGAAATGGTCTAGGGTCTGTGGACAATTACCTTGCGGCGATG
>JAOTYV010000204.1 GCA_029861675.1 Alphaproteobacteria bacterium
ATTTCAATCGGTGAACGTGTTCGTCGTCCTGCTCGTCGCCTTCGGGATCGCGACCGGAACGGGGCTCGGGCTGGCGTGGTGCCGCGGCGGTAGTTTTCGACCGCTGATCCAGGCGCCGATGGATGTCCTGATGATGAACCTGACGACGTCCGGCGCCTGGATCAGCTATTTCTTCGCGCTGAAATTTCTCGAACCGTCGATCGTCAATACGCTGTTTGCCGGTATCGGGCCGTTCGTCATCATGGCAATGCGGGCAATCGGCCAGCCGATCGCGCGATCGAACCCAAGCGCGGCTGCGCAAAAGATCCTACAGGCCGGTGTGATCGGTTCCCTGATCGCTTTGATCTGGATCGTCGCGACGGGCCGATCGGGTTTTCAAAACCCGGATCCCCTGGCCGCCATCGGCAGTGCGGGCCTTGCGCTGCTCGCGGGCTCCCTGATCACGATCAGCCATCTTTACGGCAAGCGGCTGGACCGAGCGGGCGCGGCACCGGACGCGCTGGTCGGGACGCGCTTTGTCGGCATTCTGGTCATGGCGTGTGTCGTCATCGGCGTCGAGGGGCCGGGCGAAATCGTGCCGCCGGCGATAGACTTGCTGCGCCTCGCGGGCGCGGCGGCGCTGCTCATCGTCGCGCCGGTATTCTTCAACCAGATCGGCATGGCGAAACTCAACCCCTTGAGCGCCCGCATTATCACGGCCTTCGGACCCGCGCTGGTTTTCGTCCTGCAGCAGGCCGACGATCGCATCGCCTGGTCCACCGAAACACTCATCGCGATCGTCGCCTATTCCGGCCTGGTCACCGCGGCCAACCTGTCCCAGGGCATGCGCCACCATCACCGGATCAACGGCACGCGCCGGGCATAGAATTGGCGTATCAGGCTGCCGGCGCACCGAATTCAGCGAGCCGGATCGGCCGCCGCTTGCGTCCCCAATTGCCGGGTGACGGCTCGAAGACACCGACGCACCGCGTGCCGCAGCACCCGCATGCTCCGGTCTCGGTCAGATTCCAATCCGAGAGTTCATACCAATCACGGCCGATCAACAGCTGCCCGCAATCGTGGCAATAAGTGCTGCCGCCCGCCTTGTCGTGGATGTTGCCCGTATAGACGTAGCGGAGGCCCGCGGCGCGTGCGATGCGCCGGGCATCGACCAGCGTTTCAGCCGGCGTGGCGGGCGTATCCATCATCTTGTGGTCCGGATGGAAGGCGCTGAAATGCAGCGGCACGTCCGGACCCAAGTGATCCATCACCCACTGGCTCAAGGCCTCGATCTCGCGCGCGGAGTCGTTTTCGCCCGGAATTAGCAGGGTGGTGATTTCCAACCAGGCTTCGGTTTCGTGTTTGATGAATTGCAACGTCTCCAGGATCGGCGCCAGCGATCCCGAGCAGAGCCCGCGATAGAAGTCCTCGGTAAAGGCCTTGAGATCGATGTTGACCGCATCCATCGCCCCATAGAATTCCTCACGCGCGCCTGCTTTGGCGAAGCCGGCGGATACCGCGACGTTCTTGATGCTGCGCTCCCGGCACGCCGCGGCCACATCGACCGCATATTCGAGAAAAATCAGGGGATCGTTGTAGGTGTAGGCAACGGACCGGCAGCCCGTCCGAGCGGCCGCCGCGGCAATTGATTCGGGCGGTGCCCGGTCCATCAGGCGGTCCATCTCCCGCGATTTGGAAATATCCCAGTTCTGGCAGAACTTGCAGGTCAGGTTGCAGCCCGCCGTTCCAAACGACAGCGCCGGCGTGCCCGGCAGGAAATGATTGAGTGGTTTCTTTTCGATGGGATCGATGCAGAAGCCGCTGGAGCGGCCATAGGTGGTCAGCACGACCTCGTCACCGCGCCGGGCGCGCACGAAACAAAGGCCACGCTGGCCATCTTGGAGCCGGCATTCCCGCGGACAAACATCGCATTGCAACCGCCCATCCGGACGTCGCCGCCAATATCGTCCAGAAACACCTGCAATCTCGCCTGACATGGTTAACTCAAACTTTACCACCCTATATTTAATATCTGGTCAATTATGAAACCTATTCCAAGGCGCATTCATAAAGATGCGCGAATCGGTCCTTGGAACGGATTTGTCGGACGGATTATCCGGCCAAATGATGGGAATTCAGCGCCGATCACAGTTTCGACGGCGAACGGACAGACAAGATGAGTGCAGTACGCCCCCCCGCTGTCGCCGGCTATTTTTATCCCGCGGAAGCGGACGAATTGACGTCCGAGGTGCGCCATTATTTGCGCGAAGCGGTCTCCTCAGCCCGCGAACACCCGCCGAAAGCGATCATCGTGCCCCATGCGGGCTACATGTATTCCGCGAAAGTGGCGGCGGCCGCCTATGCGCCGGTGATGGCGACCGGGGGCTCTATTCGCCGCGTGGTTTTGCTCGGGCCCGGCCACCGGATGGCGGTACCCGGCATCGCCGTGCCGAACGCCACCGCCTTCAACACACCGATCGGCGATATCCCGGTGGACCAGGCCGCCCTTCAAGACATTCTTGCGCTGCCACAAGTCGAGCTGCGCGATGACGCCCACCGTGACGAGCATAGCCTCGAGGTCCAATTGCCGTTCCTTCAGGCGGTGCTGCCCGCGTTCGAGCTGGTCCCGCTGGTGGTGGGCGGCGCGACGCCGGAAGAAGTCGCCGAAGTCCTGGACCGGCTCTGGGGCGGGCCGGAAACGCTCATCGTGCTCAGCTCCGATCTCAGCCACTACAAGGATTACGGCACCGCACAGGCGCTGGACGGCCAAACCGCCACAGCCATCGAGACCCTCGACGCGGCGGCGATCGGCCAGGAACAGGCCTGCGGCCGTCTGCTGATCGCCGGCTTTCTGGCGCTGGCGAAGCGCCACGGCCTGACCGCCGAACGGCTCGATTTGTGCAATTCGGGCGATACCGGCGGGCCGAAAGACCGGGTGGTCGGCTACGGCTCCTGGGCGTTCTGGCCGCCGGCCGCCGCGTTGAAGACGCCAAACACGTCGGATACCGCCGAGCGGCGCGCCGACTGGAATATATTCAAGCCGCATGCGAAGGCGCTGTTGCGCGCCGCCGCCGCCAGCATTCGCTATGCGCTCCAGAACGGCAAACAGCCGGTCACCGACCTGCTGACCGCGCCGGAGCCCCTCAGAATGAAAGCGGCCAGCTTCGTCACCCTGCATCGGAACAATCGGCTGCGCGGCTGTATCGGCACCGTAGAGGCGACGCGGCCCATATTGCTGGACGTGGTCGACAATGCCTTCCGCGCCGCATTCGAGGATCCCCGATTCGCACCGCTGCAGCGTGACGAGGTTCGCGGCATGAGCCTCTCGATCTCGGTCCTCTCCACACCGGTCGAGATCGAATTCACGGACGAAGCGGATCTACTGGGAAAGATTCGGCGGCATTCGGACGGGCTCATCATCCGCAACGAGATGCACCGCGGCGTGTTCCTGCCGCAGGTGTGGAAGGATCTCGACGACCCGGCGGATTTTCTTGCCCGCCTCAAGGGAAAAGCCGAAATCGAGGGGCCGCTCGATCCCAATCGGGACCGAACCTTCAGCTTTTCCGCAAATTCCTTCGGCACCGTCGTTCTCGATGCCTGGCGCCCCCGCGCCAACAGGGACCGCGGCAATTAGGCCTTTTAGGGACGCAATCACGCACCTATGATCGCGGCGGCTTCAGGCGGTGAGAGGAATTTTCCCATGATGGCGGCGTATTTGGCGGTGGACCGGCCCGGTTCCGCGTCGATGAAACACGCGCGTTACGGCGCACACGGGACATGACGGACGCACTGGCGTCGTTACTCCCCGCACTCACGCACGCCGCCGAGACGGCCGGCGAAAGCATCATGGAAATCTATGCCACCGATTTCGGCGTCGAACGCAAATCGGACAATTCGCCGGTCACCCAGGCCGATCTCGCCGCCGAGGCGATCATTCTGGCCGCGCTGGCCGATTTGACGCCCGACATTCCGGTCATCGCCGAGGAAGAGATGGCTGCCGGAACCGCACCATCCGCTGTCGGGGATCGATTCTGGCTGGTCGATCCGCTGGACGGCACCCGGGAGTTCCTCGACCGGAACGACGATTTCACCGTCAACATCGGGCTTATCGATCATGGCGAACCCGTCCTTGGCGTGGTTCACCTGCCGGTGCAGGGCCGCACTTATACCGGCATTGCGGGCATCGGCGCGACCTGTTCCGGCAAATCCGGTTCCGCGCGTCCGATCGCCGTGCGCAAGACTCCACCGGAAGGCATTACGCTGGTTTCCAGCCTGCGCCACGGCGAACCGTCGGCGCTGGAAGAATTTTTGCGCGACAAACCCATTGCCAAGCGGTTGGTCCGGGGCAGCTCGTTGAAATTTTGTGTGGTCGCGAGCGGCGAGGCGGATATCTATCCACGCTTCGGTCCGACGATGGAATGGGACACCGCGGCGGGTCACGCGGTCCTGAACGCCGCCGGCGGATGCGTCACCACGGTGGACGGCGCACCGCTGCGATACGCCAAAAAAGATTTCCTGAATCCCAACTTCATCGCCTGGGGCAACGCTCAAGCCACCGCATCCTGAAGTTCCGACTGCGCCGCCTCCCATCCCAGCATTGCGCGTTTGCGGATTGGTCCCCAGCGATAGCCGGTCACCGCGCCGGTGCTGCGGATCACCCGATGACACGGAACGATCCAGGAAATCGGATTGCGCGCGATAGCGCCGGCGACCGCGCGCGCCGCTTCCGGACGGTCCAGGCTGGCGGCGAGCCGCTCGTAACTGGTGACCACGCCGGAGGGAATCTGCATCAAGCCTTCCCAGACCTTGATCTGGAACGGCGTGCCGCGCAGGACCAGATGCAAGGGGCCGTCCTGGGCGCCAAAGGCGCGGCCGGCGGCCTCCCGACCGGAGTCCGGATCTTCGACCAGGCGCGCCGCGTCCCATCGGCTCAGCAAATCGTCCTCGGTGGCGTCGCGTCCCGCCTCCAACTCGAAACCGAGACCGCAAAGGCCGCGATCCGATGTTACCAGCAGACAATCGCCGAACGGGCTGGGGTGCCAGCCATAGCGAAGCTCCAGGCCCTGCCCCATCGATTTCCATTCTCCGGGGGTGACCGCTTCATGCGTCACGAACAGGTCATGCAGCCGGCTCGGCCCCGAAAGGCCTGCATCGTAGGCCGCATCGAGAACGCTGTCGGCCGCATCCAACCGCGCCTTGGCATGGGACAAGGTGAGATATTCGACGAATTTTTTCGGGCTCACCCCCGCCCAGCGCGTGAACAGACGCTGAAAATGATGTTCGCTCAAACCGATCTGGGAGGCGACATCCGCAAGACGGGGCTGCTCCTGGTAATTATCCGACAGCCAGCGAATCGCTTTCTCGACCCGCGCATAGGCTTGGTCGTCACTCGATAAATTCGTCATGGCAGGGTCCTCAACCGATTGATCATGCCGAGACCTTACGGCGTCATGGCGGCGCGCCACCACCCGATTCTTGCGCCGGCGGGTCCAGCGCAAGCGCATAAAACACCACTTCCATCACCGGATTATTATAGTAGGGCGGCGTCGGAACGAAGCCGAGACGGCGGTACATCGCATCCGCCTGCGCCATGCGCGGCGGCCAGGTATCGAGCCTCAATGTGCTGACTCCATTCTGCCGGGCAGCGTCTATGACCGCCTGGACCAGCCGACTGGCTACGCCCCGGCCCCGAAAATCCGGCCGGACGAACAGCCGTTTCATTTCCGCCTCGCCACCTGCCGCGAGCGGCCGCAATCCCACACAGCCCGCGGGAACGTCAGCGTCGAACGCCAGGAACAAGCGGCCGTCCGGCGGGCCGTATACGCCGGCGAGATCGCCGATTTCGTCGTCGAAGCCCTGAAAGCCGAGATCGACGCCGAGCCAGTCGGCATATTCGAGAATCAGGATCCGGGCGACAGCGTAGTCGGCCGGCGACGCCGCGATTCGCAGATCAATTCCGGACTCCGGTCTCTCGTTAGATATGGATACGCCCATCCATGTACAAAACCGCCTCTCCGGCGATTTCAACACGCTCTCCATCCAAGCGGCAATAAAGATCGCCGCCCCGGCGGGAAATCTGCCGCGCATGCAAAGCGTTCCTGCCGAGCTTCCGCGCCCAATAGGGCGTCAACGTGCAATGCGCCGATCCGGTTACCGGATCCTCGGGTATGCCGGCGCCGGGCGCAAAGAACCGCGATACGAAGTCGCAGGTTTCGCCGGGCGCCGTCGCAATCAGACCGAACACCGGGAGCGCCGCGATTTTGGCCATGTCCGGCGCGAGCGCGCGCACCTGTTGCTCTGTCTGGAACACCGCAACGCCATCCCGCGCGGCCAGAATTTCGGCCGGCGGCGCCCCGAGCGCGCCGGCGACGTCGCCCAGGTCATCGCGCGGTTTCGGCGGATGCGACGGAAAATCCATCAGCAGCCGGCCCTCGGCGCGGGTCACCACCAATGTGCCGCTGCGCTGCGATTCAAACCGGATCTCCGTGCGGGACGGATCCAGGATGGTGAAAATGACATAGGCGGCCGCCAGCGTCGGATGACCCGCCAGATCGATTTCCACTGCCGGCGTGAACCAGCGAATTTCGTATGCGTCGCCCGCCGGCACCAGGAACGCCGTTTCCGATTGATTGTTCTCGGCGGCGATCGCCTGCATGGTCTCGTCGGAAAGCCAGCTCTCAAGCGGACATATCGAGGCCGGATTGCCGCGAAACACCGCATCGGCAAACGCATCGACCTGAAATATCGGCAGTTCCATGGGTCAGGCTTTCGATAGGATTTCCTGATACAGCGTGCGATCTATATTCCCGCCGGACAGGATCAACCCGACCCGGCGGCCTTGCATCGCATCGCGTTCCTGCAGCAGGGCGGCCAGCGGCGCCGCGCCCGCGCCCTCCGCGACGTTGTGGGTGTCGGTAAAATAATGGCGCATTGCGGCCATGATCTCCTCATCACTGACGGTCACGACCCGGGATGCCCCTTCGACGATGATCTCGACCGCCGCCGGCTCCGGTGTCCGGCAGGCCATGCCGTCCGCCATGGTATCGGCACGATTGGTCGGCACCGGGCGGCCAGCCTCAAACGACAACGCATAGCATGGCGCCCCGTCGGCAACCACGCCGATAATCTCGGTCGTCAGTCCCAGCGCGTCGCGCGCGGCGATCATGCCGCAGATACCCGACCCGAGCCCGATCGGCACATACACCGCATCGAGATCGTCCACCGCGCGAAACAGCTCCAGCCCGTAGGTCCCGACGCCCTGCACGAGCAACGGGTCGAAGGATGGCAGCCGCACGAGGCCATCGGCTTCGGCGCGCGCCGCCGCATACTCGGCGGCGTCCTGGAAATCTTCACCATGCTCGATCAGGCGAACGCCCAGCGCCGCCATCGCCGCGTTCTTTTCCACGCTGTTGCCGTGCGGTACGACAATCGTCGCATCGACGCCGAGGCGTTTGGCGGCAAAGCCGATCGACTGCCCATGGTTGCCCCGAGTCGCCGTGATGAGGCCCGGGGCGTCGGGGTGCTCGCGGCGCCAGGCGTCGAGATACACCAGGCCGCCCCGCACCTTAAACGCGCCGATCGGCGTGTGGTTTTCGTGTTTCACCCAAACTTCGGCGCCGCATCGCTGCGACAAGAGCGGCCAGCAATATTGCGGCGTCGGCGGCATGGCGCGGTGGATCAATTCGGCCGCGCGCTCAAGCTCCGCCAAGCCCGGCTGCGTCATTGTTCAGCCGCCCCGCCCGAAGGGCGCAACCGTGTGCGCATGATTTAGCGGTCCATGCCCGCGGCCGAAACCCGGCGCCGATAGGATTGCGGTGCGGACATAGGCGCGCGCACGAACCACCGCGTCCCGGAGCGCCATGCCCTGGGCCAATCCTGTGGCAAGCGCCGAGGCGAGCGTGCAACCGGTGCCATGGGTATGCCGGGTGTCGATACGGTCGTCGCTGAAGCACTCGATGCGGCCGTCGGCATACAGAACGTCGGTCAGAACATCGCCATCGAGATGACCGCCCTTCAGCAGCACCGCCTTGGGGCCCAATCCGGCTATCCGTTCGGCGGCGATTTTCATCTCTTCAACCGTTCCGACCGTCAATTCCGATATTGCCTCGGCTTCCGGAATGTTCGGCGTCACCACGTCGGCACGCGGCAGGAGTTCCCGCCGCAGGCAATCCATTGCCGCCGGCTCCAGCAGCGCGTGCCCTCCCTTGGCGAACATCACGGGATCCGCCACCACCGGTGGCCCACCCCCAAGGTCGCCGATCACGCGCACGACCGCGCGAACGACGTCGGCATTGTGCAACATACCGAGCTTTATCGCGTCGGCGCCGATATCGTCGAGCACCACTTCCATCTGCTGGGCGATGAATTCCGGCGGGACCGGATGCACGCCGAACACCCCCTCGGTGTTTTGTGCGGTGAGCGCCGTGACAGCGGTCATCGCAAATCCGCCCAACGCCGTTACGGTCTTGATGTCGGCTTGTATGCCGGCGCCGCCGCCGGAATCCGAACCGGCAACGATCAGCACACGCCCTACCAGCGCCGCACCGTCGGTCATTTCGCGGCGGCGCGTTCGATCGCGCCGACAATCGATTCCACCACGGACCCAACGAGCACGCTGTCGTCGCCCTCCGCCATCACGCGGATGACCGGTTCGGTTCCCGAAGGCCGGATCAGCAGCCGGCCGGCCTTGCCCAACTGCTTTTCCCCGTCATCGATGGCAGCCTGCACGTCCCGATCGGTCAAGGGTGACCCGCCATTGACACGCACATTGCGCAGAAGTTGGGGCACCGGATCGAAGAGATGGCAA
>JAOTYV010000478.1 GCA_029861675.1 Alphaproteobacteria bacterium
ACCATCGGTGGAGGTCTTCGGGTGAGAGAGTGTTTTAGTGGTCATGCGGTCGGTGCGGTGCGCGCCCGATGAAGGTCGTTCAGTCGAATTTGTACCGCATCCCCGTGAGCCCGTGGGGTGAGTGGATTTTTCTGCGTCTGGAAGATGGCGACGGGAATGTCGGCTGGGGCGAAGCCAGCAATTCGGGCAATGACGCAAGCGCCGTCGGCGAGATCGAGCGCCAGCTCGGCCGGCTCGCGGGCACGTCGAAGGATGCGCTCGCCCTGGCCCATCAAATGGCGGCCGGCGCACCGGCGGACAAACCGCGGCGGACCGCCTGGAGCGCGATCGAGCATGCCATGGTCGAACTGGCCGCACGGCAGCGCGACATCTCCGTGGCCCAATTGTTGTCCGGCGACGACAAACCCGTGGAAGCCATGCCGGTATACGCCAACATCAACCGGATGTGCGCCGACCGTACGCCGGAGATGGTGCAGGCGGCGGCCAAGGCGGCCGTGGCCGGCGGATTGCGGCGCCTCAAATTCGCGCCGTTCGACGAGGTGACGCCGGAACGCCTGACCCGGGAAGGCGAAGACGTGGCGGCCACCGGACTGGAGCGGCTGCGGGCGCTGCGCGACGCGGTCGGGCCGAAGATCGAGCTGATGGTGGATTGCCACTGGCGGTTCACGCCGGACTTCACGAGCTTTCTCGCCGGCCATGCCAAAGATCTCGGGATTACCTGGATCGAGGACCCGATGCCTGTGTTCGACCCGGCGGTGATGGACCGCCTGCGCGGTGAGTCGGGCGCCCGGGTTGCGGGCGGGGAGGCGATGCTGACCTACGAGGATCTCGAGGCGCTCGCGCTCACCGGGGCGGTGGACGTTTTGATCGCGGACGTGAAGTTCGTCGGTGGCGTCACCGCGCTCAACCGGATTTGCCGGATGGCGGGCGAGCACGGTGTGGAATTCGCGCCGCATAATCCGAGCGGCCCGGTCTCAACGGCGGCCAGCGTCCATGTTGCCGCCGCCAATAAAAACGCCGCTGTCGTCGAGTACGCCTTCGGCGAGATCGGCTGGCGCGCCGATATCTGCCCGCAGGAGCAGGTGGTCGATGGCGCGATCGCGATGGCCGGACCCGGCTACGGCGTGTCGATCCTGCCCGACGCCGCGGGCGACCCGATCGAAGGAGAACGGCCCAAGATGCCATCGGTTTGAGCTGCATTGAAGTCGCTCGGCGCAACAAGGAGGCAGAAATGGCGATTACACTCTTCATTCAATACAAGATTCATCCGTTCAAGCATGACGAATACGAGGCTTATGCCAAACGGTGGTACGATATTGTTCCAAGATGCGGCGGCGAGTTACTCGGCTACTGGATGCCCCATGAGGGCACACGGGATATCGCCTACTGCCTGATCAATTTTGAAAGCCTGGCCGCCTATGAGGCTTACCGGGAAGTCATCAAGGCGGACAAAGCCGGTGCCGCGAACTTCCAGGCTGCCGCCGACGGCGATTTCATACTGGAAGAAAATCGCAGCTTCTTGCGTCCCGTTGAATAGCGGGTCAAGGTGAATCGCAGGTCCTTGTTGGCAGTCCCGGACCGCCCGCGCGCCGGCTGCGACGTTCAAGCAAAATCACATCGTGCCACACCTCATTGATGTGACCATACCGCTCCCGTCGCCCTACTTCGCGAAAACCTTGTTTTTTGTGAAGCGCGCGGCTCGCCCGGTTGTCCGCGATGATCTGCGCCTGCAGCGTCCAATACCCTTCCCGCTCGGAGGCTGCAATGAGCCGATCGAGCAGGGCGTTGCCGACCCCTTGGCCGCGCGCATTCCCACTAACGTAGACGCTGACCTCAGCGACACCCGCGGCGCCTCATGTGTCCGGAACGGGCGCGAGAGCCGACCAGCCGACAATTGATGCGTCGTCTGTGCGGGCGACAAATCTCCCGACCGTCAAATGCCCGGCATCCCAAACCTTCCATATTGGCGGATCCAACATGAATGCCGCCAGGCCGGTCGCAAGACCTTCGCGATAGATCTTCCGGACTTGTTTCCAATCATGTTTCCCCATGTCGTCAATCGTGAAATTCATGCTCCGGGTCCCCAGGACAAATCTAAAGAACGATCGCGGACGTTCAGACCGTCATATTTTGCCGCCCGCAGGTTTCACTGTTACCCGCCACTATATATTGCCGACCAATCGTTGATAGCGCCGGCCCATTCGTTGCGTAGATCAAGCGGCTTGGTGTGATGTGCCCTGCCGGTTCTGGCGGACCATGAGCAAACTTATGAGTACGAGATTCATCATGTTGAAGCCGGCACCGGAGAGGAAGGCGTAGGCGTAGCTGGCGGTCAGATCGAACACCGCACCAC
>JAOTYV010000205.1 GCA_029861675.1 Alphaproteobacteria bacterium
GGTGGCTGTGGCGGCTGGCGCGCCCGGCAGGACTCGAACCTGCGACCCCTTGATTAGGAATCAAGTGCTCTATCCTGCTGAGCTACGGGCGCCGCGCCGCTGGGGTTATAGCATATTGCGCCCGGCATAAAGACCCCACGGGTGCAATTCGGCGGCCCCTAGAACGGCAGGCGCAGCTTGGCGATGCCGTAGGTTTCGCCGCCGGCAGTCGAGGCGTGCCCCGGTTGCAGGGAATAGCCCACCGTGGCGTCGACCGACGCGGCGGCGCCGAAATCCAGCCCGTAAAACAGCTCGAAATCAACCTGCCGGCCCGACGGCGTCAACGCGGCGGAGTCGCTGGAAATCGCATATTCGCCGCTTGCCGTGTACCCGGACGTGTAGTTGAAGGTCGCCGAGCCCGAGGAAATACGGAGCGGCTGGGTGGCCACCAGGCCCCAACGATCGCGCCGGCGAAAGATATTTTTGCCGATCAGTCCGCCGCTGAAGCTTTCCGCCGAGAGCAGTGAAACCTCCGACAAGACCGATCCGCCGGCCAGGTCGAGATTGGCGAAGCCCCGGCTGTAACTGCCGAACAGCCGAATTCGGTCCGTCAACCGGGCTTCGATCCGCACCGCGCCGAAACTGGTGGTCGCCGCCGGCCGGTTGCCGAACCCGCCGTCGAGACGGGACCCGAGCAAGGTCCCGCTTTCGCGCATGGCGCCCGCTTGCAGCCCGACCCGGACGCGCTTGCCGAAGGCCATGCTGTGTTCGATCAGCGTACCGGCGGCCGCGCCGGCCGGTGCGTCGGAATATTCGTCCCTGCCTTCGGTGCCCAAGAAGCCAATGCGGAAAGATCCGTATTTCCCGTAGTCCTGCTGCATCGACCAGGCGTAACCCGAATCGAAGAACGAGAAGAAGGGGTTGACCAGAGCATGGCGCGAACCCAGCAAACCACTCTCATGCAAATCGCCCGCCCCGCCGGAAAACATCCGGGCCGGATCGTGCCGGTAGCTCATGGTGTATTCGGTGCCGTCCCCCGACAGCCGGAAATATGCGGAAGTGACGTCCTTTGCCGGCGCCTGTCCACTGGAATTGGCAAAACGCGGCACCACGCCATCGCGGCTGGCCGCGGCGATATTGAAGGAGATCGTCTGGTTGCCGGCCTGGATCGTTTCGGTATCCATCCGGTCGGCGAAGCGGCCGAACCGGTCGTCGAAATTCTCGCGCGGCGCTTGGGCGATGAAATCCCGTAAATTCACCTGATAGACCCGGTCGTAATCGTCAAACGCACCAAGCACGAGTGAAGATTTGGACAGCGCATCGCCGAAGGCGGCGCCGAGCGCGATGCCGCTCCCCGGCACGGTCGCGGTGGAGGCGGTCGGACCGGCGGCGGTGGCCAGCCGCAGAACACCCAATGGCGCGGTCGCCGACCCGAGATTGAGCAGGCCGTGACCGTACACATCGTCGACCCCCGGCGCGCCCAGATCGGTCGCCGTGGTCAGCAGCAGGTCGACGATCTGCGTCGGCGTCAAACTGGGAAAGGCCTGTTTGAGCAGTGCGATCGCGCCGGCGACGTGCGGCGCCGCCATCGAGGTACCGGAGAAAGCGGCATAACCGCTGGCGTCATCCGCCGGATCGACGCTCGAGACGATATCCTCGCCGGGCGCGGCAAGGCAGAAGTTCTTGGCCACGCCACAGCCATTGCTGAAGTTGGTGATCTGGTTCAGGCGATCGGTCGCCACCACGGCGAGCCAATGCCCGGGAAGAGAGCCCCCCTGGTTCAGCGGCAGGACCGATTCGGCGGTCGGCTGATCGGCACTGAAGGCAGTCACCGCGGCGATTTCAATGCTGTTCCCGAAGCGGACGAAATTTCCGCTCACGGTATCGAATAACGGCACCAGGCCGGTCGCGGAGTTGAAGCCGTCATTGCCGGCGGCAAAGACCGAAACCACCCCGGCGGCGGCCGCGGCTTGCCAACTGGCGAGGGTCCCGGCCGAAAAACCGGCCGTGGCGGAGGAACTCGGCCCAATGAAGTCAAAAGTGCCATCGAGCAGCACCGCGGTGTCCAATACGCTGGAGCCCCAGCTGTTGTTGATCACCGCCGCGCCGTTGGCGACCGCGTGGTCGACCCCCGCGCCGATCGCTACATCCACCGCTGCGGCGGACGCCAAAAAATCAAGCCGGATGGGAATGATGCTCGCATTATAGGCAACCCCGTGGCTGCCCTGATTGTTCCTGGCGCCCGCGGCGATACCCGCCACGTGAGTGCCATGGCTGCGCGACGGATCCAGCGGATTGGCCTCCGGATTGAAATCGCCGTCGGCCGGGTCGAATGGCGCCGTCAACTTGTCGGCAATTTCCGGATGATCCATGTCGAAGCCGGCGTCGATCACGGCAATCCGGATGTTCGTGCCGATCCAGCCGCGGTCATAGGCGGTCTGGGCGTTGATGCTGCCGAGCCCGTAATTGACGTCGAATTCGGGCGTAAGCTGCAAGCCGCCGCCCCCGCCGCCTGAGCCGCCGCCAGTGGCGGTAAAGCCGATGACCGCACCACCGATGCCCAAGGCGCCCAGCGCGATCAGCGAGGTGGTGCCGAGCGGAAATCCGGCGGCCGGAACGGTCGCCGTTTGGGCGTTGAGGTTGACCACGTCGATTTTGCCGACCCTGACCAGACCGTTGGCCGCGGCAAGCGCCGTGTTCGGGTCCTTGCCGCCGATCTTGATCGCCGCATCGTAGATCGACAGGAACTGATCCGGCTTCGCTTCGACGGCGGCGGTGATTTCTTCATAGAACGCCTGACTGCCGCCCTTATGGGCAGCTTTCAGACGCCGCACCGTCGTCGGATCGGCCGCGGGCAAATTTTTCGTGAATGTCCGGGCCGCCTCCATGATTTGCGGCGCCTGGTCGGGCGCCGCCTGAAGGCCGGCCGTCGCGATATCATTGGCCGCGCTCGGCCGGTTGAGAATGGCATTGCGAATGGTTTCCGGCGCCTGTTTGGGATAGGCGCGCACAACGCGGCGAACATCGGCCAAGAATTGCGCCTTGGAATGCCGGGCGCCGACAGCCGTGCGGGCATCTGCCAGATTTGTGTTTCCGGCGGCATTTGCCGGCGTCGGATGCGCCATTGCGCCGGACCAGGCCACCGCCGCGCACAACAACAGGATTGGCACCCGGAACGTCGGCCGCTTTGAGTTCTTCCGCACGTACAACCTCTCTCGAATGCCAGGACTGGAATCGTCCAGCCGCTCCGAGTTTCCAATTCCCGCTCACCATTGATTTAATTGAAATATTTTAAGCGTCTGCACGACACGAATCGGTCGTCCAGAGCCAGCCGGCGCGGGTTCTGCAAAGACTAGAGGCCGACCCTTAAAAAAAGGGTTAACGCGGGCGCAACGAACCGTTCTATCGCCTTGAGTTGACAAGATGTAACGCGATACCGCGCAGGTCCGGGCATCCCCGGGATCAGGGAATTAGACTGCCCAACGGATGGGCGTAGAACAGCATCACCGAGGCGATGCCGGGGTCCCGGTCGCCGATGCCATAGTTGGACATATAGTGCAATCCCACGCCCAGGCGTGCCCAATCGTCAAAGCGCCAGGCGATATCAAGCCCATTGCGGAACTGAAGGATTCCACCGAGATCCTGACCGTCACCGGTGTTATACGCGCCGATGGAGGTGCTGGGTGTCGCCACGATGCGACTGCCGAAATACAGGTCAAGATTCAAGCCGAGCCAGCCATAGGCGGATCGGTTGGTCGCGATCAGGCCGCCGATCGAAGGACGGATGTGGAAAAACTCCAACTCCGGTCCGCTGCGAAAGTGAAAGGAAAAAACGCCGCCGGAATTCCGGTCGGCCAGGATATCCCCGATAAAGCCGCCGCCCAGAAACATCATGGCCGGCGAATCGTTGGCCCGCGCCGGAGCAATCGACACCAATGCCAAGACAAACCATGCGCCGATCGCGCGGATGAGCCGGCCCCCTCGGGGACGCCCATACAAATCCAAACACCGATTTCCAGCGGCCATGGCCGGCATCATAGGCCACCGCACGGGCGGCGCAAGGTGATGCGGCCGACGATGCCTACCGCAACCGGCGAAATCCATTCGTCGCGCCAAGCAAGGCCGCGCGAACGCCGGTTTCCATCGCAGAATGACCCGCGTCGGGAACAATGACATAGTCGGCGTCCGGCCAAGAGCGGGCCAACGAATCCGCCGATTCGATCGGACAGATGATGTCGTAGCGCCCTTGCACGATGGCGCCTGGAATTCCCGACAACCGATGGGCGCCGCGCAACAGATCGCCTTCTTCCATGAACAGATCATTCATAAAGTAATGCGCCTCGATTCGCGCCAATCCGAGCGCCACATTTGGATCCGCAAGCGACGCGACCGTGCCGGGGTTTGGCAACAGCGTCGAGCAGGACCCTTCATACTGACTCCAGGCGCGCGCCGCAGGCATATGAATGTCGGGATTCGGATCGATCAGGCGACGGTAATAATTACCAAGCAGATCGTCCCGTTCCGATGCCGGGAGGAATTCGGTAAACCGGCGCCACGCTTCGGGAAATATGCGGCGCATGCCGAACATGAACCAGTCGACCTCCGCCTTGCGGCACAGAAAGACACCGCGCAGCACCAGAGCGATGCACCGTTCGGGATAGGCTTGCGCATAAGCAAGCGCAAGGCTCGACCCCCACGATCCGCCGAACAGCAGCCACCGTTCGAGCCCGAGGTGATCGCGCAGCTTCTCCAAATCCCGAACCAGATGCGCCGTCGAATTATCCGTCAGTTCGCCAAGCGGCGTCGACCGGCCGGCGCCGCGCTGATCGAAGACGACAATGCGGTAGTGGCTTGAGTCGAAAAATCGCCGGTGCGCCGGCGTGGCCCCGGACCCCGGCCCACCATGCAGAAATACCGCGGGAACGCCGGTCGGATTTCCGGATTGCTCCCAATACAAGGTATGGATGTCGTCGACGCGCAGCCAACCTGTTTCGAAAGGGTCGATTTCGGGAAACAGCTCACGCTGCGAAGTAGCTTCCACGGTTCATCCTGACATTGGGCGCCGGCATTCCGGTCCGATAATCCCGTAATGTAGGCAACCACGCGACACCTGCATAGCCCCGCTTGGCGCGGCCACCACGGCTTTAGGCTATAGTCGGCCGATGCGGACGTTTCTGACGATATGGCTGGTTCTGTGCGCCGTGCCGGGCGGCGCCGCCGAAATTCCCCTGCCCGCCGGCCTCACGCGCGCGGGCGCGCCCGGCGTCGTGGTCGAAATCATCGACGGCGACACGCTGAAGCTGAGGGACGGCCGGGAGGTGCGGTTGGTCGGACTGCAGGCGCCAAAACTGCCGCTCGGACGGCGCGGTTTCAAGTCCTGGCCGCTCGCACACGACTCAAAACAGGCGCTGTCGCGCCTGACGCTGCAAAAGACGGTAACACCGTATTTCGGCGGCCGCCGCAAGGATCGCCATGGCCGGGTGCTGGCCCATCTCGCCGGCGCGGCCGGACAGTGGGTTCAGGGCGCCATGCTATCGCTCGGCATGGCCCGTGTTTACAGTTTTCGCGACAACCGCGCGGCGGTCCGCACCATGCTCGATCTCGAAATGCAGGCGCGACGCCAACGCCGCGGCATCTGGCGCCACCCCTACTACCGCATCCGCCGCGACACGGAAGCCGGATCCGATATCGGCACGTTCCAGTTGGTCGTGGGGCGTGTCCGCGCCGTCGCAACGGTGCGGGATCGGACCTATCTCAACTTCGGCGCCGACTGGCGGCGCGATTTCACGATCACCATCCGCAACCGATTCCGGCGGTTGTTCGACGCGGCTGATCTGTCGCCGGCGACACTCGAAGGACGGCAAGTCCGTGTACGGGGATGGCTCGATTCACGAAATGGGCCCATGATCGAAGCGACGCATCCGGAACAAATCGAACTTCTCGACACGCCTAAATAAGACGGTCCGCCCGCTGCAATATCCGGAAAATTCAATCAAACTGCCTGACCATCCCGTGGACGGTCAGGCAATGGCGCGCTTACGCGTCGGCGAACAGATCGGCAGGCCGTTCAGCCTGACGTTCGATATGAACGCGCAGCTTGGCCATGGCGCGCTGTTCAAGCTGCCGAACACGCTCCTTGCTCACGCCGAGCGTCTTGCCAAGCTCTTCCAGCGTTGCGCCATTCTCGCGCAGGCGCCGGCGGCGGATAATCGTCTGCTCCCGCTCGGTCAATTGCGTCAGCGCTTCGTTGAGCCAGCGCGACCGGGTTTCGGAATCGCGCAACCCGGTTACCACCTGTTCCGGGCTCGGCCTATCATCTTGCAGGAAATCCTGCCAGGCACCGTCTGATTCTTCGGCCACCGGCGCGTTCAGCGACTGGTCGCTGCCGGACAGCCGCATTTCCATCGACTCGACTTCGGCAAGGGGAACACGAAGTTCGTCGGCAATCGAGCGTCGGCCTTCATGGCTCAACCGACCACCGACATTGCCTTCGATCCTGGCGCGCAGTCGGCGCAGGTTGAAGAACAGCGACTTCTGCGCCGATGTGGTGCCGGTCCGAACGATCGACCAATTGCGCAGAATATAGTCCTGCATCGCGGCCCGGATCCACCACGTCGCATAGGTCGAAAATCGCACGCCCCGTTCCGGGTCGAACCGCGCCGCGGCCTGCATCAGCCCAACGCTGCCTTCCTGCACGAGATCGCCCATCGGCAAGCCGTAGTTACGAAACTTCGACGCGGTGCTAATGACCAGTCGCATATAGGCACGCACCAATTCGTGTAACGCATGCTCATCGCCTTCGTCGCGCCACCGCCGCGCATACGCAAATTCGGTTTCGCGCTCAAGCAACGGTTCACGCATCGCAGATCGAATGAACTGCAAATTCGCCTGTTGGGTTCTCGGATCGTCGATATGCGCCATTTTGCCGATACCGCTCTGGTCAAGGTCAGCGCCGTTGTAATTCGCGAAGTTTTTCGCCGGCCCTGATAATATATTATCAAATAAGTCGGATTTTAAGTAGAAAAATTATAGAACGATTCCAATCTAATTGATGAAATAATTGTGATAACTGGATAAAGAAAATGAAACTTTAATCCAAAACCCCCAAAAACCGATCTATTTTCTCGGGTTTAGGACAGCGGCGGCTCAGGCATCCAGTCGGCTGGATAGCTCGCCATTGGCCGCGAAACAGGCCGCGATCAACGAGCCGCCGAAGCCGCAGCCACCATCCAGGTTGACCGTCCAGCGCGTTTTCTTGAATCCGCTGCGACCTGGGTCATATCCCCGAACGACTTTCTGGAAACCATCGAAGGGCGCGCCGATTGCACTGAAATCGTCACTGCTCCACCAAAACGCATCCGACTGCTGATCGACCGGGAGCCGCGGATTAATTCCCGTATTGACGAATAGAAGCGTCCGGTCCGGCGTATAGGCGCTCCGGTGCAAACCGTTCATCAGAGAGACGTGCCCCGGGCGCGCGCGCATCGCATCGCGGAGCGAGCCGGCCCACCGTGTCAGGGCAACGGCGCCGCCGCGCGCGCAGGAAAGTGCCGTATCCGCGTCGCCGCCATAGGCGCGCAACGTGGCTTCCGCACCATGCGCGAACGCCCAGCGCAGCACCTCAATCGGATTTACCGCGAATTGCAGTTGTTGCAGCTTCTGCCAGATTTCTTCCTGCTGCCCGCGCAGATACAAAATATCGTCCGGATGAACGAAGGGCGGCTGTGCCAAATAGACTTGCCGGAAGCGCAATAATTCATCGACGGTTTCTTTAATCGCGGCGCCATGGCCTATCATATTGCCGAGATACACGATCCGGTCACCGAGTCGGAGTCTATCCGCCAGGGCGTCGTGCAGCCGCTCCAGCCGCCGCACATCACCATGCACCGCGCCGATCGCCCAAATTCGACCGTTATTCGGCATCGCAATGCCGAAATCCGGACGCTGTGCAGACCGATTGCCGGGCTCCAGCAGGCCGCTCTGGCCCTGCGCCCCGTAAACCTCCGGCATACCCCCCACTCACTCGTGCCGTTTCACGAAAACTTCCGCGTCTCTGTTGGCTCAGCAAGCGATGCCGTCGAGCAACATAACGGGGCGTCAGCCTATGCGGCTTGCAATATTTCCTCAAGCTTCAGCGCGGCGGCTTCTTCTTCGATCGATTCGACCGCCGCCAGCTCGCGCGACAGCCGTTCAAGCGCGGCCTGATAAATCTGCCGCTCGCTATACGACTGGTCCGGCTGGCCCGCACCACGATGAAGATCGCGCACCACCTCGGCGATGGAGATCGGATCGCCGGAATTGATTTTAGCCTCGTATTCCTGCGCCCGGCGGCTCCACATCGTGCGTCGAACGCGGCTCCGGCCCTTTAAGGTCTTCAAGGCATTTTTCATTTCGTCCTTGGAGCAGAGCTTCCGCAAACCGGAATCATCCGTTTTGCCAACCGGAACACGCAGTGTCATGCGGTCCTTTTCAAAACTGATGACCAGAAGCTTCAACGAAAATCCATCGATTTCCTGATCCTCAATTCCGGTAACCTTGCCGACGCCGTGCGTCGGGTAAACGACCCAATCGTTCTTCTTGAACGTCATTTTCGCAGCCATCCGCGTCTCACTTGTAGTTTTCGTAGATTCCCAAAATCACCGACCGGCGATCATCCGATTCGTGTCGTTGAACTTCCTCACCGGCAGATCAAATAGTGCGTGCCGACCGTCCGGCCCGCTCCAATTCCATCCCGTGTATTTCGCCAATCCAGCGCCCTTACCCGATTGAAATCGCGGAAATAGCTCGCGAAT
>JAOTYV010000206.1 GCA_029861675.1 Alphaproteobacteria bacterium
GTCGCCATCGGCGAGCAAGGCCACGTCGGCGTCGCCTGGGCCGATCAGGCCCGGCTCGATGTTTTCTTCCAGCGTTTCGGGCCCGACGGCAAGCCGACGCTACAGCGGCCGGTCAACGTCTCCCGCAGCCCGGCGACCTTTTCCTGGCTGCCGCGCATGGTCGTCGCGACCGGCAACGCGCGCGAGGTGTTTATCCTGTGGCAGGAAATTATCTTTTCCGGTGGGTCGCATGGCGGCGAGATCTTCTTCGCGCGTTCGGGCGACGGTGGCAAGACCTTCGGCCAACCGGTGAACCTGTCGAATTCCCTCGCCGGCGACGGCAAGGGCCGCCTTACCGAGCGCTATTGGGACAACGGAAGCCTGGACCTAATCATAGGTCCCGCGGGTGTGCTCTACGCCGCGTGGACGGAATATGACGGGCGCCTGTGGTTCAGCCGGTCCACGGATCGGGGTAAATCCTTCTCCCGTCCGCAGCGCATTGCCAGCGGACCGGACGCAAAGCCGGCACGCGGCCCGTCCCTGGCCGCAGCCGCTGAGACCGTATATCTCGCCTGGACGGTCGGGGAGGACAAAAGCGCCGATATCCATATTGCTAGGTCAGGCAACGCCGGGCGGTCGTTCGGCCCACCGCGGATCACCCTGCGGAGCAGCGGGCATTCCGACGCGCCGAAGATTGCCGTCGATGCGAAGGGAACCATCCATCTTGTTTACACGGAAAGCGCCGACGGCCCCTTTGGCCGGTATCGCATACTGTTTGCGCGATCAACGGATGGTGCACAATCCTTCGAGAAGCCACGCGATATTTCAAGCCCGCAATCCACGCAGTTCGAGAGCGTAAATTTCCCGTCTTTGAGCTTGGACGGCAATGGCAATCTATACGTCATCTGGGAACTCTACCCCCGTCACAGGCGTTATTCGCAAGGTCTAGGCATGACGTACTCGAGCAACGGCGGGCAGACTTTTGCATCGCCTTCGATCATTCCGGGCAGCGTCGATCCGGCCCTCGGCAACAACGGCAGTCAGCAGGGTCTGTTGATGCGGAAAATCGCGGTGAACGGGTCGGCGGCAATTGCGGTCGTCAACAGCACCTTCAAGGCGAAGCAGGCGAGCCACATTTGGCTTTATCGTGGAAAGGCCAACCTGCGCTAGCGCGGATCACGCGGCGCGCAATTGCGGCGCGGAGACACACACCGCTACACGGTTTTGTCACATGCCTGGCGTTGGGACGCCAAGTGCCCGGACCACCGGTCGCCGCGTCGACCGATCGCTCCCGCTACCAAGCCTTATAGGGATGCGTCACCAAATTAGCGTTGAAATATCTGGGATCATGCGTGACCTCCTCGCCGACCCAGTCCGGCAGGGTGATCTTTTGCGCCTCATCGGTAAGCTCGACCTCGGCGACCACGAGGCCCTCGTTGTCGCCGGCAAATTCGTCGACCTCCCAAACCAACCCTTCAAAGGGAATCCTGCGGCGGGTCTTCTCGATCAACGGTCGCGCGCATAACGCATCAAGCATGGCGTCGGCATCGGCAACCGGAATTTCGTACTCGAACTCGGCGCGGCTTGACCCGACGGTAGGACCCTTGACCGTCATGTAGCCTTTCTCGCCGGCGATGCGCACCCGGACCGTGCATTCCTTCGCCACGGACAGATAGCCTTGCCGATACAGCGTTCCGGGTGCCAGCGTGCGCCACGCCTGTCCGGTGACCAGGAATTTACGCTCGATTTCTTGCGCCATATGCCTCAGCCCCAACCTCGATTTCGCATCTAAGGCAATATCGCGATACGGTCCCCGGCGCCAAGCGAAACCGTGTGTTCGCAGCGCCGCGGGCGGCCGCGACAAAATCCTGTCCCGGCCGCCGTCCCGTGATCGGAAAATCCCGTCCCCTGGATTTCCCGGCTGCTACGCGGTCCTAGTAGGCATATTCGACCTTCACCAGTTCCAGCCGTTCTCCGCTCTTGATGTCCTCGATCAGCACGGCGCTGCCGACCTCCGGGCAATAATACTTGTGCTCCTTCGAATCCGGGTCGAGCGGTGTCCAGTCATAGGTCTTGGTGCAGTTTTTAAAGGTACCGGCCTTGGTCGTGACGGTTTGACCGACGGCGACGATCTTCACCATGTCTTCGGCTTCGCCCTTCAGATATTCTTGGCGGTAGGTGTCCCCGACCTTGTGCTTGGCCTTGATCCAGATACCGGGTTTGGCCTTCGCAACGCCGGAAATCCAAGCACCGGCATGGTCCTTGAGCTTGCCATTCTCGAAATTATCGACGTCCTCGCCGAAATACCAAACGTTGCCGTCCTTGTCCTGCACGATGAAATCCTTGGTTTCTTCGACCAGTTTCCCGTTCAGATAAGCACGGTCGAGATACACCAGCGTGTCGACACCCATGATCCGGCGCTTCTCGCCCGTGATGGAGATTTCAATCCTCTCAAGCCCGTCCTCGGTCTTCCCCTCGAAAATCATTTTCTTTCCGACCGGCATGCTGAAATACGGATTGTCGATTTTGGTCGTAAAGTCCTTGGCGTTAATCACGGGGTTGTAGGAGTCGTCGGCGACACTCGGCCCCCCGAGTATCAAAACCCCGCCGACAAACAAGCTGATGGCGGTCAGAGAGTATTTTTTGAACGTCATAACGATCCTCCTCCAAAAGACGTCGACCATAGTGTCAGTATCACTCCACGACACGACAGCCGCCGTCGTTCAACTTTCGATCGCCACGGCGAATCGCCCATGCCGCGGTATCCGATAGGTAATACGCAGCGGGGCGAGCTTTTCTTTCAGTTCCGCGAAAGTTTTTTTCACAAGCCGGTTTTTGCCGACGCCTCCCCCCGGCAATCTGACCCGGCGGCAATCAATCCCATTCCTCGATGGCCGTCGCGCGAAACGCACTGGGTCCGGTTTTCACGCCACGGATTGCGACAATGCCTTCGTCGAGAAGCGGTTCGGATAGCGTGACTTTTGCCGCCGCAAAGTCGACCGTCCACTCCTTGCCGCGAAAATCCCGCAGCGTAAGCGTTCGCGCCGTGCCAACCGCCAAGACCCTGCCGCCGAGGCGACCGGTCTCGGGGGCCGACCAGCGGTCCTCCTTTGACCGGACCAGCCGCTCATAGGCGGCGACGTGGGCATTGAGGTATTGGTGAACATGCCGGCCGACATCGAAATATTGGAGCGACGCACCCAGAATGGCGCTTATCAGAACGACACCGGCGACGACACCGCTTACGCGATAGCGGTATGCGCGCTTGGTCTTGTGCACGCCAAAGAGCGCGCTGACCATGAAGAGCACGAGAATTGCCAGCCAGACGAACGGAAGGTTTTCGAAAACATCATCGAAGGGGATTTCATCGGCCGAAATCCTGTCCGCGACAAGATAATCCAGCGCGCCATAGATAATCACCGCGACGGAGATCGCGCCGAGAACGACCGAAACGACGGCAAGCGTCCAAAATACCGAGCGTCGAGCCAGGAAATAGGCGTACGGTCGCGGCACCAGGCCGCGCTTTTCGATTTGCTCCAGTACTTTTTTCTCAAGATCCGTCATGCGTCGACCCTCTTGATTTTCATGGTTTGATACCGATTGCGTCGAGGTCACGTTTCAACCGTCTTTTTCCCCGATTGATGTAGGTGGCAACGGTTCCCATCGGCATTTCGAGGATTTCGGAGATTTCCTCATAGCTTTTCTCCTCGAGATATCGGAGCACGAAAACGTCGCGATAGCTTGGATCCAGCCCGGCAATCAATTTGCGGATCCACGTCCCGATACGCGATCGCTCAAGCACTTCCAACACGGTGGGTTCATCCAACACGCGCTCAAGCATGAGCATCCCCTCCTCGCCCGACAGGAGGTACGGTTCGGTACGCCGCTTTCGCAGGAAGCTCATCGCCTCGTTCCGCGCGATTCTATAGATCCAAGGACTGAACGGCCGCGACCGGTCGTAATCATTCAGGTTTACATAGACCTTGATGAAAACATCCTGCAGCACATCGTCGACCGATTGACCGCTCGTGCCCAATAGCCGTCTGATGTATCGCGACAGCGGCGGCTCGTACCGGCGCACAATCATGGAGAATGCTTGCTTGTCGCGAAGCGCCGCCGCAACGAGCGCGCCATCGTCGAGTGACGATTGGTGATTCACGGATTTTTCAGCGCACGTTCACGCCGCATATTCACTCCACGAGCTCTGTTCGGCAGCCGGACCCGGCGCCGGCAAAATGTATCGCATTCTACCTCGGCAGGCCGAGAAACTTGAATTCCCCAAATAATATTGGACTTTCGGGGAGTTCCCGTGTCACGGGCGCAGACGGCGCAGAACATTGACGAAAATGGGTGAACGGCGGCCCTGCCCGCTCAATAACGCGGCCCTCATGGCGTCGTGACCGGAGATGATTTCCGTCCGGCGACGGCGCGGCTACACTCGCGCCGGAAGACCATCGCCGATCCGTATCCAATGGAGACCGACCAATGCGCATCCAAATTCCCGTCTTCGCCGTGCTGTTCTTCGTCCTGTCGCTGGCGGTTCCGCCGGCCCAGGCCAAGGACCCAGTCTATACCGGCACGTTCAGCAGTCTCGCGGTCAGCGGCTACGATCCGGTCGCTTATTTCAAGGCAGGCAAACCGGTCGAAGGATCATCCGACCACGAATTCAAGTGGAACGGCGCCACCTGGCGTTTTGCCAGCGCCGCGAACCTGGCCGCCTTCAAGGCGAACCCGCAAGGCTTTGCGCCGCAATATGGCGGCTATTGCGCCTGGGCCGTCTCACAAGGCTATACCGCGTTGACCGACCCGACCGCATGGCGCATCGTCGACAACAAGCTCTACCTCAACTACAGCCACGGCGTTCAGCGCCAATGGGCCGAAGATATTCCGGGCAACATTGCCAAGGGCGACAAGAACTGGCCCGGGGTGCTGAAATAGGGACGCGACGGCGCGCCTCACTCCTTCAACAGGTGGCGCGAGACGATCAGGCGCATCACCTCGTTGGTGCCCTCGAGAATCTGGTGTACGCGCAGGTCGCGCAGGATGCGTTCGATCGGATACTCGCGAATATAGCCGTAGCCGCCGTGCAGTTGCAGCGCCTCGTTGACCACTTGGAAGCCCGCGTCGGTGGCGTAGCGCTTGGCCATGGCGCAATAGGCGGTGGCGTCGTCGTCGCCCCGGTCGAGCTTATGCGCCGCCCGGTGCACCATCAGCCGCGCGGCCTCCAGCTCGGTCGCCATATCGGCGAGGCGGAATTGCAGCGCCTGAAAATTGGCGAGCCGCTGGCCGAACTGCTCGCGGTCCAGCATATGCGTCCGCGCCGCTTCGAGGCACGCCCGCGCGCCGCCGATCGAGCAGGCGGCGATGTTGAGGCGGCCGCCGTCGAGCCCCTTCATGGCGATCTTGAAGCCCTCGCCTTCCGCGCCGATGCGGTTGGCGACGGGAATCCGGCAATCCTGAAAGTTCACCGCGGCGGTGGGCTGGCTGTTCCAGCCCATCTTGCGTTCCTGCTTGCCGAAGCTCAGCCCCGGCGCGCCCTTCTCCACGACCACGCAGGAGATGCCGTCCGGGCCGTCGCCGCCGGTGCGCACCATGCAGACGTAGATATCGCTGGTCGATCCGCCGGAGATGAACGCCTTCGTGCCGTTCAGCACGTAGTCTTCGCCGTCGCGGACCGCGCGCGTCTTCAACGCCGCCGCGTCGGAACCGGAGCCGGGCTCGGTCAGGCAATAGCTGGCGAAGTGTTCCATGGTCATCAGCTTCGGCAACCAGGCCGTGCGTTGCGCATCGGCGCCGAAACTGTCGATCATCCAGCTCGCCATATTGTGGATCGAGATATAGGCGGCGGTCGACGGGCAGGCCGCCGCCAGCTCCTCGAAGATCACCGTCGCGTCGCGCCGCGTCAGCTCCGAGCCGCCGTGACCGCCCTTGACGTAAATGCCGGCGAACCCAAGCGCCGCCGCCTTGCGCAGCGCATCGACCGGGAACACGCGATCCTCGTCCCATTCCGCGGCATGCGGCGCCATTTCCGCTTCGGCGAAGCCGCGCGCCACATCCCGGAACGCGCGCTGTTCCTCGCTGAGGTCGAAGGACGGATCGAAGGTCATGATGCGACCGTGTCTGGTTTGGCCATCAATACTAGCAGGAGACCCAAGAACCGCCTAAGCCCACTGTTCAGAAATAGTACAGACAGTGATAATGTTAATTCCCCTGTCCCATGTCTTCCCTTTGATGGGTTTTAGCACGTCCGCGACCGGCGATGGCTTGCCGCTGCAGCGGCAAACGCGCTTTCTGCCGCCTATCCGTCTGAAACGCCCCAAGGTTAACGCCAACAACGGCCTCACCGACCCTGCGGACACGGGCCAGCTCTCCGGCTTGCTCGCCGCGGCGGGTATTCACTGTGCCGGACCTCCCCCTTATCGATCGCCGCAAGACTGAATTTCGCAGGGCCGCGCGCCGAATTCGAATAGTTTGGTGGACACCATTGCAGCTAGACTGACGATCCAACCCGGCCGTGGTTGACCTACCGCAAGGTTGGCTGGACGCACTCGGTTCATGCTACGTCGATCCAGCAGCCGAAACGGAATTCGAGAGTCACGTGCCAGTCCGAAACGTTGTTGTTCTGACGCTAGTCACTTCGGGTTTGATCGCCCTGGCCATCCTCTATGTGGTTGTCTGGAAACGCCTCGACGTTGTGGTTGCGCCGGTGAAGCGGGGCCCGGCGGTTCAGGCAGTGTATGCGACCGGTGTCGTTGAACCCGTGAACTGGGCCAAGGTGACGCCGCTGGTGCAGGGCCGAATCGCCGAACTCTGCAAGTGCGAGGGCGAATCCGTAAATCTTAATACGGTGTTGGCCCGTCTCGACGATCGAGAGGCGCGCGCAAGGCTGGCTGAATTGAATGCCCGCGAAACGTTTCTGGCCAGCGAGGCCGAGCGCTATCGAAAACTGCTGGGACGGCGCACCGTTAGCGTTCAGGCCTACGAGCAGGCGGTTAGCGAACTGTTGCAGGCACGCGCGGCTGTGCAAGCGCAAAAGGAACGACTCGACCACTTCATTCTGCGGGCACCGATGAACGGTGAAGTGCTGCGCCGCGACGGCGAAATTGGTGAGATCGTCGGCCCCGGAGACGCATTGTTCTGGGTTGGCAAAACCCGGCCTTTATGGGTGGTCGCGGAAGTCGACGAAGAAGATATTCCCATGGTCGCGGCGGACCAGTCGGTGCTTATAAAAGCGGACGCTTTCCCGGCCCGTGATCTACCGGGAACGGTGCGGCGCATCACCCCAAAGGGCGATCCCGTCAGCAAAAGCTATCGGGTTCGGGTCGCATTGCCCGATGATACGCCCCTGATGATCGGCATGACGACAGAGGTCAACATCATCGCCGACAGGAAAGAGAATGTTCTGCTCGTGCCGGTTACCGCGGTTCTCGATGGACATGTATTCGTCGCCGAAGACGGTAAGGCGCGTGCACGCCCTGTCGAAGTCGGCGTCGTCGGTAGCGCGTTTACCGAAATCCTCAGGGGTGTCGCCGAGGGCGAGATGGTGGTCGTCGACCCGCCGCACGACCTCGCAGACGGTGCCGCGGTCGACGTCGAAACCGGAACCTAACGCCGATGAAACTCATTATCGATATTGCGCTCGCGCACATTCGCAGCCGCAGGCGACAGACGATCATATCGCTCCTTGGTGTGGCCACCGGCGTTGGATTTTCAATTGCGATGGCGGCCCTCATGCAAGGCTCGCAAGAGGATTTTGTGCGGCAGATGATCGATGCCATGCCACATGTGACGATCAGTGACGAGTTTCGCCACCCGCCGCTACAACCTGTTGACCGTCTCCATCCAAGTGGCGCCGTCGCCCTGCGCGGCGTCAAACCGAAGGAAGAGCTGCGCGGCATCCGAAACGTAAACGCGCGCATCGCCCGGCTCAGGGAACTGCCGGGTATCGCGATCGGCCCCACGCTGCGAGGCCAAGCGGCCATGCGCTATGGTGGAAAAGATGTCAGTGTCACGTTGGTCGGCACGACGCCTGAAACCGAGCGGCGCGTATCAAATCTGGAAGACGACTTGCGCGCCGGCAAGCTAGACGGGCTGCGCACGACGGCCAATGCGCTAATTATCGGCAGCGGCGTCGCGCGCAAGCTTGGCGCACGGATGAATTCAAGCCTGACCGTCTCTTCACCCGTAGGGTCGACCCGGCGCATGAAGGTGGTCGGCATATTCAATACCGGCGTAACCGCCTTCGACAATGGCCAAGCGTATTCTTTGCTCAAGACCGCGCAGGTGTTGCAGGATCGGCCCAACGTTATCAACCAGATTCGCCTGCGGCTCGACGACGTCACTCAGGCCCGCCATATCGCCCATCGCATCGAAGCGCTAGTTGGCTATCGCAGTGAATCCTGGGAAGAGGCCAATGAGAGCATCCTTGAGGTCTTTTTCATTCGCAACATCATCATGTTCACTGTCGTTGGCGCAATTCTGATTGTCGCCGGATTTGGCATCTTCAACATTATTTCGACGATCACCTACGAAAAAGCGCGCGATATCGCCATTCTCAAATCACTCGGCTTCCGCCAACTCGACATTTGCGCGATCTTTCTTTTCGAGGGAGTTCTCATGGGCCTCGGCGGTTCGGTCCTCGGCTGTGTTCTCGGTTATGGGTTGACCACTGCGCTCGCATCGATTCCGTTTGAAGTCGAAGCCTTTACCGAGCTTACCCGCCTGCCAATCCTGTACAGCCCGACCCACTATGTCGTCGCCGGCGCAGCGGCGGTGATCGCTGCCGGC
>JAOTYV010000207.1 GCA_029861675.1 Alphaproteobacteria bacterium
CGACAGGGAGAAAATAAAAGGAAAAAATCATGCATCGCCACGGCATAGCGTTGCTGGTCGCCGCGTTCTTGGCCATGCCGGCCGTTTTGGTTTCGATGCCGGCTTGGGCGCAGTCCAGTTGCATGCATTGCAACTTCGCACATGGAAAATGCAACATGTTCAAACCCGGCCAGGAAGCGCAGTGCGCGAAGGAGCGGGAAGACTGTATCCGTAAGTGCAAGGCTAAAGCGGCGAGCAAACCCGCGGCCCAAAGCAAGGCAACCGACAAGAATAGCAAGAAATAGGCACGCCGCCCCGGTTGCGTGCAGCGCGGCGTATTAGGAAAATATTAAGGTTGAATTTCCTACTTTTGTTCACCCTCCGGGAACGGGGCTGAACGATGATCAGGAAGATCGACATGGCCGGTCAGCGGCGAATGATGTGGGCGATACGAGCGTTGTCCCTGGCCGGTTTGGCGCTTTTCGCGGCGCTTCTCATCGCGACGATCGTCGCGCCGGACCGCATCGAGACGGCGGCGCGCGGCTTCATCGCGACCGACATCCGATCCGAATTGGAACGATTGGTGGTTCGCCGGCTCGGAATTGGCGACGCGCCGGCTCCCGAACCGATGAAGGACAGCGCTGCGGCACACGCGGCGCAGGCCAAACAGGATCTGCGGCGGGGCGTGGCCGAACGGATTGTCCTGATCGTCTCGCAATTCTGCCGCTACGATTGCCGGACCCAAACCATTCTGGCGGGGCAGATCGAGGTGAACCTCGAACGCCGGCTCGACTCCATGGGGATCGGGCTCAAAAAGCTGGAGTCCATCGGTCAAGGGCGATACTCGGCCATGTTGGAGAAAGCGCTGAGAGACCTCAGGATTTTCTCCGGGTCGAATGCGCTGATCTTCGGATTGATTTTCGCGCTGAGCTTCGCTCACGGGACCACCGGCCGGGCGTTTCTGGCGCCGTTCGTTCCCGTTCTCGCCGCCACGGTCGGCGTGACGGCAATCTACGTGTCCGATCCGAACCTGTTCTTCGCCCTGCTGTTCGGCCAGATCACCGGATACGGCTATCTCGGCTTCGCCGCCGTTATCGCCTTGATGTTATTCGGCGTCGAAATTTCCCGGGAGCGAGCCCCGCAACCCGGCGTCGACACCGTCAAATCCGCTTAGGCGCGTTCAATTCCGCGCTGTCGCATTGCAGCGCGCCTTCTGGATCGTCACGAGCGTCCTTCCGCTATTCTAAATATGACGCCCGACTACCGATCATCACTGCTGTCGATTCGTTCGATGGTCACACGGCATAACGAGCGCAGTGTCACTTGCCAAAAGGCAAGCGCCGGTTTGTTGGCCGCCAGTATGGGGATCTCCCAAACACCGGGGTTGCAGCGCATGATTTCGCGAAAGGCGGCGCCGCCGATGCCCTTGCGGCGGTAATACGGCCGCACAAAGAATTCCGCCATCGACCAGTCGGTACCGTGTCCCGACGGCGACCAGCGATTTATTAGCGCGAATCCTGCGGTATCGCCATTTTTGTAAAGGAGATAGGGCTTCCGGCTCGGTTCCGACCAATATGCATCAAAATACGGGAAATTATCACTCCCCGAGGACTCTGCCACGATAAACGCCGATAATTCCCGGAGGTAGGGGATCATCAACCGTTCTACAACGGGTCTTTCGGAGATGGCCGCCTCGGTGACAGTAATTTCACGCACCGCCTCACCATGCCGGCGTCACCGGCTCGCCCTGGAACTGGCTGCGCCACATGACCCGCCGCTGGGTTGCGTTCACCGGGTCCCGGTAGTGCTGGGCGCAGCGGTTATCCCAGACCAGGAAATCGCCGATCCGCCATTCATGGGTCCATTTGTATTTGTCCTGCGTCGCGTGCGCCCACAGCCTGTCGAGCAACGCCTCGCTCTCCTCGTTTTCATAGCCCTCGATGTATTGCGACGGCCAGATGCGCCGGCGGCCGAGATAGAGGGCGTTGCGGCCGGTTTCCGGATGCTTGCGGATTAGGGGATGCATCGGACCCGGCACGTCTTCCGGCCGTTCCGGTTTGGTCACGCCGGGACGCAGCACGCCGGCGGAATTGCGGGTGGCGTCCTGTTTCGAGCACTTGCCCCAGACCGCGTCGCGCAAATCGTCGGGAAGGTCATCGAACGCCATGTATTGATTATTGAACGAGGTCTTGCCCGTGCCGTCGTCGGGAATTTCCACCGAATAGAGCGTGCTGCCCGCCGGCGGCTGGTCGATATAGGAATTGTCGGTATGCCAGATCACTTCCTGGCTGCCGAGGCCGTCGTTCTTTTCCGTCGGATTGCCGTTTTCGTCGAGGTTCGAGAGGATCGACACCTCCGGCACCGGGAGCGTGTGCATGTGGCTTTTCTTGCCCGCCTTCTTGTAATAGGCGCGCGCGGCCCCGACTTGGGGCTTGCCAAAGATCTTCGCCGCTTCGAGATATTGTTCCGGCGTGATCGATTGACCGCGAAACAGGACGACCAGGTGATCGTGCCAAGCCTGCCGAATCGCTTGTTTGACATCGCTGGGGATTGGCATTGAGAGATCGATGCCACGGATTTCAGCCCCCACTGCCGCACCGCTCGGAACGATCTCCAGGCTTTCCATGGTGTTGGCCTGTGCGGGTTTGCCGGGTTTGCCGTTTTCGGAACTGATCTGGCTGGTCGTCATGTGCGTGCCGGGGTCCGTTCGGGCCTCGCTCCTCAATTCAATGATGTGTTCAGGGTCGTTGTGCGAAAGTATATAGGATTCGGTAAGGCGGTGCATCTCACCAAAGCGCATTGCGGTGTCGCCGCGTGCCGGTTCTCGATGGTCAGGTGTTCGAGTTGAAAACGGCTGTAGAGGCGGATCGGTCGCGGTCGTGTCGCTGGTGCCGATGTTGCCCTGGGAGGCGTTGGCCCTATTCTTCCCTTGTTTGCGCTCATGGTAGGGTGTAGGCAAACCGAAATGTCCACGAATACTTTAATTGCGTGCGAATCCCCATGAAGCTCCGTGAAATTGCCGAGACTCTGGACGCTGAACTCGTGGGAGACGGTGCGATTGAAATCGCCCGCGTCGTTCATCCGAGCGAAGCCAAAGCGCCAACCGATCTCGCCCTTGCGATGAACCGCGAGATGCTGGCGGCGCTCGAAGGGTCGGCATCCCGTGTCGCCGTTCTGGGAGATGACACCGATTTACCCAAAGGCAGGCTCGACGGCTATATCCTGGTGCGGCGCGGCCGGTATGCCATGGCTGGATTGATGGGGCTGTTCAGCAAGCCCGCGCATGCGCAGGCTGGCGTTCATCCCTCTGCGGTGGTTGAGGACAGCGCCGAGATCGGCGAGGGCGTGAGCATCGGTCCCTTCACCTATGTCGGACCGTCGGCGGTAATCGGTGCCGGGACGATCTTGATGTCGCATGTGACGGTGGGGGCGGAAGCGGTACTCGGCGGTGATTGCCTGATCCATGCAGGGGTGCGAATCGGCGAGCGTGTACAGATCGGCGCCCGCGCCATCATGCATCACAACGCCAGTATCGGCGCGGATGGATTCAGTTTCGTGACGCCGACCCAGAGTTCGGCCGAGCAGGCCAAGGAAAGTCGGGGCGCCGACACGGTTGATGTGCGGAACACGACGATCGTGCGGATCAATTCGATCGGCACCGTTGCGATCGGCGACGATGTGGAAATCGGCGCGTGCACGTCGATCGATCGCGGCACGATTAGCGCGACCCGGGTCGGCTCCGGGACGAAGATCGACGACCTTGTGATGATCGGCCACAACGTAGTCGTCGGTGAGAACTGTATGATTTGTGGTCAGGTTGGAATCGCTGGCAGCACCGTGATCGGCGATCGTGTCGTTCTGGCGGGGCAGGCGGGCATCGCGGATCACTTGAAAATCGGCAGCGACGTGGTCGTCGGCGCGGGTTCCGGCGTCGCGTCCAACATCAAATCAGGTTTGGTCGTGCTCGGTTATCCGGCAGTGCCAAAGAGCCAGGCAACCGAATTGGTTTTGAACATGCGTCGGCTGAACAGCTTGTTTGAAGGACAAGCGAGCCTTAAAAAACGTCTCAAGGCTATTGAGTCGGGAAACGAAAAGGGTTAATGACGCGGTCCGATAAGAGCCGGTCGCGCGATTTCCGTGTTGGAGAATAGCAATGTCGAGTGTTGAGAGCGATGTCTTCGACATCATAGCCGAAAAATCGGCGATCGAGCGCTCGAAGCTCAGCCTTGAAGCCAAGCTGAAGGATCTGGAAATCGAATCGCTGGATGTCGTCGAGATCGTATTCGCCGTCGAAGAAAAATTCGACATTCACGTGCCGTACAATGCGAACGATCAGGAGCTTGAATTCGATACCGTCGGCGATGTGGTGAACGCCGTCGAAAAGCTCGTTTCCGAAGAACACGGCTAAGGCGCACGCTCAGTGGCGACAGCCATAGCACTATCGTATTGTCCCCTGACATGAACAGAGTTGTCATAACCGGGCTCGGCGTATTCAGCGCGGCGGGTAAATCTGTCGCCGAATTCTGGGAGAATACGCGCGAAGGCCGGTCGGTAATCGGGCCGCTTACGATTATTCCGACCGACGACCTCAACGTTAAAATCGGCGCGGAAATTCGCGACTACGATCCGAAGGAACATTTTCAGTCCAAGCAGCTCGCGCTGCTCGACAGGTTCAGCCAGCTGGGATTGATGGCGTCGCGCCAGGCAATTGCCGATGCTGACATCGATTTCGAGGGCGAAAAAGGCCATCGCACCGCATGCATCATCGGATCCGGCGTCGGTGGCCAGCAAACGCTCGACGAGGCTTACTATCGAATTTACGCCGAAGGACGCAGAGGCCTGCATCCGTTCACCATTCCAAAGCTGATGCTCAGTGCCGCATGCAGTCAAATATCGATGGAGCACGGCATTACCGGCCCCGCCTATACCATTGCGAGCGCCTGTTCGTCGTCGACGCATGCCATCGGACAGGCCTTTCATATGATCCGCAGCGGCATGGTGGATTGCGCCGTGACCGGAGGCACCGAAGCCTGTATCGCCAAAGGCACGATGAAGGGTTGGGAAGCAATTCGGGTGATGACGCTGGATACCTGCCGGCCGTTCTCGAAGGGGCGGACCGGCATGGTGCTGGGCGAGGGGGCGGCGGTGCTGGTGCTCGAATCGCTGGATCACGCCAAGGCGCGCGGCGCGAGAATTTACGGCGAGATGGCCGGCTTCGGAATGAGCTCGGACGCCATGGACATTACGTTGCCCGACGCGAAGAGTGCGGCGCGCGCCATTAAGGGCGCACTGGTCGATGCCAAACTGAATCCGGACGACATTGACTATGTCAATGCCCACGGCACCGGCACGGCGGCAAACGACAAAACGGAAACGCATGCGTTGCGCATTGCTCTTGGTGACAGCGCCGCGGAGAGTGCGGCGGTATCCTCCAGCAAATCGGTTTTCGGTCATGCGCTCGGCGGTGCCGGCGCGCTGGAGTTGGTCGTCACCCTGTGCGCGATCGGTGACCGGGTGTTGCCACCCACCGCGAACTTCGTCGAGCCCGATCCGGAATGCGATCTCGATTACGTGCCCAATCAGCCGCGCGAACGCGAGATCAAGGCGGCATTGTCCAACTCGTTTGCTTTTGGCGGTTTGAACGCCGTTCTGGCCGTCAAACCCTTCAACGGCTGAATCGCGGCGCAATTGCCGATATTTGGCGCGGCGCGGTCACTTTTCGCCAAATCCGGCGGGCCCTTAAAACTTTGCTAACTTTCTCCGCTCTACAGTGCGGCTCACCTTGTCGCATTGGGGGCCGCTTGCGATCAGGCGCGGCGCCCGGGAACAGAGAAAACAGTATGTATCGCCGGACTGCCATCATGCTCACTTTGTTGGGCATATTCATAAATTTCTCGATTCCGGAATTGGCTGCCGCCAAGCCGAAGAAGGGTGCTGGCTGGACGTGCGCTGCGCAGTATCAGCTTCGTTACAAAGCACAGGTGGCATCGGTCAATATTCAGGATTACCGGGAGAAATTCCTGGTCAACGGCCGGCAGCCGGTGCGCCGCGCCATGTTTGTTTTCCCGACCTTCTACAAAGTCATGCGTCAGCATATCCGCTCGGTCGTCGGTAAGCGCTACGGCATCAAAACGATTGCCGAAAAGAAAACCACGACATTCGACGAAATCTATCTGTCCCGTGCGGCGGCGGGCATTGTCGCCGTCCGGTCTCGCGGCAAGAAGGATTTGGCGAAGTTGCAGGCCGCGAAGAATGGCAAACATATTAAAGAACTTGGATTGAGAAGCGACGGCATTGCCGAAACCTTGATTACCACCGGTGACTACAACACGGTGCCGTCCAAGGAAGGATGGTCGACCCTGTCGATCCGCATCCTGAATGGACAGCAAATCCTAGGCATAGATAGCACCATCGTAATTCTTTCGCGCCGCGACAATAACAAAGAGCCGGGCATGCTGCCGTTCACCAAGGACCTGATTACCGGCAATTTTGTGACCGGGACCGAGTTTTCGCTGATGGAGCGGCTGGGCCGGCTTTACCGGGTTCCCTTCACAATGACTGCTTTGGGCGGCGCCAAACCGCTCTATGCCTATGCCGACGCGTGGAAAGACGCGAAGGCGTGGTTGAAGGGCTATTGGGAAAAATCGAAGCGGGCGGGGCCCGGTGAACGGGCCGTATCGGCGAAACACCCGGGCCGCTGCTGAGCCGCTTCCGCCGGCCTCCTGAAGACGTCACTCATCAACTGAACCCTGCCGCCATTCGGCGCACACCGCGCCGTCGGTTTCCCGTGGCATGTGCCGAGCGCGAAGCGCTATGAACCGCTCACTCGAGACCAAGCGAGCGAGCGACCAGACCGCCATGGCGCGAACGACGACCGCGTCGTCCGTCAGTCGGGCTTCCACGGCTTCCGAAAGCGCCGGATTGCCGCTGTTGCCGCTGTTGCCGATGGCGATCAGAACGTTTCGGACGAACCGGTCACGACCGGTCCGCTTTATCGGCGATCCCGCGAACACTTTGCGAAAACCATCATCGTCCAGCGCGGCGAGATCCGCGAGACGGGGCGCGGTCAACTCGGCCCGGGGCAGGAAATTCGGATCCGTGGTGGCCGCGGCAAACTTGTTCCACGGACAGACCGCCAGACAGTCGTCGCAGCCGTAGATGCGGTTGCCCATCGGCGCGCGCAGCTCCGGCGGTATATGGCCTTTGTGTTCGATGGTGAGATAGGAGATGCAGCGCCGCGCATCCAGCTTGTAAGGAGCGGGAAAGGCGTTGGTCGGGCAGATGTCGAGACAGCGTTGGCACGAGCCGCAATGATCGACATCGGCGTCGTCGGGTTGCAGTGCCAAGTCTGTGAAGACCTCGCCGAGGAACATCCAAGATCCGAATTGCCGGGATACGAGATTGGTGTGCTTGCCCTGCCAGCCGAGCGCCGCATTTTGCGCAAGCGGCTTTTCCATCACCGGGGCGGTGTCGACGAAGAGCTTCACCTGGGCACTGAATTCGTCGTGCATCCACCGGGCCAGCACCCGCAGCCGCTTCTTCATGACGTCGTGATAGTCGCGGTTTTGGGCATAGACCGAGATCATCCCGCGGCCTTGGGCCGATAACTGTTCCAGCCGGCTCAGGGGATCGTTTGCCGGTGTGTAATTTGTCCCGACCACGATGATGCTCCGGGTATCGTCCCACAGGCGTCGGGGCGCGGACCGGCGGTCGGCATTGCCCGCAAGCCAGCCCATGTCGCCGTGGTAGCCGCGCCGCAAGAAGTCCGCCAGCGCGTTCTCCGCGCCGGCGCCGAGGTCCGGCGTCGCGAAGCCAATGGCGTCGAAGCCGAGTTCGAGCGCTTTTTCCCGGATCGCCTCGCGCGGCATGGTACCGGTCAGCCGCGGCCGCGATAGGGTGGTACACCCTGGTCGGGCAGCCATAGGCCCTCCGGCGGCGATCCGGATTGATAATATATGTCGATCGGGATGCCGCCGCGGGGGTACCAATACCCGCCGATCCGCAGCCACGCCGGCGCAATTGCATCCTCTATCCGTTTTGCGATGCCAACCGTACAGCCCTCGTGAAACCCGCGGTGATTGCGGAAGGACGCGAGGTACAGCTTCAGAGATTTGCTTTCCAGCAAGGCCCGATCCGGGACATAGTCGACAACGATATGGGCAAAATCCGGCTGCCCCGTTACCGGGCACAGCGATGTGAATTCCGGACAGGCGAAGCGGACGAGATAGGGCGTTCCCGCATGCGGGTTCGGCACCGACTCCAGCGTGGCCGCGTCGGGAGAGGCCGGGACCTCCGAAGACGATCCAAGCTGAGTCAGGTTTTCGTATGGCGCATCGGTCATGGTCGTTTCCGCCCGGATGATAGGAATGATAGGGGAGAAGGGGTGGCGCAGAAAGCTCTCAAAACCCGGCGCTGCCGTGCAGCAGACAGGCGTCGCCATAGGAGTAGAACCGGTAGCGCTGTTCGATGGCGTGTTGGTACGCGGCCTTGATACGCCCGCTGCCGGCAAAAGCGCAAACGAGCATGAACAGGGTAGAACGCGGCAGGTGGAAATTGGTCATCATCAGGTCCACCGCCCGGAACCGGTAGCCCGGCAAAATAAAGAGATCCGTTTCGCCCTCGAAGGGCGCGATCGGTCCTGGTGCGGTGTCCGCCGCGCCGCGCGCCGCGGTTTCCAGCAGCCGTAGCGGGGTGCTGCCGACCGCTACGATGCGGCCGCCAGCGGCCCGTGCAGCATTTACGGCGGCGGCCGTTTCGCGCGACACCGTGCCC
>JAOTYV010000208.1 GCA_029861675.1 Alphaproteobacteria bacterium
CGCGCGCCGTTCGGTATGATGTCCTCGCGGTTGCCGTACAGCATCAAGATTTCGCCCTGCAGCTTGGGCGCCGCCGCGAGCGCCGCGTCCATCAGGTTCACCAGCCCGTAGATAGTGTCGATCCGCGTGCGCTTGATGACCTTCGGGTCGCGAAACATCTTGCGCAGCATGGCGATATTGTCGGACGGCACCCGGCCGAGTCCACGGCCCGAGACCTTCATCCCCGGCACGGTGTGCGCCAAAACGGTCAGGCCGATGCGCTGCCAGAGGGGCATCACTTCGCGCGACCAGACCGCCGGGGCGGACAGCACCGCCCCGTCCACGTGCGGAGGCGTTGCGCCGGCCATTGCGGTCATGATGACGGCGCCGCCCATGCTTTCACCGAGCACGATCAACGGGATGTCCGGATGGCGCTCGCGGATCAGCCGGCTCGCCGCCCCGAAATCGTGGATCAGCGTGTCGACGCCGGGCCAATGGCCGCGATAGGGCGCATCGCCAAACCCGCGCTGGTCATAGGCATAGGTGATAATCCCGCGTTTCGCCCAGAAGCCGCCCGGCCCGTCGAAACCGTAGGAATAATCGTTGAAGCCGTGCAGCGCGAGAATGACGGCGGTCGGCCGGCTCGCGGGCCGCCAAACCCTCAGCGGCAGAATCGCACCGTCCGCCATGCGAAGAGCGTTACTGTCGAGGCTGGGCCGGGTCTTCGGCGGGTCCGCCGGGATAACCCGCGGCGCGCACGCGGCCAGCGCGGCGAGCAACAGCAACAGCACGGCGACGCGGATGGTCATCGATATTCATCCTTTGCCGGTTGCTTGCGGCGGCTGGCCCCTGGGCGGAACACGATCGCCGCATCGGCATCCCGCGCGGTTTGGCCGGTGACCGCGGCGTGGCCGCGCGACGATGCGGCGGCGCGGCCGGTCACGGGCGGCATGGGGCGGCGTGGCGGGATGGATGCATGGTTGATCATGGCGGGGCTTTCGGTATCATCCGCCGGACCGTCCGGTCAATCGATCCGCTGCCGGCGGTGCACGGCGGAGGCCCGATACATCACGCCGCCCGATCACGTTGTACTCTTATGCCATGGAGGCCACCCGGCCATGAAACCGCCCGAAACCATCGAGGTCGATACGCCGCAAATCCATTGTGACGGCGGCGACGGCGCCCTGGGGCATCCGCGCATATTCCTCAACATGGGCGAAGAGCGCTCGGTTGATTGCCCCTATTGCGGCCGGCATTTCGTGCTCAAGCAAGGCGCCAAGGCGGCTGCTGCGCATTAGAGCAAACCCCGGGCGAACCGAATCGGTCCGCGACGACGTATTTGCGTGAGAATAAAAATATGAAAGCAAATCCCGAGCGAACCGAATCGGTTCGCGACGACGTATTTGCGTAGGAATAAAGAATTGGTCTAAGTCGCCGGCGCGACGAAAACCATCCCGGCCGGCCGCGCGGCTTCCGCCGCGATGCGCTTCTTGTGAAGCAGGGTGCTATTCGGCATGCTGGCGCGGGGCTGAAACTCAACGCGGGGATTAGGGATGCCGGACGCCACCGCACCGAAACATGTCTATCTGGTCGACGGATCAGGCTTTATTTTTCGCGCCTTTCACGCGATCCGGCCGCTGACCAGCCCGGATGGTACGCCGGTCAACGCGGTATACGGCTTCGTCCAGATGCTGATGAAAATTCTGGACGATACGGATGCCGACCGCCTCGCGGTGATTTTCGATGCGGCACGCAAGACGTTCCGCAACGACATCTACCCCGAATACAAGGCGCACCGTCCCCCGCCGCCGGAGGAACTGGTCCCGCAATTCGGATTGGTCAAGCGCGCGGTCGAGGCCTTCAACGTGCCGGCCATCGAAATGGAAGGGTTCGAGGCGGACGACATCATCGCCACCTATGCGCGGCTCGCCAAGGAGGCCGGCGCCGACGTCACGATCGTCTCGTCGGACAAGGATCTGATGCAGCTCGTCAACGACAAGGTGACGATGTACGACGCGATGAAGAACCAGGTGATCGCCCATGATCAGGTGGTCGAAAAATTCGGCCTGGGTCCGGAGATGGTGGTCGAGGTGCAGGCGCTCGCCGGCGACTCGACCGACAACGTGCCGGGCGTGCCCGGGATCGGCGTCAAGACCGCCGCGCAATTGCTTGAGGAATACGGTGATCTCGAGTCGTTGCTCGCCCGGGCGGAGGAAATCAAACAGCCGAAGCGCCGACAGAATTTGATCGAATTCGCGGAGCAGGCGCGCATTTCACGGCAACTCGTTCAGCTGCGCGACGACGTTCCGGTCGACATCGCCATCGATGCGATGGGGCGCGTCGAGATCGATGCGGAGACCGTCCTGCCTTTCCTGAAGGAGCAGGGCTTCAAATCGATTGTCACGCGTGTCGAAAGCAAGCTCGGGCTTTCCGATGGCCAGGCGGCCGACGCGGCGCCGGACAAAACGGACTACACCCTGGTTCAGGATGAGGCGACGTTGCAGGAATGGATCGATACCGCCTTCCGCGCCGGGTACGTCGCGGTCGATACGGAGACGAACTCCTTGAACGCGAACCAGGCCGATCTGGTCGGCATTTCGCTCGCGGTGACCCCCGGACAGGCCTGCTATATTCCGGTGGCGCATCGCGCCAGCAACGGACAGGGCGCGCTCGATCTCGGCGGCGATGACACCGCCGCCGGCGCGAAGGGCAAGGATGCCGCGCCGAAACAGATCCGCCGGAACCGGGCGCTGGAATTGCTGCGGCCGCTACTCGAAGATCCCTCGGTGCTCAAGATCGGCCAGAACATCAAATACGATGCGCATGTTTTCGCGCGCTACGGCGTGCCGGTCACGCCGGTCGACGACACCATGCTGTTGTCCTTCGTGCTCGATGGCGGCGCCGGCAAGCACGGCATGGACGAGCTGGCCGAACGGCATCTCGGCATCAGCACGGTGAAATTCAAGGACGTCGTGGGCAGCGGCAAGAACCAGGTAACCTTCGATTACGTGCCGCTCGACAAGGCGTGCGGCTATGCCGCCGAGGATGCGGACATCACGCTCCGCCTGCACCGCCTGTTGAAACCCCGCCTGCTCAGCGAACACATGGTCACGATTTACGAGACCATCGAGCGGCCCCTGATCCAGGTGCTGGGGGAAATCGAACGCAAAGGCGTGCTGGTCGATCCGGCGGCGCTGCGCGCGCTCAGCCGCGACTTCGCCCAACGCATGGGCGGGCTGGAGGATGAAATCCGGACCCTAGCCGGAGAGGATTTCAATATCGGCTCGCCGAAACAGCTCGGTGAGATCCTGTTCGACAAGATGGGGCTGCCCGGCGCCAAGAAAACCAAGACCGGCGCCTACAAGACCGATCAGGACGTGCTCGAAGGCCTCGCCGCCGCCGGGCACGACCTGCCCGCCCGGGTGCTGGAATGGCGCCAGATCGCCAAGCTCAAGAGCACCTATTCGGACACGCTGGTCGAGCAGATTAACCCGGATAGCGGCCGCATCCATACGTCTTATGCGATGGCGGGGGCGCAGACCGGGCGGCTCGCCTCGACGGATCCCAACCTGCAGAACATTCCGATACGCACCGAAGAAGGCCGGAAAATTCGCCAGGCGTTCATCGCCCGCGACGGCTGCAAGCTGGTGTCGCTGGATTACAGCCAGATCGAATTGCGGATCGTCGCCCATATGGCGGGGATCAAGGCGCTGGTCGACGCCTTCCGGGACGGCGCCGATATCCATGCGCTGACCGCGTCGCAGGTCTTCGGCATCCCGATGGAGGGGATGGACCCGATGGTGCGGCGCAAGGCCAAGGCGATCAATTTCGGCATCATCTACGGCATCAGCGCGTTCGGCCTGGCGCGGCAGCTCGGCATCGAGCAGCGCGAGGCCAAGGACTATATCGCGACGTATTTCGAGCAATACCCCGGCATCAACGACTATATGGAGCAGATGCGCGAGGCGTGCCGGAAAACGGGCAAGGTGGAAACCCTGTTCGGCCGCCGCATTCATCTGCCGGGCATCAACGACAAGAACCCGATGCGCCGCAACTATGCGGAGCGCCAGGCGATCAACGCACCGATCCAGGGCACCGCCGCCGACATCATCAAGCGCGCGATGCTCCGCGTGCCCTCGGCGCTGACGCGCAATAAGCTCAAGGCGGATATGCTGCTTCAGGTGCATGACGAATTGCTATTTGAGGTGCCGGACTCGCAGCTCGACGACACCATCGCCGCGGTGCGCACGGTCATGGAGGGCGCGGCCGATCCGGCAGTGTCGCTGGACGTGCCGCTGGTTGTCGATGCGGGAATCGGCGACAATTGGGATGAGGCGCACTGAGTCGCGCATGGGCATGAGTTAGGGTCATCGGGAGAGCCATAGGGTGCTGATTCAGCATGATAAACTGCGCGCCGTCGTGCGCGCGATTTGCGCCGCGGCCGGCAGCGAAAGCGACGAAGCGGCCAAGGTCGCGGATAATCTCGTCATCGCCAATCTCACCGGGCATGACAGCCACGGCGTCGGCATGCTGCCGCGTTACATCGCGTGCGCGAAGACCGGCGAACTTAAAATCAACGCGCATGTGCGGATCGTGCGCGACGAAGGTTCGATGCTCGTGCTGGACGGCCAGACTGGATACGGCCAGGTCATAGGCGGCGAGGCGATGGCGCTTGGCATCGAGCGGGCGCGGGACCATGGCGTCGTCGTGCTCGCGCTTCGCAACAGCTTCCATCTGTGCCGCATCGGCGCCTGGGCCGAAAAATGCGCCGCTGCCGGAATGATTTCCTTTCACTATGTCAACGTGATCGGGCACAAACCGCTGGTCGCCCCGTTTCGAGGCGGCGACGCGCGCTACGCGACCAACCCCTATACCTGTGTGCTGCCGCCGACGGACACCAACCCGACCACCCTGCTCGACATGGCGACCAGCGTGGTCGCCATGGGCAAGGTGCGGGTCGCCAAGAACAAGGGCGAACAGGTCCGGGAAGGGGCGCTGATCGATTCGCAAGGCCAGCCGACCACCGATCCCAACACGATGTACACGCCACCCTTCGGCGCGGTGCTGCCATTTGGCGAGCATAAGGGGTATGGCATGGCGCTGATGGCCGAGCTGTTGGCCGGCGTGATGAGCGGTGGTCATACGATGCGGGCCGAGACCCAGCGCCAGGACGATACCATTCTCAATAACATGCTGGCGATCATCATGGATCCGCGCCGCCTGGTGGACGAGGATTTTTATAAATCCGAGGTCGATGCGACGCTGGCGCATGTCAAGGCGTCGCCGCCGCAAAACCCGGCGGAGCCGGTGTTGGTGCCGGGCGACCCGGAAAGGATCAGCATGGCCGAGCGGGAGGCCAACGGCGTTCCGATCGATGAAAATACCTGGGAGGAAATCCTCGCCGCGGGAGAGTCTGTCGGGCTCAACCGGAGCGACATCATGGGGATGGCCGCCTAGCCGGTGCGCAAAGACTATGGAAATTTCAATTTGGGAGGACGCAATGCTGAAGATCCTGGGACGCAAAACATCGTCGAATGTCATGGAAGTGCTATGGCTTTGCGCGGAGCTGGGCATCGAGTATGACCGCGAAGACGTCGGCGGGCCGTTCGGCCGCAATGACGAACCGGAATATCTCGCCAAGAACCCGAACGGCTTGGTGCCGACGATCGAGGACGGCGATTTCATTCTCTGGGAATCCAATGCGATCGTCCGTTATCTCGCGGCCAAGCATGGCGCGGGATCGACGATCTGGCCGGATGATTTGCAGGTCCGGGCCTCGGCGGACCGCTGGATGGATTGGCAGCTCAGCAAGGTCGCGCCGCAAATCACGCCGATTTTCTGGAACCTGGTGCGGACGCCCGAGCCCGACCGCAACATGGACGCGGTCGCCGCCGCCATCAAATCGGGCCATGAAGTTTGGGGCATTCTGGACGCGCAGCTTTCGAAAACCGACTTCGTTGCCGGCAACGATTTCACGGTGGGTGATATTCCGGTCGGCATTCACGCCTTTCGCTGGTTCTCGCTGGTCGAGGACCGGCCCAAGATGCCGGGGCTGGAAGCCTGGTATGCCCGGCTGCAGGACCGGCCGGCCTATCGCGAACACTGCATGAATCCGCTGGTTTAGGGGGAACGCGGCTCTTGCCATCGCGATTGTGTTGAATAGAGTCTACGGATAGGAGGGCGCAATGGTCGGACCAAGACGGGTACACGATATGGGAGGCCAGGACGCGGGACCGGTGCCGCAGGAGGGGCATCAGCACGAGGCGTGGGAAAAGCGCGTCGATGCGATCCGGATGCTGTGCGGGAAGCATGACCTGCTGCGCACCGACGAGATGCGCCGCAACATCGAGGATCTCGGACCCGGCGTGTATGACAAGCTCGGATATTATGAGCGCTGGTGCGCGGCGATCACGAATGTGCTGTTGCAGAAGAGCGTCCTGTCGGTCGACGATCTGGGCCGCAAGATGAAAGAGGTCGAGGACCGCTGGGAAAAGGCGCGCACGGAATGAGCGACCAATTCGCCATCGGCGACCGGGTTCGGGTGCGCCGCACCTATCCGCCGGGCCATGTGCGGGCGCCGTACTTCACCCGCGGCAAGACCGGCGTGGTGACGGGGATTGCGGGGCACTACCGCAATCCGGAAGACTTGGCCTATGGCCGCTTTGACGGCGAGGTCTTGCCGTTATACCGCGTGCGCTTCGAGCAGACGGCCCTGTGGGAAGACTATCAGGGCGGCCCGAAGGACAGTGCGATCGTTGACGTCTATGAGAACTGGTTGGAACCCGAGAAAGGAGGCGGCCGATGAGTAGCCCCGATGAGCATGTCCATGAACATGACCACGACCATGATCACGACCGGACGTTTCAGCCCGACATCGAGGATTCGCCCTATTCGCACTATCAGGTCATGGCGCAGGCACTGGGCGAGATCCTGATCGACAAGGGGATCATCACCGCCGACGAACTGCGCGAACAGATCGAGGCGCAGGATAGCCGCAACCCGGCCGAGGGCGCGAAACTGATTGCCCGCGCCTGGACCGATCCGGAATTCAAGGAGCGCTTCATGGCCGATGTAAACGCCGCCGCCGAGTCGGTCGGCGTGCCGGCGGGCGATATCCCGATCCGGGCGGTCGAGAACACGCCCGACGTGCACAATGTGATCGTGTGCACCTTGTGCTCCTGCTATCCGCGCGGGCTGCTCGGGGTGCCGCCCGATTGGTACAAATCGCGCGCCTATCGCAGCCGGACCGTCCGCGAGCCGCGCGCCGTGCTGTCGGAATTCGGCACCGACCTGCCGGACGACCTTGAAGTCCGCGTGCACGACAGCACCGCGGACCTCCGATACATCGTGCTGCCGATGCGGCCGGAGGGCACGGAATCGATGGACGAGGCGGCGCTGGAGGCGCTGGTCAGCCGGGATTGCATGATCGGCGTGTCGCTGCCGCGAAACCCGAAGGCGTGACGGCGCGGCCGCATTTTTACCAGTTGTAAACGCCTTCGCTCCTATGAAGAAGTCCATGCGACTTTTTCGCGCCATCCTGCTCGTCCTGTTTGCCGCCGCGCTTCTCGGCGGCTGCTATCTGCCGAGCGAATTCAAGGCGGATCTCCGGATCGCGCCGAACGGCAACTACAACTTCAAGTACGAAGGCCTGCTGGTGTATTTGCCGCTAGTGAAGAAGATATCGGACGGCGATCTTTCGGCGGAAGCCTTGCAGAAGGAAGTGGCGGTGATCGACGGCGATCTCGGCCGCGACACCGGTTTCAAGGAAATCGCCTATCTCGACCGCGGCACCTTTCGCGTGCGCTACGCGCGTGTCGGCAACATCGTGCGGGAAAAATCGTTCACTTTCGTCCGCTCGAGCGCGAAGATGCTCTCAATCGAGCGGCGCTTGGACGGAACCGTTCACGTGATCGGCGACAAGCCGAACAAATCGCTCGCCACGCAGCTCGCGCGCGGCGGCTTCGTGGTGCGCGGCACATTGCGGGTGCAGACCGAGGCGCAGGTCGTCCGCCACAACGCCAGCGAAGTGACGGAAGCCGCCGCCAAGCTCTATATATGGGAAATCGAGGGCGTCGAGCGGAAGTCGCCCCGGCTGGTTTTCCAGTTGCAAGGCCGCTAGCCCACACTTCTCATACTCTCCGTGGCCTGCGCGGCGCTGTCGCTCGGTCGGTCCCATGACCGGGGCCGGCTATGGCGGGCTGTTCGTCACCGCATTCCTCGCCGCCACCCTCTTGCCGCTGTCGTCCGAGGCGGTGCTTGCCGCGCTTGCCGCGGCGGCGGGTTTCGATCTGTACGCGCTGGTCGCCGTGGCGACCGCGGGCAATACGCTGGGCGCGCTCGTCAACTGGCTGCTCGGCCGGTTCTGCCTGCGCTGGCGCAATCGCCGCTGGTTCCCGGTCGACGCGGCGCGGCTGGGCGCGGCGTCGGACTGGTTCCGGCGCTACGGTGTCTGGTCATTGCTGCTGGCCTGGGTGCCGGTCATCGGCGACCCGCTGACCTTCGTCGCCGGCTTCCTCGGTATTCGCCTGGCGTATTTTCTGCCATTGGTCGCGCTCGGCAAGGCGGCGCGCTATGCCGTCATCGCCGGCCTGGCGCAAGCGCTGTTCGGATAAGCGCGGCGCCAGGGCCGGAATGCGAAACGGGGCTCGGGGGCGGCTTATGCCGCGGCGAAGATCCCGGCCTTCCTGATATCGTCGCCGACATAGGATTCGAACTGCTTGAAGTTGGTCTCGAAACGGCCGCACAGGTCGCGCGCGGTCGAATCATACGCA
>JAOTYV010000479.1 GCA_029861675.1 Alphaproteobacteria bacterium
CGGCCCTCGCCGTCGAAGCCGCCAAGACGGTCGCCGTCGCCGTCGAATGCAATGCCGAAATCGCAGTTCTCGCGGCGCACCGTTTCCTGCAGCTCAACGAGGTTTTCGGGAACCGTCGGATCGGGATGATGGGCGGGGAAGGTACCGTCGATCGTTTCATTCAGCAGGAAATGTTCGCCCGGCAGATGCTTGACCAAGGCGGTCAGGGCATCCCCAGCCGCCCCATTTCCGGCATCCCAGGCGACCCGCAAAAGGCGGCCGCCGGCATAATCCTGCACCAGTCGGGCGATGTATTCCGCTTGCAGCGACCGCTGGGTCACCGTACCGGCGCCGCTTTCGAAGTCGCCTGCCGCCGCCATACGGCCCAATGCGGTGATGTCGTCGCCGAAGAACGGCTTCTTGTCGATCACCAGCTTGAAGCCGTTGTAGTCGGGCGGATTGTGGGAGCCGGTAACCATAATGCCGCCGTCGACGCCTTGGGTATAGGCGGCGAAATAGAGCATTGGCGTCGGGCCGAGACCAATTCGCATTACATCGACGCCGGCGGCCGAGAGCCCCTCCACCAGCGCCTGTTCGAGCGCCTGTGAGGACAGACGGCCATCGTAGGCCACCGCCACCGAGCGGCCTCCGCGGCGCCTCAGGACGGTGCCGAAGGCGCGGCCAAGCGCCCGGGCGTCGTCTTCCCCAAGCGTCTCGCCGACCACGCCGCGAATATCGTATTCGCGCAGCGCCGTCGGATGAAACGAATGGCCGAGACCGGTTTCCGGCGCGAAATTCAATGGACTTTGCATTTGTCGTTTCCCCGCATCCGGGCCGTCAACCGCTGGCGCGCCGATCTTCGGGCGGCCGGGTCTACAGCCGGATTTCCTAAATGTTTAATCTGATCCCTGGAGACATGTGCTGATACTTTGGAGTAGGTCCTTCGAGGTAGACCACACCTTGAGTTGTCTTTAAGAACCACGCTTCAATGTATTGTTATCTCTTTATCTTTCTCGTTTTTAATTGAACTGTCGAATGCCTTTCTGCGCTGAAACAATTGGTCATAAGCCGCCAATAATGGCGGTTCCGAATGTTGCCAGACCAGCTTGTCGCGGACCCGGGTGCGGCCGTATTCGGCCATCTCCGCCCGCTCGTCCGGCCGGTCCAGCAGGGTATTGATTTCCCCCGCCATCGCCGTCTCCGAGTTCGGCTCCGCATACCGGGCGGCGGCCGCTGCGGAGACCTTATGTTCGGTCAGATCATACGCCACAATCGGCAGGCCGAAGAACATATACTCCATGATCTTGTTCATCGTGCTCTTGTCCGACCAGTCGGATTTCGGGTCTGGATCGACCGCCAGATCGGCCGAGGACAGGATGCGGCACAGATCCTCATCGCTCACCCGGCCGGTGAAGGTGCAAAGGTCGCCAACGCCCTCGTCTTCGGCATATTCACGGATCAGCGGTTGTTCGGGCCCGCCGCCGACAAAGGCGACATGGAAATCGGTGCGCCCGTGCGCGTCGCGGAGCCGCTTGGCGACCCGGACCAAATGGTCGACGCCATCCTGTTTGCACATCTCGCCGAGATAGACGAGCAGATGCTGCTTACCGCATTTCCAGGCGGGATCCGGATCGTACACCTTGAATCGATCGACATCCGGACCGGACCGCACCACGAGAACCTGCGACGGATCCATGCCGCCGCGCGCCACCGCAATCCGCTTATGGCTTTCATTGGTCGTGATCACCACATCGGCGGTCCGGAAGCTCATGCGTTCGAGGAACAACAGGCCGCGATACATCGCACCCTCGGCCCGGTCGAACTTGGCCGCGTACATCTCCGGCGACAGGTCGTGGTGATCGAACAGAAAACGCTTGCCGAAAAGCCGCCAAAACCGCGCCAGCAGCCAGAAGGTTTCCGGCGGATTGCAGGCATGGATGACATCGAAGCCCGGCCCGAGTACCGCCACGCGGACGGATTTCATCGCGGTGCGCAGGAAGCACCAGGCAAATTCGAGAATGAAACCGAGCGCGCCCTGCGCTTCGAACGGCAAGGCATAGCGATGAATATCGACCCCCTCCAAGGTCTCGAAGGAGCCGTTGAATCCCTTCGCCTTCGGGCAGATCACGCTGACCCGATAGCCGGCCTTGGTGAGCGACGTCGCCTCGAGCCACACCCGCCGGTCGAACGGGACCGGCAGGTTTTGCACGATGATGAGAACGCGCCGTCCCGTGATTTTACCAACAGATGCCATTGTACCCGCTGCCCTGATCCTCGCCGTTTGCGATCCGCACCAGATCGATGACCCGACGGCTGTCGTTCAATCGGCCGACGACCCCCGAGAAATAGTTGTCGTT
>JAOTYV010000209.1 GCA_029861675.1 Alphaproteobacteria bacterium
CGCTTGAGCGAACGACCGACGGCGCGGGCAAGCTCGCGAAGAAGACGTTTCAGGAAATCTCCGGGCTCGATGCCGGCACCTGGTACGGAAATGCCTTCGCCGGTGAACGGATCCCCCGACTCGACACGGCTATCGCCATGCTCGACCAACTTGGCCTGTGCGCGAACGTGGAGATCAAGCCCACCAAAGGGCGAGCGCGAATAACCGGCCGAATCGTCGGCCGGGTGATCGCCGAAAATTGGCCCAAATCACTCCGCGCGCCGGTCTTTTCCAGTTTCACGACGGACGCGCTGGCCGCGGTGCGGGAAACCGCACCGATGATTCCGCGAGGCCTTCTCATGCACAGAATGCGGCGCGACTGGCAGGATCAGGCCGCGGCGCTGGACTGCCTCTCGGTCCACTGCAACCACCGGATTCTCAATGCGGAACGCGCGCGTCGCATTCGCGACGCCGGCTATCACCTGCTCGCCTACACGGTCAATGACGCGAAACGGGCGCTTCAGCTCACCGATTGGGGCGTTGAGTCGGTATTCAGCGATTTCCCCGACAGGATTCTCGCCATATAGCGGGACAGCGCGCCCTGTTCGGCCTCGGACAGCCGCAGCCCCAGTTTGGTGCGGCGCCATAACACGTCGGACGGTTCGCGCGCCCATTCATGGTCGATCAGCCAGTCGACCTCCCGCGCATACAGACCGCCGCCGAAATCCTTGCCGAGATCCGACGGCCCCGTGGCGCCGTCCAGGATATCGCCCGCCCGGCTGCCGTGCCGCCGCGCCAAACCTGCGAGCCAGCGCCGCTCGAAACCCGTAAATCGATCGGCTAAATCGTCCAAAAATCGGTCGAAATCGCCGATATCCCCACCCGGCAGGACCGCCGTCGCCGTCCATTCGGGAGCCAACCCGGGCAAGAACGGCGCGAGCCGCTCGAGCACGGTTTCGGCGAGCACGCGCGCGGTGGTAATCTTGCCGCCGAAGATGGACAGTAACGGAGGCCGTCCATCCTCGCCATCCAGGGTCAGGACGTAATCCCGTGTTACGTCGGAGGGATCCCCCTCACCGTCGTCGTAGAGCGGCCGCACCCCGGAATATTGCCAAACGACCTGGTCGGGCGTTACGGGCTCTGCAAGGTATCGCGATGCCGCGCGGCAAAGATAGTCGATTTCATCCCCGGAAATCGCGACTTTCGCCGGGTCGCCTTCGAACGGAACATCCGTGGTGCCAATCAAGGTGCTGTCCTGCTCGTAGGGCAGCACGAATATGACCCGGCCATCGTCATTTTGCAGGATCAACGCGTGATCGCCGGTGATCCGCCGGCCGACGACAATATGGCTGCCCTTGATCAGCCGCAGCCCCGCCGGCGTATTATCGCCCGCCACTTCCGCCACGACCTGCTCGACCCAGGGTCCCGCCGCGTTCACAAGGACGCGCGCGGTAACGGTACGGGATCCATTCTCCGTCGCAAGTTCGGCCTGCCAGACATCGCCCGCGCGCCGTGCCTTGCCGCAGCGGGTCCGGGGCAGCACCTCCGCGCCGAGCCGGGCCGCGTCGACAGCCGCCAGCGCGACGAGGCGGGCATCATCGACCCAGCAATCGGAATAGACGAACCCGGTCTCCAGGCCCGGCCGCAATCCGGTGGCGAACTCGCTGCCGGGCAACCGGATCTTGCACGACGGGGCGAGCCGCCGGCGCCCGCCGAGCCGGTCATACAGCCACAGGCCGACGCGGATCATCCAGACCGGCCGCAACGCCGGCACATGCGGCAGCACAAAGCGCATTGGCCGCACGATATGCGGCGCGCTGGCAAGCAATACCTCACGCTCCCGCAGCGCTTTGGCGACCAGGCGAAAGGCATAGTGTTCGAGATACCGGAGCCCGCCGTGTATCATCTTGCTGCTCGCCGAGGACGTGGCGCCGCCCAGATCGCCCATCTCGCACAACAATACGGACAGACCGCGCCCGGCGGCATCGCGGGCGATCGATACGCCGTTGACTCCGCCGCCGATGACTAGGAGATCGTAGGGCTTGCTGTTCACCGCATTGTCTCTAAAGGATTCCCGTTACCGACGGGTAAACGGCTGTGGTTGTAAACGCCTGTGGTTATAGTCCGGGCCCGGCGCGGAATGTGGTACTAAATCTGACCGCATGGCCCGAACGGGACACCACGGACATATGATGGGCACAATGGCGAAATCCAAGACCTTGCAACCCCTTGATCAATTCCCGGCGGACGCCCGAAAAGCGATCCGCGGCGTCCTTACCGATATCGACGACACACTTACGACCGACGGCCGTCTTACCGCCGAGGCCTATTCGGCAATGCAGGCGTTGCAGCGAGCCAACTTTCTCGTCATTCCGATTACCGGCCGGCCGGCCGGCTGGTGCGACCATATCGCCCGGATGTGGCCGGTCGACGCCGTCGTGGGAGAAAACGGTGCGTTCTATTTTCACTATGACCGCACCGCCTGCCGCATGACCCGCCGCTTCGACCAATCCGCCGAGGAGCGGGCGGAAAATCGCACCCGGCTGGCGGCGATTCGCGATCAAATCCTTTCGGCGGTTCCAGGCGCGGCGGTTGCCTCCGACCAGCCCTATCGCGAAACCGATCTCGCCATCGATTTTTGCGAAGACGTGCCCGCCCTGCCGATAGACGCGGTCGACCGTATCGTCTCCGTGTTTGAGGCGGCCGGCGCCACCGCGAAGATCAGCTCGATCCACGTCAATGGCTGGTTCGGCAATTTCGACAAGCTGACGATGGCCCGCCGCCTGATGGCGGAGATCTTCGACACCGACCTCGACCGAGATCAGGCGCAGTTCGTCTTTACCGGCGATGCGCCGAACGATGCGCCGATGTTCGGATTCTTCGACCATGCGGTCGGCGTCGCCAATGTGATGGATTTCCGGGAGCGGCTCGCGGCCGAACCCGCTTTCATCACCGGCGCGCGCGGCGGCGCCGGGTTTGCGGAACTCGCTACGGCGCTGCTCGAGCAGCCGCGCAACTGCCACCACCGACAATAGGACCACAAGCCAGAATCGGCTGATTTTCGGCGCTAAACGGCGTTTGATTCGGCCTTCCAACCGTGCAACAGTAAATCGTACGGTTGCGCTGTTCGGCCGGATTATGGGAGCCGTTCTGAACATCTGGTTCCGGCATAAATCTTGCGCCCGACGACCGAAAAGAGCGTACTGAAAAGAACGAACAGGGAGATAAATCATGAAATTCGCCATGCCGACCCTACGGCTACTTCCGGTCAGCGTTTTCGCGCTAGCGACGGCGGCTTTTGCATTCAGCAGCATCAGCCCGGCCGAAGCGGCGTGCAAGAATCGTGGCACGCTGGATTCCCGATATTGTGACGAAGATGGAGACTTAGTCGCTGATACGCCGAAGGATCCCTCCAAGTGGCTCAACCCTAGTACACTGATATTCTCCTACACGCCGGTCGAGGACCCGTCGGTTTACGAGAATGTATTCACGGAGTTCATGGACTACCTCGCCAAGAAGACCGGCAAGAACGTCAAATGGTACGGCGCCGAATCCTACGCCGCACAGGTCGAGGCGATGCGCTCCGGCCGTCTGCATGTCGCCGGCATCTCAACCGGCCCGACCGTGTTTGGAGTTAACCTCGCCGGTTACGTGCCGGTCGCCATCATGGGCAAGGCCGATGGCCGCTTCGGGTATCGCCTGCAGCTCATCACCCATAAGAGCACCGACATCAAGAAGGTGTCGGATATGAAAGGACGCAAAATCGCGCATGTGACGCCGTCGTCCAATTCGGGCAATCAGGCGCCGCGGGCGCTGTTCAAGGCTATGGGCGTGGTGCCGGACAAGGACTACAAGGTCAGCTATTCCGGCAAACACGACAACTCGATCATGGGTGTCGCAAATAAAGACTACGACGCGGCGCCGATCGCATCATCGGTGCTCGACCGGATGCACGACAAGGGTGTGGTGAACAAGAAAGACCTGCGCATCATATGGCAGTCGCGGCTGTTCCCGACGACGTCCTATGGCTACGCTCACAATCTTCACCCGGACCTCCAGAAAAAGATCAAGGACGCATTTCTGACATTCGACTGGACCGGCACCGCCTTGAAGAAGGAGTTCGGCAAGAAGTCGGACAAATTCATTCCGATCACCTTCAAGGAGCACTGGGCCGACATCCGGACAATCCAGGAAACAAACGGCGTGAAATACACCGACGCCACCCTGCAGGGTCTCAAGCTCAAAAAGAAAAAGAAGAAAAAGAAAAAATAGCGGCTGGCGGGAAAATTATCGGGACAACGATGTGTCGCGGCCGTCGATCATCAGCCGGCCACGGCACATCGTTTTGTATAGCCAATGCTGAAAATCACAGATCTCGTTAAGGACTATCCGACGGGGCTCCGGGCACTACGCGGCGTCAGCCTGAGCGTCGATGAGCCGCAGGTTGTTGCCATCATCGGCCCGTCGGGCGCAGGCAAGTCGACATTGATCCGCTGTGTCAACCGGCTGGTCGAGCCTTCCTCGGGCTCAATCATGCTCGACGACACTGACATTACCACGCTCGGCCGGCGCGAGCTGCGCCGGGCGCGCCGACGTATGGGCATGATCTTCCAGGAATACAATCTGGTGGAACGGCTCACGGTGATGGAAAACCTGCTTTCCGGCCGGCTGGGTTATGTCGGTTTTTGGCGCACCTTCCGGCGCCATTATCCACCGGATGACATTCGCACCGCCTATGAGCTGCTGGACCGGGTTGGGCTTCAAGGCTACGAGAACACGCGGGCCGACGCGCTTTCGGGCGGTCAGCGCCAGCGCGTCGGCATCGGCCGCGCGCTGATGCAGCGGCCCGACCTGCTGCTGGTCGACGAGCCGACCGCAAGCCTCGATCCCAAAACCTCGCGCCAAATCATGCGGATAATCGTCGAGCTGGCGCACGAAAGCGGTACGCCGACGTTGCTCAACATCCATGACGTGCCGCTGGCCCAATCCTACGCCGACCGGATCGTCGGCCTCGCCGCGGGCGAAATCGTGTTCGACGGCAAGCCCGATGCGCTGAACGAAAGCGTGCTGACCGAAATTTATGGCGAGGAGGATTGGAGCACCACCGTCGGCCAAGACGACGAAGAAGACGAAGGCCGCAAGGACCGCCCAGCCCGTCGCGGCGATCTTGAGAGCGAGGCGGCGGCGGGATGAGCGCACCGGCCGACCTTCAGGATCGTTGGCCGGCCACCTGGAAACGGCCGGGCCTGATTTCCAATCCCTTGATGCAACGCGGCGCTGTGGCGCTGGCGGTGCTGTATCTATTATGGTCGATCGGCTCTCTCGAAATCGAATGGAGCCGTGTTTCCCAGGGTTTCGAGCGAGCGGGCACCCTGTTCGGACGCATGCTTCCACCCGACTTCTCACGCTGGGAACTGTTGCTAAAAGGGGTTGGCGAGAGCATCCAGATGGCCTTCGCCGCGAGCTTCTTCGGCATGGCGCTGGCAATCCCGGTCGGTCTCTGCGCCGCACGCAACCTGGCACCGCGGCCGATCTACCTGATTGCGCGCGGGTTCATCGTCATCACCCGCACCTTCCACGAAGTCATCATTGCCATAATCTTTGTCAAAATCTTCGGTTTCGGCCCGTTGGCCGGCGTGCTGACGTTGATCGTGGCGAGCCTCAGCTTCATCTCCAAGATGCTTGCCGAGGATATCGAGAACCTGCCTTCGGGCTCGATGGAGGCAATCCGCGCGACCGGCGCCAGCTTCCCGAAATTCCTGATCTACGCCATCACGCCGCAGATCCTGCCGCGCTACCTTGGCGTCTCGATCTATCGGCTCGACGCCAACATCCGCCATTCCACCGTGGTCGGCATCGTCGGCGCCGGCGGCATCGGTCAGGTACTACAGGCCTCATTCAACCGCTACGATTACGACTTCAGTCTGGCGATCCTGCTTACCATTGTCGCCCTGGTATTCATTGGCGAATTCTTCAGCGCCTGGATCAGGGGCAAGCTCCGATGACCATCGAAGAGCATGCCAAGCGATATCCCGAGATCTGGCGCCGCTTCAACCCGCGTGAGACGCTGATACGCTATGCGTGGTACGCCGGTATCGTGTTCATCGCCGTGTGGTCGGTAAACCAGCTTGAAATTCCCTGGTTCTATTTCCTCGACGCCCACACCCAGGCAGGCGATCTGTTCGAACGCATGTTCCCGCCCGATTGGGCATTCTTCTCAGAGGTCCTCGACCCGCTGGTCGAGACTATCCACATCGCCACACTCGGCACCATCATCACCTTCGTCATCGCCTTTCCAATCGCATTTCTTTCGGCGCGCAACACCACCTTCAACAGCGCCACCTGGTTTATCGGCAGATCTATTCTGGTTACTTCCCGGTCGGTCAACACAGTGGTGTGGGGCCTGTTGTTCGTCGCGATCTTCGGTCCCGGTCCGATTGCAGGCATCTGGGCGATCGCCGCACGCTCGATCGGATTCATGGGCAAGCTGCTTGCGGAGGCGATCGAAGAGATCGACGAAGGCACGGTCGAGGCGATCGAGGCCACCGGCGCCTCGCGCCTTCAAGTGCTGTGGTTGGGTGTGCTGCCACAGGTGTTGCCGGTAATCTGGGGCACCACCGTCTATCGCTGGGATATCAACATCCGCGAGTCGACGGTACTCGGCTTCGTCGGCGCCGGCGGCATCGGCATCATACTGTATTCCTCGATCAACCAGTTCGCCTGGCGCGAGGTCGGCGTCATGCTGATTTCGATACTTCTCGTCGTCGTCATCAGTGAACTCATCTCCGCGGCGATACGTCAGCGGATCACCTAACCGCACCCTCCCCGTGAGCGCCGGACCGATGAATACGGCACCGGGGCAATTGGCTTACCAATACCGCATTATCAGTAGTCACGGCTGAACGGCCCATTGCCAACTACCGATTCGTCGGCATGGTGAACTGGGCGCCATCGCGAATGCCGCTCGGCCAGCGCGCCGAAATCGTCTTCATCTTCGTGAAGAAATGCACCGACTGCGGCCCATGCATCTGCGTGTCGCCAAATTTTGAGCGTTTCGATCCGCCGAAATGATGAAACGCCATCGGCACCGGGATCGGCACGTTCACCCCGATCATGCCGATATCGGCCTGGTTCGAAAATGCGCGGGCGGCGTCGCCGTCCTGGGTGAAGATCGCGACGCCATTGCCGTACTCGTGGTCGTTGACCATCTGCACCGCGTCGTCGAAGGTCCCGGCGCGGGCGACGCTCAGGACCGGACCGAAGATTTCATCCTGATAAATCGACATGTCGGTTGTGACATGGTCGAACAGGGAGCCGCCGGTAAAGAAACCGTTTTCGTATCCCTGCAGGGACGCACCCCGGCCATCGACGACAAGGCTCGCGCCTTCCTCGACGCCCCTGGCGACATACCCTTCGACACGCTCCTTGGCCTGCGCGGTGATCAAGGGGCCCATATCGGCGTCCGGATCGTTATAGGGGCCGATCCGAAGCCCCTGCACCCGCGGTGTCAGACGCTTGACGATTTCCTCGGCCGCCTGATCGCCCACCGGAACCGCAACCGAAATCGCCATGCAGCGCTCGCCGGCCGAGCCGTAGCCGGCCCCCATCAGGGCGTCGGCCGCCTGATCCATGTTGGCGTCCGGCATGATGATCAAATGGTTCTTCGCGCCGCAGAACGCCTGCACCCGCTTATTGTTGGCGGTGCCGGTCTGATAGACGTATTCGCCGACCGTCGTGGAGCCGACAAAACTGATCGCCGGCACATCCGGATGCATGAGCAGCGCATCCACCGCTTCCTTGTCCCCGTTGACGACATTCCAGATACCGTCCGGCAGGCCCGCCTCCTTCCAGAGCTCGCCCAGCAGCATCGCCGAGGAGGGGTCGCGCTCGGAGGGCTTGTTGATGAAAGCATTGCCGCAGGCGACCGCCATGACGCCCATCCAGAGCGGAATCATGATCGGAAAATTGAACGGCGTAATGCCGGCGACCACGCCGAGCGGCTCGCGGATCGAATACGTGTCGATATCGCCGCCCACATTGGGCGACAGCTCGCCTTTCATCAGATGGGGAATGCCGCACGCAAATTCGAGCACGTCGATGCCGCGCTGGATCGAACCGCGTGCATCCTCCAGCGTCTTGCCGTGCTCCTGGCCGATCAGTTCGGCCAGCTTGCCCATATTCGCTGTTACCAGTTCGCGCATCGCAAACATCACCGCGGCGCGTTTCGGCGTCGGCGTTGCCGCCCATCCGGCGAAGGCGTCCGATGCGATCCGGACCACGCCGTCGATCTCTTCGGCGCTGGCAAGCGGCGCCCGGGCGGCGACTTCCCCCGTCGCCGGGTTGAAGACATCGGCGAACCGGCCGCTCGTACCCTTGACCGATTTGCCGCCGATAATGTGATGCAGTTCCTTCGTCATTTCGCTCTCCATCGTGACCGATGTTCCCGCCGGGGCGGCCTGCTTCTGCGGCCGCCTTCCATTTTGATTTATTTAAAGAAATATACGGATCGCGGCGGGTCAGCAAGCGCCGCCGGCCGGCCCGGGCGGCGAGAGCAAATCCCGAGCGAACCGAAACGGTTCGCGACGACGTATTTGCGTTGAACCAAAGAGATAGACCATTTCACTTGAGTCAATTTGAACAAGAAATGGTCTAGGTCACATACTCATTAACGTGATTCCCAAACGGACAGAATTGTGATTCAAATTCCTCGTGAGAGGAGTTTGGCAATGG
>JAOTYV010000015.1 GCA_029861675.1 Alphaproteobacteria bacterium
CAATCGCGCGCCGCCTTTGGAGATGACCGACTCAAAGCAATTGTCGGACCTCGAATTCGCAGAGGTAATGTCCTTTGAAGGGCTCCGTTGGCAGGACATAACATTCGATCTGATTGAGCGGAACTCGGATGTCGTGTTCTGGTTGGCGCCGGAAGCCTTTTGTTTCTATTTGCCGGGAATTTTGGCGGCAGGGCTAAAAGAAAACCGTTGGGAGTCGAATGCCTATGACTCGCTGATCATGTTTCTCGATCGCAGCCCGGATGCGGACGCCTGGGATCACTTCTTTCTGCCGCGCTGGTCTCTGTTGACCGTCGAGGAAATCGACGCTGTTGCGGCTTGGGCGCGGTGGCTGTCCGTGGTTCAACCGGTTGCAACGTTCGAAAATACCTTTGAACGGGTACAGGATACGCTGACCCTGCTGAAGTGGCAGGCGCAGGACACCCAATCGCCCAGTTAGAGCGTCCGTGTGCAGTCAGTCCGGAATTGCCCGCGCGCGGAGCACATTGCCCGGCCGAACGAGAGGGTTTAGCGTGATGCATCCGCGTGAGGAGGCAAATATGAATAGCAAGGGTACCGGCATCGTCGCCGTCGTCAAACGCGACTGTCCGACCTGCGAATTGGTGGAGCCGGTGCTGAAGCGGCTGCAGGATGCGGGCGCGCTGGTCACCGTGTATTCGCAGGACGATCCGGCCTTTCCCGAAAGCGTTGCCAATGTCCACGATGACCGGACGCTAGAACAATCCTTCCGGTTCGACATCGACTTCGTGCCGACGCTTATTCGGATGGAAAGCGGCGCCGAGGCCGGCCGCGTGTATGGCTGGAATCGGCAGGATTGGGAGCGGTTCACGGGCATCCAGGGGATCGGTGAGGGGCTGCCGGAGAACCAGCCGGGTTGCGGATCGAAGTCGGTCGAGCCCGGCGTCGCGGAAAAGCTTCAGGCGCGCTACGGCGATGTGCCGTTCGTCTCCCGCAAGGTCGAATTCTCCGATTGGGACGACACGGTTGAGCAGGCCTTCGACCGGGGCTGGACGGATGGTTTGCCCATCGTGCCGCCGACGGATGACCGCATCCTGCGCATGCTGCAGGGCACGAACCGAGCGCCGGACGAGATCGTCGGCGAAATACCGCCGGACAAGAAGGCCTGCACGGTGGAGAAAATCGCGATAAACGCCGTCATGGCGGGCGCGCGGCCGGAATACATGCCGGTGATCCTCGCCGTCGTGGAGGCCGCCCTCGAACCCATTTTCACGCTGCACGGTGTGCTGTGCACGCTCAATTTTTCCGGACCCGTCATCGTCGTCAACGGTCCCGTCACCAAATCGATCGGCATGAACTGGGGCGGCAACTGTCTCGGTCAGGGCAACCGGGCGAACGCCACGATCGGGCGCACGTTGCAGCTCCTCGTCCGCAATGTGGGGGGCGGCAGACCGGGAGAAATCGACCGCGCGGTTTTCGGCAATCCCGGCAAATACACCTATTGCTTCGCCGAGGACGAGACGGATCCGGACTGGGAGCCGCTGCATGTGTCGCGCGGCTGCACGCCCGGTTCCAACGCGGTGACGCTGCATCAGGGGCATGGGTTGACGGGCTTTTCCGATTCCGCCGCGCGGTCGGCGGACGATCTCGCGCGGTCGCTCGCGCTGCAGCTCGTCAACGAAATGCACCCGAAACGAACCCAATGCACGAACGTCATCGTCGCGATCTCGCCGGACCACTATCGTATCTACAAGGAGGACGGCTGGGGCCGGAAAGAAATCGAGGAAGCGCTGCATCACTATACCACGCGGCCCGGCAAGGACCTGATCCAAGGCGCGCAGGGCATCAGCGAGGGCATCGATCCGGCTCGTGCGGAAGAGATGGTGCCGAAGTTTTGGCGCGATCACGGTATACTGCTGATGCGCGCGGGCGGGCCCGGGGGAGCGCAGACCGCGATTATCGGCGGATGGGGCGGCGCCCGGAACCGCGATCAGGTTCAGCCGGTCACCCATCAGTTTTAGAGGCGACCAGAATTTCCGAAAATGAAAGGAGTTCCCGACATGAAATTCGTCCGAGACCCGACCAGCGAAGCATCCGAGACGATGCGAACACCGAAGGCGCTGCCGCCGGACCTTGCCGGCAAGACGATCGCACTGCTGAATATCTCGAAGGAGCGGAGCGACGAGTTTCTCGATCAGCTGGAGGTCAAGTTTTCGGAAGCCGGATTTCCGGTGAAGCGTTACCGCAAGGCCAGCCATTCGAAAACCGCCGCGCCGGAAATCATCCAGGCGATCGTCCAGGAAGCGGATATCGTCGTCGAAAGCCTGGCCGATTGAGGCTCGTGCACGTCGTGCAGTTTGCATGACATGAACGCACTCGATCAGCTGGGCGTCCCCGGATTGATGGTCGCGACGACGGAATTCACGGTCGCCGCGGCATCCCAGGCGAAGTCGCTCGGCTTCCACCCGAACATCGTCTGGGTCGAGCATCCGATCCAGAATCGAACGAAGGAAGAGTTGATCGCCATCGCCGACACTGCCTTCACGCCGATTCTGGCGACACTGAGCGGCAACGCCTGACCGTCGGCTACGGCCGTGGTCGTTGAGCACGCGGTGTCGCGTGCCGCAAGGTTTGCGCGCAATTGTGGGGCTTGCGTTCTTAATGCCTTGAGGAGTGATGACCTAAACTTTGGATCGGTATAATTTCGCAAGGATCGTGCTCGGTTCGTCCAGCGCGCCGCAGAATGCGAGGCTGTATCATGACGGAAATAGTGCCACCGGACGGTTACGGCACGCACAAGGTCGAAAACCAGCCGCCGGATTTGCGGGATTACAATGTTTTCGAGCGCGACCTGGTGTTGGCCGAGGCGCTCACCAGGGAGGGCGGCGGTTGGGGCCGGGACTCGGCTGTGGCGTTAGGTGCCCGAGCGGGCAGCGCCGAGGTGCTCGACTGGGCGCGGCAGGCCAACCGTCATGTGCCAGAACTTCACAGCCACGACCGGTTCGGCAATCGCCGCGACGAAGTCGTTTATCATCCGGCCTGGCATGAATTAATGCGGCTCGGCGTGACCTATGCGGTGCATGCGCTGCCGTGGCGGCAGACGAAGGGCGGAGCGCACGTGGTGCGGGCAGCCTTGGCCTTTCTCCTCAACCAGGGCGAAAACGGCGTTTGTTGCCCGATCGCTATGACTTTCGCGGCGGTTCCGGCGTTGCGCGCGCAACCCGAATTGTCGGCTGAATGGGAGCCGCGGCTCCTATCGACCGAATACGATCCGCGTTTCATGCCGGCGGCGCGAAAAACCGGCTGCATTTTCGGTATGGCCATTACCGAAAAGCAGGGAGGATCGGACGTCCAGGCCAATGCCAGCACGGCGCGGCCGGCAGAAAGCGGTTCGAGCGAGGAATATCTGCTAACCGGGCACAAATGGTTCTGTTCCGCGCCGATGTCCGACGGTGTCCTAACCCTGGCGCGGACGCCGGCCGGGCTGACCTGTTTCTTGGTGCCGCGCTGGCTGCCAGACGGCACGGCCAACCGATTTCTGATCCAGCGGCTGAAGGACAAGCTGGGCAACCGCGCCAATGCATCCGCGGAAATCGAATACGCCGACACCTGGGCGCACCGGGTCGGACCGGAGGGAGAGGGCGTGCGCACCATCGTCCCGATGATCCATCACACGCGGCTCGATGCCGCACTAAGTGCTGCCGCGGTGATGCGCCAGGCGGTTGTCCAGGCGCTGCATCATGCGGCCCATCGCAATGCATTCGGTGCAAGACTTGTCGACCAGCCGCTGATGCGGAACGTGCTTGCCGATTTGGCGCTCGAGTCCGAAGCGGCGACGGTGATGGCGATGCGGTTGGCACGCGGCTTTGACGACGCCGCCAAGGATGAAACCGCAGGCACATTCGCCCGGCTCGCCACCGCGATTACCAAATTCTGGATCTGCAAACGAGCGCCGACGGTCGTTGCCGAGGCAATGGAATGCCTCGGCGGCAACGGCTATGTCGAGGACGGGTTGTTGCCGCGGCTGTACCGGGAGGCCCCGGTGAATGGCATCTGGGAAGGCACCGGCAACGTGATCTGCCTCGACATTCTGCGAACGATCGAGCGAGAACCTGCGGCGTTGCCCGCCTTTTTTGACGCAGTGAAGCAAGCCAAGGGCGGCAACCGGCATTTGGACAGGCACATACGCGCGATCCACAAGATGTTGGCGTCGCCGCTGGACGAACCGGCGGGCGCCCGCCGCACCGTCGAGGGGTTGGCGCTCGCTTTGCAAGCCAGCTTGCTGGTACGGCACGCGCCGGCTCCGGTTGCCGACGCCTTCTGCGCCACCCGCCTTGGCGGCGAAGGTGGCCGGACGTTGGGGACGTTACCGGACGCCGCGGATACCGGCGCGATCCTCAAACGCGCGTGGCCGGTGGATTGAGGGAGGTCAATACGGCCCCGTCCGACACTGGCTAAGACAAACAAATCGAGGCGAGCGGCGGCGAACTAGATCACGTCTCCACTGGTCTGTTGTCTTCGCTTACAGGGTTGATATGGATGTATAAAATCAGACATAATTACTGAAACGGATAAATTTGGGGGCAGATATGTTGCTGGCGCAGCTCTTTCGAGCTGTCCTTAAACGAGGCGAATTGACCGTCATCGACGCTAATGGCCGCACGCGCCGTTACGGGGATGCGGCGCGCGGACCGCGCCTGACAATCCGGCTGCATGACCGCGCCTTGCACACCCGCCTTCCCCGCAATCCGCGTCTCGCCATCGGCGAAGCCTATATGGACGGGACCCTGACGGTGGAAGACGGCACGATTTTCGATTTTCTCGACCTCATCGGGCTCAATCTAGGCGGCGGGCGGATCAATGTCTGGGACAAGTGGTTTATGCGCTTCGAGAAACTATTGCGCACATTCCAGCAGGCGAATCCGCTTCACAAGGCGCAGACGCATGTCGCGCATCATTACGATCTTTCCGGCGCGCTCTACGACTTGTTCCTTGACGACGATAGGCAGTATTCCTGCGGCTACTTCCCCGTGGCCGGTATGACTCTTGAGGAGGGCCAGGAGGCGAAGAAGCGGCATATCGCCTCGAAACTGTGTCTCGAGCCGGGCCAAAAGGTTCTCGACATTGGGTCCGGCTGGGGCGGATTTGGGCTCTATCTGGCGCGGACCGCGGATGTCGATGTCACCGGTGTAACCCTGTCGGCGGAGCAACATAGGGTTTCTCAACAGCGGGCTAACGAGTCAGACGTCGCCGGCCGGGTCCGGTTCCATCTACGCGACTACCGGGAAGAGGCCGGCGTATACGACCGTATTGTCTCCGTCGGCATGTTCGAGCATGTCGGTCTTCCCCATTATGGCGAGTTCTTCGAGAAAATTTCCGACCTGTTGCGTGACGACGGCGTAGCGCTGCTCCATACCATCGCCGATCGCGGGGTTCCGGTGGCTTGTAACCCGTGGATCCGAAAATATATCTTTCCGGGCGGATACTGCCCGTCGCTCTCTGTCGTCTTGCCGTTCATCGAACGCGCCGGGCTCTGGGTTACAGATATCGAGATCCTGCGGCTGCACTACGCCGAGACCCTGCACCATTGGCGCGAGCGATTCATGGTCAACCGGCATCAGGTTAGTGAGCTCTATGACGAACGATTCTGCCGCATGTGGGAATTCTATTTGGCGAGTTGCGAAATGGCCTTCAGGCACATGGGTTTGATGGTCGCGCAGATCCAACTCACAAAATCGGTCGACGCGGTGCCGCTGACCCGTGACTACATGGCCCAATGGGAACAGATGCACGCGCCGGCCGAGAAAATACTGCCGCGCCGGCTCAGGTCGACCGGCTGAACGCGCGTACCGGCAAAAAAATAGTCGATTCTGAACCTCACACCGGCGTTTCACCTTCGATGGTGATGCGGTGCATCAGGCGGCGGAAGCCGTGATAGTCGTTGAGCGCGTAGTGGTGCGTGCAGCGGTTGTCCCAGAAGGCGAGTGAGTTTTCCCGCCACCGGAAGCGGCAGGTGAATTCGGGCCGGCTCTGATGCTCGAACAGGAAGCGCAGGATCGGCAGGCTTTCTTCCCGGGTCATGCCGGCAAAATGCGAGGTGTGCGCGCAGTTGACGTAGAGCGCTTTGCGGCCGGTCTCGGGATGCGTGCGGACCACCGGATGCACCGCCTCGCGGTCCATCGATTCCGCGTTCTGACCCTTGCCGGTCATCTTGGCGATCTGGGCGCGCGGGCCGCTGCCGGCCTGGTTGCGCAGCGCCGCCGTATAGACCGCGCGCAGCGGATCGAGCATCATTCGCATGCCCGCCGACAAAGTCTCGTAGGCCATATACATGTTCGCGAACAGCGTATCGCCGCCGTGGGGCGGGACTTCGCGCGCATACAGCATCGAGCCGAGCGGCGGCCGGTCCTGATAGGTGGTGTCGGAATGCCATAACCCGCCGAAATTGACCCGGTCGTCCTTGCCTTTGATCACTTCGGTGATACCGGGATGGCCGTCCATGTCCTGCACAAACGGATAGCGTCCGATCGGGCCGAACCGTTTCGCGAAGGCGAGATAGAGGTCCGGTGCGATATCCTGATCGCGGAAAAATATGACCAGGTGTTCGTGGAACGCGGTGCGGATTTCCTCGAACGCGGCGTCGTCGAGCGGTATCGATAGATCGACCCCGTCGATCTGGGCGCCGAGCGCGCCGGATATAGGGTGTACGGAAATGTGTCGCGGGGCCATTCGGATCGCCGTTTGCCGTGTGCCGCAGGTGGAACTCCCCGCAGTTTACGGCAATTCCGCTGCCGGGTCAGCGGTGCGATTGCCGGCGGGGCGCACCGGACCGGCCTAGGCGGCGGGCTGGGACTGCCGCAAGACGCTGGCGGGTGTCCGGTCGTCAGTTCCCGGCTGATAGGCGACGGAAATTTCCGATAGGGCCGCCTCCCAGTCCGCGGCGCCGCCGGTCGCCGTCACCTCGAAGGCATCGAAGCCGCAGCGATGCAAAAACAGGAACTGATCCCGCAGGACGTCGCCGGTGGCGCGCAACTCGCCCGTAAAGCCATAGCGCTCGCGCAGCAGCCGCGCCTGCGAATAGGCGCGGCCATCCTTGAAGGTCGGAAATTCCAGCGCGATCAGCTCGAACCGCGCGAGATCCGCTTCGATCAATGCGGGCGGATGATCGCCGGCGAGCGCGATGCCGATCGGTCCGTTCCGCGTCAACAGCGATTCGCGTTGCCGCTCCCAGAGGGCATAGGGGACCAGAATCGCACCGGCCGCGGGCGGCGTCACGCCCTCGGATACCTTGGTCCACGGATCGTCGACAATTCGTCCCTGTTTAACGAGCGCCATAGAGCGTCTCCTTGAAGGGGGCCAAGCCGGCGCGACGATAGGTGTCGATAAAGCGCTCGCCGTCCTGCCGGATCTCCAAATAGGTGTTCACGATGGTCTCCACCGCATCGACGATCGCATCTTCCGCGAAGGCGGGGCCGACGATGTCGCCGAGCGCCGCATCCGTGCCGGCATCGCCGCCGAGCGTAACCTGATAGAATTCGGTGCCTTTCTTGTCGACGCCGAGGATGCCGATATTGCCCACATGGTGATGGCCGCAGGCGTTGATGCAGCCGGAAATGTTCAGCGTCAGGCTGCCGATGTCATGCAGCTTCTTGAGGTTCGCGAACCGCCGGCTGATGTGCTGCGCGATCGGAATGGACCGCGCATTCGCGAGGTTGCAGTAGTCCAGTCCGGGGCAGGCGATGATGTCGGTCAGCAGGCCGACATTCGCCGTCGCAAGATCGTGCCGCTTCAGCGCTTCCCAGAGCGCGTGCAGCTCGAACTGCTTGACGTCGGGCAGCACCAGGTTCTGTTCCTTGGTGACGCGGATCTCGCCGTAGCCGAACACTTCGGCGAGGTCGGCGACCGCCTCCATCTGCGCCGCCGTGGCGTCGCCGGGAATGCCGCCCTCGGGCTTCAGCGAAATCGTGACGATGCTGTATCCCGGCTGCTTATGGGCCGCGGTATTGCTGCGCACCCACTGGACGAATTCGGGCGCGGCGAGCGGGTGTTTGGCAAAGTCGACCGACAGCGCCGGGACCGATTCGTAGTCGGGCGGCGCGAAATGTGCGGCGATGCGTGCGATCTCGGTCTCCGGCAATCGCAAGGCGCCGTCCCGGATGGCGCGCCATTCGGTTTCCACCGCGTCGGCGAAGGCGTCGATGCCGAGGTCGTTGACCAGGATCTTGATGCGCGCCTTGTAGATATTGTCGCGCCGACCGAACTGATTGTAGACGCGGAGAATCGCTTCCACATAGGACAGCAGGTCCGGCTCCGGCAGGAAATCCCGAATGCGTTTTGCGATGACCGGCGTGCGGCCCTGCCCGCCGCCGACCCAGATTTCGAATCCCGGATTTCCGTTGGCGTCCCGGCGCATGGCGATGCCGATATCGTGCACCTTGATCGCCGCGCGGTCGCGCGGCGCCCCGGTGATCGCGATCTTGAACTTGCGCGGCAGAAATGAGAATTCCGGATGCAGGGTCGACCATTGGCGAATCAGCTCCGCATAGATGCGCGGATCGGCGATCTCGTCCGCGGCGACGCCGGCGAACGGATCGGCCGTGGTGTTGCGGATGGTATTGCCGCTGGTCTGGATGGCGTGCATCTCGACCGCGGCCAGTTCCTCGAGAATATCCGGCACTTCGGCCAGCCTGGGCCAATTGTACTGGATGTTCTGGCGGGTGGTGAAATGGCCGTAGCCCTTGTCGTAGCGCCGCGCGATATGGGCAAGCTTGCGCATCTGGCGCGCGGACAGCACGCCATAGGGCACGGCAACCCGCAGCATGTAGGCATGGAGTTGCAAATAGAGTCCGTTCATCAGCCGGAGCGGCTTGAACTCGTCTTCGCTCAATGCGCCGCTCAGCCGCCGGTTCACCTGATCGCGGAATTGCGCGACCCGTTCCGACACCAGCGTGTGATCGAATTGGTCGTATTGATACATCGCGCCTACTCCCAGACGGGTTCGGGTTGAACGGTTTGACGGCCGAGATCGGGCCGCACGCTCGGTCCGGCGGCGCGGATAATCTCACGCCGGCTCAACGGGCTGATACGGCCATCCTCGATTTCGATCGCGAACAGGTAAGGATCGACGATCAGCCAGTCCTGCACGGCGCGGGCCCCGGCCGCCAGCAGATCCGTGCCGGCGTCGGCATCCGCCACGACGCAGCAATCGTCGAGCAAGGCGGACCATTTCCGGGCCGGTGTGAGGTAGACGACCTCTCCATCGAGGAGGCGGTTGGCGGTAACGGCATGCAATGTCATGGCGGCCTTCCTTCTCGTTCAGCCCGTGGCGGCGAGGCGGATTTTTTCGGCGGCAGCCAAGCCGGCGACCGATCCGATCACCAGCAGCGCGGGGCCGGAGACATCGTGGTCGGCGATCAGCCGTTCCAGGTCGGTTAGGGCGCCGAATGCCAGTTTCTGGGTCGGCAGCGTGCCGTTCTCGATGATGGCGACGGGAATGTGCGGATCCATGCCGTGGGCGATCAGACGATCGGCAATGCGTCCCGCGGTGGAAACGCCCATATAAATCACCAGCGTTTGCGTCGCCCGCGCCAAACCAGCCCAGTCGAGCGCCGGTTCGCCATCCTTGGCATGCCCGCTGATGAAGGTAACCGCGCCGGTGTGATCGCGATGGGTAAGTGGAATGCCGGCCGCGGCGGCGCAGCCGGTCGCGGCGGTGATGCCCGGGACCACATCGACGGGTATGCCGAGCGCCAGTAGGGAGTCCAGTTCTTCGCCGCCTCGGCCGAAAACGAACGGATCGCCGCCCTTGAGCCGCACCACCGTCTTTCCTTGTGCCGCGTGATGCGCCATCAAGGCGTTGATTTCGGCCTGACTACGGCTGTGCTGGCCCTTCGACTTGCCGACATAGAGCCGGTCGGCATCCGGGCGGGCGTATTCCAAAATGTCGGGGCCGACCAATTTGTCATAAATGATCACGTCGGCTTCCTGGAGCCGTCGTAAGGCCCGTAGCGTCAGCAGTTCCGGATCGCCCGGCCCGGCGCCGACCAGATGAATCCGGCCCATCGTCCGGCCGTTCGCGGGCGGCGTGGGGCGCGGGTCGCTAAATTTCGGAAAGATCGGCAAGCTATTCATCGTCTCGCACTCTCTGGTTCGCACCGTGAAAAACAAACTCCGCCACAGCAGGGGGGCGCCGGACGGAGTACGGTGCCGCTTTAGCCGCATTTCTTAAGCGCCCGCAATCTGACCTTTCAAATCGGCGCTTTGGGAATTCAACACTAATGAAATGGGATCGTCAATTGAATAACACTAATATCACGCATTATTTATATTAATTACATATTACAACTGTATAAGATGATAATGAATTGATATGACTTTATTAATCGCGTTTTGGGGAAATGATCAGCTGTCGGTGGCGCGCTGAAACACTAGGGAAACCCGGAGCCCCGGTCGGTTGTCGCTGAGGCGAAGCGCCGCTTCGTGCAGCCGCGCCGTCGCCGCGACCTGGCTCAAGCCGAGCCCGCTGCCAGGGGTGCTGCGGCTCCCGTCGAGCCGCGCAAAGCGCTGCAGCACCCGCTCGCGATCGGATTCCGGAATCCCCAGCCCGTTATCCGCAACGGTCAGTTCCGGCCCGTCGGCGCCCTGGGCGACGGCAATGACGATCGCGCCATTGTCGGGCGTATGGGTCATCGCATTGTCCAACAGATTACTGATGGCCTGCGACAACAGATTACGGTCGCCGCGCACCGAGCACTTCTCGGCAATCTTGGTGGTGAGTCGTTGGCCGCGCTGCTCGGCCGCCGCGTCATACAACTCGGCGGCGTCCCGGGCGAGCGCACCGAGGTCGAGCGTTTCGAAGCCGTCCTTGAGCGCGCCTGATTCCGCCAGTGCGATGGCGAGCAGGGAGTTGAATGTCTCCAGGATACCGTCCGTCTCCTCGATGGTTTTCTCCAGCGTTTCACGATACCGGACCAGGTCGGGCGTCGTGCGCAGCGTCATTTCCAACCGCCCGCGGAGGCGCGATATCGGGCTTCGCAAGTCGTGGGCAATGTTGTCGGCGACGCCGCGCATCCCGTCCATCAGGCGTTCGATCTGGTCGAGCATTTCGTTGAGGTTATCGGATAGGCGGTCGAATTCGTCGTCGCTACCGGTCAGCGGCATGCGTTGCGACAGATCGCCGTGCAGGATGGCCCGGCTGCTGTCGCCGATCGCATCGATCCGGCGGAGGAAATTCCGGCTCAGCAGGAACCCGCCGCCCAGTCCGAGGAGCACGGTCATGAGCAGCGCCCAGACCAGCGTCTCGGTAATGTTCTTGCGAAAGACGGTCCGTTCGGTCAGGTCGCGGCCGACCAGCAGGTGATAGCCGCCGGGCAATAGGAAGGTTCGGGCGCGGGCGATCTGCGGGCGCGCGCCGGGATGGTTGGCCTGGCCAAAGCGAAAATCGATCCAGCGGGGGTCGCCTTGCGCCTCCTCCGGCCATTGGGTCAGGTTTCCCGAAAGCGGCGTATAGAAAGGTGTGGTGAGGAGATAGAGGTTGCGGCGGCCGCTGTCTCCGGCGCTGCGGGTGCGGATGACCTCCGCGAGCCCCGCCAGGTCGCGCGCCTTGTATTGCTCCGCCAGTCCGATGATCTCTGCCTCGATGGTGTCGTCGCCCTGGGTATCGATGACGGCGACCGTGTTCCAATAGAGAAAGGCGAGAACGCCGCAGACAGAAAGGGCAAACACCGTCATGTAAATGACGGCGAACCGGAAGGTCGATGTATGCAGCAGATTAGTCGGCTTCACGGAGACAATATCCTGCGCCGCGGACCGTATGCAGCAAGGGTTGATCGAAATCCTTGTCGAGCTTTTGGCGCAATCGGCTGATTTGCACGTCGATGACGCCGGTTTTCGGATCGAAGTGGTAGTTCCAGACGGTCTCCAGCAGCATTGTGCGGGTGACCACCTGACCGGAATGGCGCATCAGAAATTCGAGAATTTGAAATTCCCGCGGCAGCAGGTCTATGGGGCGACCGTCGCGCGTTACTTGGCGCGTCAGCAGGTTCATCTCGAGGCCGCCGACCCGAAGATGAGTGTCGGCGAGCGGCGCGGCTTGGCCACGGCGCACCAAGGCTTCGAGTCGTGCCTGCAATTCGGAAAAAGCGTAAGGTTTGGTCAGGTAGTCGTCGCCGCCGGCCCGCAGCCCTTCCACCCGGTCGGTTACCTTGTCCATCGCGCTCAGGATCAGCACCGGCGTGTCGATGTCTTCCTTGCGCAGCAATCCGATCAGATCAAGCCCGTCCACGCCCGGCAGCATGCGGTCGACGATCATCGCCGCATAGGATTCGGTGGTCGCCAGATGCAATCCATCCGGGCCGCTCGCCGCATGATCGACCACGTAGCCCGCTTCCTGGAGACCCTTGGTCAGGAAACCGGCCGCTTCGCGATCGTCTTCTATCAGCAGGATCCGCATGGTGCATCCGCTCGTTTCCGAAGATAGATGAGGTGGACCGCCCAATTTGGCAAGGTTCGGGGCGGAAATCGCGCTTGGCGGCATGACAGCGCGTGCGGGAAACGGTTATTCTGGCATTTGCCGGTTCCGGCCGGTCACGGCGGCCCGCGGCCACGGAAAACCAAACGGTATTACCAATTCCACTGGGGAGGATAAAATGGCGGAAATGCAGTTCGGCCTCATGATGCGCGCGCAGTTTCCCGCCGAGGAAGACATGCAGCAGCGTTTCGCTGAATTGAAGGAGCAGGCGCGAACCGCGAACAAGCTGGGCTATGCCAGTCTTACCAATGGCATGCATTACAGCTCGGCGCCGTTTCAGGATTTCCAGCAAATGCCGTTTCTGTCGCGCATCATGGCGGAAGCGCCGGATTTGCGGATCAATTTCGGCATCATCCTGCTGTCGCTGCCGAAACCGCTGGATGTGGCGGAATGCCTGGCCACGGTCGATGTCCTGAGTGGCGGCAAGGTCATATTCGGCGCAGCCCTCGGGTATCGCGAAGTCGAGTTCCTGGCCTTCGGCACCTCGCAGAAGGAGCGGGTCCTGCGGTTCGAAGAAAACCTGGAGGCGATCAAGCGGCTGTGGACCGAAGACTCGGTCGACATGAAGGCCTCGCATTTCGAGCTCAAGGGCGCGTCCTGCAGCCTCAAACCTCTGCAGAAACCGCATCCGCCGATTTGGATCGGCGCCAACGCGGATCCGGCCATCGAGCGCGCGGCGCGGCTCGGTGATTGTTGGTACGTCAATCCGCATAACCGGATCGATACGATTATCCGCCAGACCGAACTCTACCGGCGCGCGCTCGACGCCTGCGGCAAGCCTTTCCCCGATGAATTTCCGGCGCGTCGCGAGGTTTTCGTGGCGGAGAGCCGGGACAAGGCAATGGAGTTGTGCAAACCGTTTCTGAAAAAGAAGTACGCCGCCTATCACGAATGGGGACAGGACAAGGCAATGCCGGAAGGCGACGACGATCTCGGTCTCGACTTCGACGATCTGGTGCGCGACCGCTTTTTGATCGGCTCGCCCGATGAAGTGGCGGAGCAAATGATCGATCTGAACAAGAAGACCGGCATCAACCACCTGATCATGAGCGTTCAGTGGCCGGGCATGCCGCAGAACATGGTGCTGGACGTCATCAATACGCTGGCGGAAGACGTCTTCCCGAAGGTGCGGCAAGGCTGATGGCGGGGCGATGACAGGATGACCGGTATGCAATTCGGCGTCATGCAACGCGGCGTCTTTCCGCAGGGCGAAGACATGCGCGCGCGTTTCGGCGAGCTGATGGAACAGGCCCGGCTGATGGAGACGTTGGGTTACGATTCCATCACCAAGGGCTCGCATTACTCGACCTATCCGATGCACGAGATGATGCAACTGCCGTATCTCAGCCGCGTCATGGCGGAAGCGCCGAGCCTGCGGCTCAACGCCGGCATCGTCCTGCTCGCCCTGCAAAAACCGCTGGATATCGCCGAACAGTTCGCCACCATGGACCTGATGTCCGGCGGCCGCATGATATTCGGCTGTGCGCTCGGATACCGGGACGTAGAGTACAAGGGCTTCGGCGTCCCGCGGGGGGCCGGCCGCAAACGCTTCGAAGAAAACCTCGAGGCGGTGAAGCGGCTGTGGACGGGTGAGCCGGTGACCATGACCGGTTCGCATTTCGAACTCGACGGCGCACGCATCTCGGTGCCGCTGGTCCAAAAACCGCACCCGCCGATCTGGGTCGGCGCCAACGCGGACCCGGCGATCGTGCGCGCCGCCCGGCTCGGCGATTGCTGGTACGTCAATCCGCATCAGCGGCTGGACACGCTGGAACGCCAGCTCGTGCTCTACAAACGTACGCTCGACGAGGAAAGTAAGCCGTTTCCCGCGGAGTTCCCGATCCGCCGCGAAGTGTTCTGCGCGCCGACTCACGAAGAAGCCGTGCGCATTGCCGGCCCGGCGCTGAAGAGCATGTACGAGGCCTACGAAGAATGGGGTCAGGACAAGGTCATGCCGGAGGGCGACAACGATATCAGCATGCGCTACGCGGAACTCGCCAAGGGGCGGTTCATCGTCGGCTCGCCCGACGAGGTCGCTGAAGAGATGCTGCACTATCACCGGGTGCTCGGCGTGAACCATATCATCATGAGCGTGCAGGGCACCGGCCTGCCGCAGAGCCAGACCCTGGAAACCCTCGAGTTGATCGCGACCGAGGTGTTCCCGAGGGTGCGCCAGGGCATGTGAGACACGGGATGGTGCGTTCGGTGGCGGGGAGGGAGTAATGGCGACGTTCGATTTCGGTATCATGACGCGTGCGCAATACCGGCGGGACGAGGATATCCCCGCGCGATTCACCGAACTGATGGAACAGGCGCGGCTTGCCGAGAAGCTGGGCTACGTCTCCTTCGTCAAGGGCCAGCATTTCAGCAGCGATCCGTTTTATGAATTTCAGCAAATTCCGCTGCTTTGCCGTATCGCGGCGGAAGCGCCCAGCCTGCGGCTGGTCACGGGGATCAATCTTCTCACCCTGCACAAACCGCTCGATGTCGCCGAGCAGATCGCGACGCTCGACCTGATGAGCGGCGGCAAGGTGGTGTTCGGCTGCGGCCTCGGCTATCGCGATGTCGAATACAAGGCGTTCGGCGTGCCGAAGGGGCAAGGCGCCAGGCGCTTCGAGGAAAATCTCGAAGCGGTGAAAAAACTTCTCGCCGGCGGTCCGGTCACCATGAAGGGCTCGCATTTCGAGCTGGACGAGGCGCGGCTCTCGGTGCCGCTGGTGCAGACGCCGCGGCCGCCGATCTGGATCGGCGCCAATGCGGACGTGGCGATCGAGCGGGCGGCGCGGCTCGGCGACTGCTGGTATATCAGCGCCCATCACCGCTTCGACACGCTGCAGCGCCAGGTCGATTTGTACAAGCGCGCGCTCGACCGGCTGGGCAAACCCTATCCGGCGGAAATCCCGTTCCGGCGCGAAACCTTCGTCGCCAATTCCCGCGAGGAGGCAATCGAGATGGTGCGGCCCTATCTCGGCCTCAAATACCAGGCCTATCACGCGTGGGGCCAGGACAAGGTCATGCCGGAAGGCGACAACGATCTGGGCCAGGATTTCAACGACCTCCTCGAAGGCCGCTTCGTGCTGGGATCGCCGGAGCAGGTGGCCGAGGAAATCATCAAGTTTCACCGCGCCTTCGGCGTCAACCACATGCCGCTGTGCCTGCAATGGCCGGGCATGCCGCAAAGCATGACGCTGGAGGCGATGCACCGCTTCGCGGAAGAAGTGCTGCCGCTGGTACGGCAGGGCATTTGATGCAGGAATGGGTGCTGGAGCAGATGCAGAAGTTCGGCGAAGACGTGATGCCGAAGGTAGAGCAAGGGTTGTGACAGAATGCGGATAGCGGCGCTGCATGCCGCCTCGCCCTTCGTCAGGCTCAGGGTGAGGCTACGGTTTTGGTCTTATCCTGAGCCTGACGAAGGATGCGGCCGGACCGCCGGGTGAATCAGTCGACTGCCTGCAAGAGCGAAAGCACATCGGGCAAAACGAATTATTTTCGAAGGGAATCAAGAAATGGAATACGGATTTTTCGTGCGCGGGCAGTACCAGCAGGGCGACGACATGGTGGTGCGGTTCAAGGAGCTGATGGCGCAGGTGCGGCTGGCTGAAAAGCTGGGATTTTCCGATTTGATGAGCGGCATGCACTACGCCGGCTATCCGCTGACGCAATTCCAGCTCCTGCCCTTTCTGTCGCGGGCGATGGTGGAGGCGCCGTCCATGCGGCTCGTCACCGGCATCATCCTGCTGTCGTTGCACAAGCCGCTCGACATGGCGGAACAACTGGCGACGATCGATGTGATGTCGGAAGGGCGGCTGGTGTTCGGCGCGGGACTGGGATATCGCGATGTCGAATTCCTCGGCATGGGCACGACGCAGAAGGAACGGGTGCCGCGGCTGGTCGAAAATCTCGAAGCGATCAAGCGCCTGTGGACGGAAGAGAATGTGAATATGAAGGGCTCGCATTTCGAGCTGGTGGATTGCACGCTCTCGCTCAAACCCCTGCAGAAGCCGCTGCCGCCGATCTGGTTCGGCGCAAATGCGGATGCCGCGGTGCGCCGCGCGGCCAAGCTCGCGGATACCTGGTTTATTAATCCGCATCAGCGCATGGACACCATCGAACGCCAGCTCGATGTGTATAAAAATGCGCTCGACGAATACGGCAAGCCCTTTCCCGAGGAACTGCCGCTGATGCGCGAGATTTTCGTCGCCAAGTCAAAGGAAGAGGCGACGCGCCTCGCGCGGCCCTACCTCGAGGCGAAATACAAGGTTTATCACGAATGGGGTCAGGACAAGGCAATGCCGAAGGGCGATGACGATCTGTCGCTCGATTTCGAGGAGCTGACCCGCGACCGTTTCCTGTTCGGATCGCCGGACGAGGTTACCGAGCAGATCGTGGGCTACAAGAAACGGCTTGGCGTGAACAAGATGGTGCTCGGCGTCCATTGGGTCGGCATGCCGCAAAATCAGGTCGAAGACACGATGAACATGTTTGCCGAGGAAGTCATGCCGAAGGTCAAGCAGGCGCTGTAGCGGCCGGAGCGCCGTTCGAGGCGCTGGAGAAAAGCCTCATGCTGAGCGAAGTCGAAGTATGCGGCTTGCACATTCGACGTCAAATCTCTCGCCGAACCCTCGCACATCGACTTCGCTCAGTGTGAGGGTTGGTTACTTTGCTTCGATTCAAGCTCGGCGGACACTCGCTAGACGCTGGAGTCAATTCCCGGACGGACCAATTCCTGACCTTTCCTGTCACTCCGCTCGAAACGGGTCGCGGGCGGCAGGGACAGCGGCGCCAGGGTGTCGGCGTCGAAGGACGCGGCCTTCCGGTCCGTCGGCGCGGGCCCGTACAGGGTGGTTCGCTGCCTCGGGATACGGCCGATGCCGCGGATCAGCAATTCCATCTGTTCCGGCGGAAATTCCTCGCCATGGGTGGCGCCGGCCGACCGGGTGATCGTTTCGTTCATCAGGGTGCCGCCGAGATCGTTGGCGCCGGCCTGCAGGCAGGCCGCGGCCCCATCCGGGCCCATCTTCACCCAGGACGCCTGGATATTGGTGAAGTGCGGATACAGCGCCAGCCGCGCCACCGCATGCATCAGAATGGCCTCGCGATAGGTCGGGCCGACGCGCGAGCGCCCCTTCAAATGGATCGGCGCTTCGAGGGCGACAAACGGCAGCGGTACGAATTCGGTGAAACCCCCGGTTCGTTTTTGCAGCGCGCGCAAGCGCAGCAGATGGCGCGCCCAGTTTACCGGCCCATCCACATGGCCGAACATGATGGTCGCGGTGCTGCGCAGTCCCGCGCCGTGCGCGCCCGCCAGGACTTCGAGCCATTGGTCGGTCGAAACCTTGTCGGGGCAAATGATGGCCCGTATCGAATCGTCGAGAATTTCAGCCGCGGTGCCGGGCAAGGTGCCGAGGCCGGCGTCCCGCAACGCATCGAGGTAGTCGCCTATGGTCATGTCCAGGGTTTTGGCCCCTTGCCAGACTTCCAGCGGCGTGAAGGCGTGGATGTGGATATCCGGCAACGCCGCTTTCACGCGGCGGCAAATTTCAAGATAGGTGTCGCCCGTGTAGTCGGGATGGATGCCGCCCTGCATGCAGACTTCGGTGGCGCCGCGCGCCCAGGCTTCCTCGCTGCGGCGCTGAATTTCATCGAGATCGAGCAGATAGGGCTTGCCGCGCAGGTTCTCGCTCAGCTTTCCCTTGGAGAAGGCGCAGAACTGACAGCGGAAATAGCAGACATTCGTATAGTTGATGTTGCGGTTGACCACATAGGACACGATATTGCCGTTGGCCTTGCGGCGCAGCCGGTCGGCGGCCTCGCAGACCGCATCGAACTCATGCCCCCGGGCCCGGAACAACCGAACGATCTCATTCTCCGTCAGGCGGGCGCCTTCCGCCGCGCGGTCGAGAATACCGCGGAGTTGCGGGCCGGCGGAGCCGGGCGCCGGGTTGGGCCGCGGCGGCGCGCTTTGGGCGCCCGGCAGCCAACCATCGGTGCGCGCGAGATATTCGCTATCGACCGCGCGCCGCAGCGGCACTTGGAAGGCGTCGTCGAACCAGCGGTCCGGGTCGGCCAGATAGCGCGGATAGGTGGCGAGCCGCGCCACCAGTACCTTTCCCACGACGGCGGTTTGCCGTGCGAGTGCATCGAGATGCGGCCAGGGCGCTTCCGGGTTTACGTGATCGGGCGTCACCGGCGAGACGCCGCCCCAATCGTTGATGCCCGCGCCGATCAGTTTCTTTAAGCCCCCGGGGCTCAAATTCGGCGGCGCCTGGATGTTCATGTCCGGGCCGAACAGCAGCCGTGCCACCGCGATGGTCCAGCACAGATCGTTCAAATCCGGTTCCAAAGCCGCCGCCATCTTGGTGTCGGATTTGGCGCGGAAATTCTGGATGATGATTTCCTGCAGATGGCCGTATTCGTCGTTCAGGGCGCGCAGCGCGAGGAGCGATTCGACCCGTTCCACCCGCGTTTCGCCGATGCCGATCAAGATGCCGGTCGTGAAGGGAACCCGCCGCACGCCCGCGTGGCGCATGGATTCCAGCCGCGCCGCCGGCGCCTTGTCGGGCGATCCATAGTGCGGTCCGCCCTTTTTGCACAACCGCGGCGACGCGCTTTCCAGCATAATGCCCTGTGAAATCGACACCGTGCGCAGCGCCGCAATTTCCGCCGTCGTCATCACGCCCGGATTGACGTGCGGAAACAGGCCGGTTTCCTCGAACACCAATTTCGCCATCGCCTGCAGATAGGAAATTGTGCTGTCGTATCCCAGCGCTTCCAATTCTTCGCGCGCCACGCGGTAGCGCAGCTCCGGTTTGTCCCCGAGGGTAAACAACGCTTCCTGGCAGCCAGCCTCGGCGCCGGCGCGCGCCACGGCCAACACTTCATCGGGCGTCATATAGGCCGGCTGCCCCTTGCGCGGGGGCTTGGCGAAGGTGCAGTAGTGGCAGACGTCGCGGCACAGCGTGGTGAGTGGAATGAAGACTTTGCGCGAATAGCTGATGATCGGGCCATGCCCTTGGTCGCGCAGCGCCGCCGCCGCGTTCATCAGGGGCCCCAAATCGCCTTCGCGCGCAAGCCGGCGTGCGGAATCGGCGTTCGGCCGATACCCGAGCCGGACTTCGTGTAACAGTATTCGCGTCGACGGCATCATCGGGCCAATTCCTTTGCGATCGCGCCGGACGTCCGCATGCGGTCGGCAATACCGCTGTCCTCGAGATAGGCCTGGGTGCGCGTGTCGCCCGGCCGCGCCAGCAGGGCGCGCAAGTCGTCGGGCGTATCGATGTCGAGCGCCAGTCCCGGCAATTCCAGGATGACGGGCTCGATTTTCTGGGCGCGCGCGGCGGCAAGGTGCGGCGTGAAGCTGTCATTGCCGAACCGGAACTGAATCAGCGTCGGCGGCGAAAGTGCGATGCAATTGGAACCGCGCCGGTCATGCGCCGGCACGATGGTCATGGCCGGCGGTGTCGCTTCGCCATGGCGGCGCAGGACGGTTTCGATCTCGGCCGGGCCGGCGAGCGGGATGTCGCCGGGAAATGTTGCAACGCTGGTCACGCCATCGCCGGCAAGGACCGCCACCGCCCGGCTGACCGCCTCCGTCTGGCCGAGGTTGGCGGGCTCGCCGAGAATACGCGTGCCGTGCAAGGCGGCCATCTCGGCCGCTTCCGCGTCACGGGTAATCACCGCGATGCCGTCCAGCGACGGGCTCGCCGCGAGCGCCGCCAGCACGTCGGCGAACATCGTACGGAATAAGTGACGGCGTTCCGGCGCGCTCAATGCTCCCGACAAACGCTGCTTGGCGTCCGCGAAATCTTTGGCCGGCAGTACCGCCCACATGCGCGTGTTTCCCATTTATTATCCGTGTTCCAGCAGAGGCGAGGCTGCAACTATATCAAACGGGTGAAGCCGCGCCAGCCGTGCCTAGCGTTTGAGGTCGTGCGCAAAGGACAAAACAGTTTCGGCCAAGGCGATTTTGTCGTCGATGCTGTGCATAACCGTTTCGGCAACCCGGACGTCGATGCCGAGGGATTCGACCGCCGGCGCCAGCGCCGCGTCGGTTTGGTCGAGCACGAAACCGGTCAGTAATTTGCCGTAATGCCGGGCAATTTCAATGGCGTCGGTCGGCAATCCTAGCTCGCGCATCATCTTGGCGGTCGGTCCCTTGAGGGCGCGCCCGCCGACGATGGGCGACACGGCAATGCGCGGCGCCGCACTGGCGGCGAGCGCACTGGACACGCCGGGCAGCGCCAGGATGGGATCGATGCTGATAAACGGGTTGGACGGGCAGATGACAATCGTCTCCAAGGCGGGATCTTTCAGCGTCTTGAGGAACGTCCGGTTCGGCCGGGCATCGTTGGCGCCGCCGAAATGGAAGCCGGACACTTCCGGTTCGCATTGTTCGCGCACGAAATAATGCTGAAACGGCAACGGCCCTTTCGCGGTTTCCACGATGGTGCGGACCGGATCGTCGCTCATGGGGATGATGGCCGCGCCGATTCCGAGCCGGGCGCAAATGTCGGCGGTGATCCGGCTCAACGGCTCGCCGGTCGCCAGACGCCGGGTGCGTTCCACGTGCAGCGCGAGGTCGCGGTCGCCGAGACGGAACCATTTCTCGCCGCCCAGCGATTCGAGGGACTCCATGAAACGCCAGCCCTCATCCGCCCTGCCCCAACCCGTCCCGGCATTGGCGAGACCGGCGAGCGTATAGGTCAGCGTATCCAGGTCCGGACAGATGGACAGGCCCAAATGCTCGAAATCATCCCCGGTATTGGCGACGATCATGAGCCGCGCCGGATCCATCGCGTGGGTCAGGCCCAAGGCCAGCTTGGCGCCGCCGACGCCGCCCGATAGCGCCAGGCTGCGGGGTCCCGGCCGGTCGTTCACCGGAACAGATCCTCGTCCGGCTCGCGGATCAGTTCGGCGGCGCTTTCGTCGGACGAAGCGGGGGTAAAGCCGCGCAGGAGCGCTACCGGCATGCCTTCGTTGCCCTCGCCCTGCACCAGCGATGCGGCGGCGGCTATTTGATCCGCCATGCCGACCATGGATACGCGGAGCGGCCGGCCGAACAGGTCTTCGTCGCCCCGCAGATCGAGCAGGGATTGCAGCCCCGACGCACCAAGCGCCATCCCGACGGTGCCCTTGCGCCAGGCGCGGCCGACGCTGTCGTTCATGACCACCGCGATCGAGGCGTTCGAAGATTCACGCAACGCCTGCCGCAGCGCATGGCAGGAGGCATCGGGATCCGCCGGCAGCAACAGGACCGTCTCGCCATCCGCACCGGCGCCGACATTGGACGCATCGATGCCCGCATTCGCGAGGACGAAACCGAGCCTGTGCTCGACGATCAGCAGCCCCGGCCGGTGCCGGACCACGCGGCGTGTTTCGGACAGGACCAGTTCGACCAGTCGCGGGTCCTTTTCGGTTTGTTCGGCAAGCTCAAGCGCGCGCGCCGACGGTGTAACGTCGCTCAGGGCCGCGTACCGGTCCTCGGCTTTCGAGACGATCTTCTGCGCCACGATCAGGATGTCGCCGTCCTGCAAGTGTTCGCCCGCCCGCTCGACCGCCGCCAGGATCAGTGCCGGGAGATCGTCTCCCGGATTCACCAGGGGAACGCCGGGGAGCGCGGTTAGGGCGATGCGGTCCGGTGTCACCCGTCGCGCTCGCCGGTAATGCGAATGCCCGCGTGAGAGATGTCGCCGCGGTTTAGAAATATCAGCACCGATGTCAGCGCGTCGGCGGCGGCGGAATTGTCGATCGGCCCGGCGTGCCAGGCGGTGAGGCCCGCGGCCTCCGCCATCTCGACGACGGTTTGCCGCGCGGCGCGCTTATTGCCGCAAACCAGCACTTCGCACTCGATCGTTGCGTCGAGATCCTGCACCAGATCGGCGGCGACGTTCTGAAAGGCCGACACGACGTGCACGCCATCGCCGAGGAAATCCTGGGCCGCCTTGGCGGCGGATCCTTCGGGCGGCAGTTGCACCCGGGCGACCTTGGGCGGCACCAGCGGCACTGTTGCATCGACCAGGATCTTTCCTTGGGCGGCGTCGCAGACCGCTTCGAGCATCGGCCGATGGTTCGAGAACGGCACCGTAAGCACGACGATGTCCGCGGCGGCGGCAGCCGCTGCATTTTCCAAGCCGCGAATAGACGCGTCGGGCAGGATCGCGCTCATCTCGGCCGCCTTCTTCTCCGCGCTCTCCGTCGCGCGCGATCCGATGATGACCGGATAGCCCGCCCGGGCCCACCGCAGCGCGAAGCCGGAGCCAAGCGCGCCGGTTCCCCCGATGACCGCGATCGTCGGTTTTTGTTCCGTCATGGTCGCCGATCCTCGTGTCGTCAGTTTTGGTCGAGATGGGCGCGCAGGGCCGCGTTGAAACCGTCCGCCTGCTCGATATTCGAAAGATGCGCGGCGTCGTCCAGGATCACCAGTTTCGAGCCCGCGATGCCGTGATGGATTTCCTCGGCGCGCTCGACGGTCGTGCTGGGGTCGTCCGCGCCGACGATCACCAGGGTCGGCGCGGTGATGTCGCCGTGCAACGGCGCCAAATTCATCGCCTGGATCGCGCTGGCGCAGCCGACGAAGCCATCGACCTTGGTGGTCGCGATCATTTCCGCGACCCGATCGATCTCGGCGGTCTGTGCCTTGCGGTACGGTTCGGTGAACCAGCGTTCCAGCGTGGAAGGCGCCAGCGCCGGCATGCCTTCGTTCCGGGCCATCTCGATTCTGGGTGTCCAAAGGTCCGCCGACGGCATCGCGCTCGCGGTGTCGCACAGGATCAGGCTGAGCAGCATTTCCGGGCGCTTCGCACCGAATGTCTGCCCCGTCATGCCGCCCATCGACAATCCGCAAAAATGCGCCTTGCCGATATTCAGGGCTTCCAACAGGCCGCAGGCATCCTGCATGAGAAGATCGAAGGAATAGGGCGGCGCCGTCGCCTCCGTGCCGCCGTGGCCGCGCTGATCGTAGCGCAGCACACGGTATTTGTCGGTCAATGCCGGGATCTGCGGGTCCCACATGCCAAAGTTTGTCGCGAGACTATTGCTCAACATGACGACGGGCCCATTCTCCGGCCCATCGAACTGATACGCCATTTCGATGCCGTTTGCCTGGATCGTGCGTGCCATGATGTCCTCCCTGTTACAGCCGACACTTTCGGCCGACAAACTTTTTATACCGTGAAATTCGCACTTTCCTATACTGCGGCGCCGTGCTGATTGCACCGGGAAATTGAACCGCGAACCGGAGAGAATGACATGGGTGGGGCTGTCCGCATTGTCGTGGCCATCGTGACCGTGCTGGCGCTTGCCGGTTGCCAGGGCGGTTGGGCGCCGGAAGAGTATAAGACGGCGTCGGCGATGCTGTTCGACGCGCCGCATCGGACCGCCGATTCGCTTTGGACCATGCCCGACGCGGGTCCTGCCGGACCCGCCCTGTCCTCCGCCCTGGATGGGTTGTTGTCGGGCGATCTGGCGGGGGCGCGCCGTCACGCGGATCGGGCCGGTTATCGGATCGATGAAAAATCCGACGGCGGCCAGGACTATTTTATCCTAAGCGAACGCGATGGGGCGGGTATCGGGCCGGTCGTGGCCGTGGCCCGGCGGCCGATACGCGATGCGATTATCGAAGCGCCGCACCCGGTGATCGATACGGCGACGGATAAGGAAGCGGCCGTGTTGTTCCTTCGCCTCGGCGCGCGGGCGCTCATTCTTGCCGGCGCCAACCGATGCGCCGCGAAGAATGAAACCCCATGCAGCGGCAAGACGCGCGTTTGCGGCGACGGGCGAAACGCATACCGCGCATCCGATCCGGCGCATAATTCGGCCACGCTGTTCCACGCCATGCATCTTTACTTCACGCGCCGCTGGCCGCGGTCGATCGCGGTGCAGCCGCACGGCTTCAGCAACGGGGGCAGCAGCGTCTGGTTCGTGATTTCCGACGGTACGCGCGTGCGGCGGCCGGGTGACGCGGGCTTGACCGGCCGGGTGCGTGACCGCATTCATGCGCATCTTGGGCGGCGCGATCGGGCGGTGAGCTGTCAGGATCCGAGGGACCGGTCGATCCAGACGCGATGGCTTTGCGCGACGACCACGGTGCAGGGGCGCGACCTGAACGGCAGTCCCGATGCCTGCCGGGTAGCGGCGGTGAAATCGTCCGGGCGGTTTCTCCACATCGAACAGGTGCGGGACGTGCGCCGGCCCTATGCCGAGGATTTGCGGAATCTGAACGATCATCCCGGCAGTATCGCCATTCTGAAAGCCCTGGAAGCGGAGCTGCCCTGCATTCGCGGCGATTGCCGGTCCGCCACGATTGCCGGAAGATAGCTGCCGGCGAGACTACTGGAGCGAGGGTGCCCAATGCCCGACCGTGGCAACATTCCCGAAGTCGATGGCGAGGAAATTCTCGACGGCATCCGCCAATGGGTCGAGATCGAGACGCCGACCTATGAAGGCGCCGCGGTCAACACGCTGGTGGATGTGGTGGAAGGCGGCATGAAGGCGCTCGGCGCGGCAATCGAGCGCATACCGGGCCGCGACGGTTTCGGCGATATCCTGATGACGCGGACGCCGTGGGGCGGCGACGGGCCTGGCATTCTTGTGCTCAGCCATCTCGACACGGTGCACCCGATCGGCAGCATCGACGGCTACAATCCGTGGCGGCGCGAGGGCGATTCGGTCTATGGCCCCGGCATCTACGATATGAAGGCGGGCGCGTATCTCGCCTATTACGCCTATCAGCATCTGGTGCGCATGGGCCGGCAAACGCCGCTGCCGGTGACGTTTCTCTATATTCCGGAGGAAGAGATCGGCAGCCCGACGTCGCGCGGGATCATCGAGGTGGAGGCGCAGAAGAACAAATACGTGCTGGTCACGGAACCGGCCCGCGAAGGTGGCAAGATTGTCACCGGGCGCAAAGGTGTCGGCCGGTTCGACGCGGTGACCCGCGGCGTGGCGGCGCATTCCGGATCGCGCCCCGAGGACGGCCGCAGCGCCATCGAGGAAATGGCGCGGGTCATCCTGGCAATCGAGGCGATGACTGATTTCGAGCTGGGCGTCACCACCAATGTGGGGATGATCCAAGGCGGCACGGGCGTCAATGTGGTGCCGGCGGAATGCCGCATCGAGATCGACCTCCGGGTCCCGACTCAGGCAATGGCGGATGAATATTGCGCGCGAATCCTCGGCGTCGCGGCGAGCAACCCTGATGTCGAATTGGAAATTACCGGTGGCATCAACCGGCCGCCCTATCAGAAGGATGCGGGTATCCAGAGCCTGTTCGAGCACGCGCGAGATGTCTGCGCCGATATCGGTTTCGAGCTAGAGGACATGCACACCGGCGGCGGCAGCGACGGATGTTTTACCGCGGCGCTCGGCGTTCCGACGCTGGACGGGCTCGGCGCCGACGGCGTCGGCGCGCATGCCAAGAACGAGCAGATTTATTTTTCGTCGCTGGAACCGCGCGCCAAGATGTGGATCCGCCTGCTGGAAACGCTGGAGTAGCGGCTCTGGGGACCTAATCGCCGGTTAGCATCCAAGCTGGTCGGCGAGGTCGATGAAACTGCCGGCGACATAATCGAAATCGTGTTCCGCCTTCAGGTTCTTGTCCTGGCCGGGGCCGTATTCGGTCGGCCGGGCGACGAAGGCGGTGCGGAAGCCCTGCTGGCTGGCGGCGACGAGGTCGTCATTGTGCGCCGCCGTCATCATGCAGGATTCCGGCGGCAGGCCCAGCGCATCGGCGCAGTTGATATAGGCGTCGGGGCAGGGCTTGTAATGACCCACCACCTCCGCGCCCAGGATCACGTCCCAGGGCAGGCCCGCATGCTTCGCCATGTTGACCATCAGGGCGATGTTGCCGTTCGACTGGGTGGCGAGGATGAATTTCGTTTTCAGCCGGGTCAGGCCCTCGACCGAATCGGGCCAGGGGGTGAGCCGGTGCCAGGCGCGGTTCAGGTGATCCGCCTCGGCTTCGGTAACGCCGGTGATGCGGTGCCGTTCCAGCAGGCTGTCCAGATTCATCCGGTGCAGGATGTCCAGTTTGGTGAAGGGAATCTTGCCGCTGCGTACCTGCTGCATCGCCGGCTGATAGAGCGCCCGCCATTGCATCGCAAAGTCGACCGGGTCGATCCCGTCGACGCCGCGCGGGGCGAAAAACGCCTCCGCCTCGCGGGCAATGCTGCTGCGCCAATCGACCACCGTGCCGAACACGTCGAAGGTGAGCGCTTTGATGTCAGGCTTCTTGCCAGCCTGTGCCAAATTCCGCTCTCCTAGTCCGGGATCTCGATGCCGAGCAGCGGGGCGTGCTGCTGCGCGCCGTAAATGTCGCTGTCGGCCGGATCGCCCGAGGCGTGGAGCCGCGGGATGGTAATCTTGATGGCATACGCCACGTCGTAGGGGATCACCGAGACTTCGTTGTCCGACAATCCATAGAGCGCGGCGATCGATCGCGGCGTGATGGCGTTGCTGTCGAGCACGCGGCGGTAGGTGGCGTCGTCCTCGAACATCATGTCGAGCGTGCACAGCAGCGCGCCGGCGTTCTTGGAGCGCAGGACTTGGGCGAGGTCGGCTAGTCGGGCCATGGCGCGGTTCCTTACAGCTCGATCATATCGATGGAAAACGGCTCCATCGGATCGTCGAGGTCCATCGTATGCCAAACGTTGAAGGCATAGGTCATGCCGACCAGCATGTCCGAGGGCGAGAAGGGAATGGCGAGATTGCCGGAGATGCATTTGCGTCCGGGGAAATCCGTATGCAGCAACGCATAGCGCGCCTTCGCCATGATCGCCTTGCTGGTGTCTTCGTCGTCGGCCAGCACGTCGACCAACACGCCGATTTCATGTGCCGCCGTCTCGGTGACCGGCTCGCGCGGGCCCATCGTCGCGTTCTTGCCGTATACCCGGATGTTCAGGCGATAGGCGTCGGCCGCTATGCCAAGCGTTTCCGCCTCGCCGGCGACGCGCTGATGACACGATGCGATGAAGTCGTCGATCACCGAGATCAGCACCGGGTCGCGCACGCCGGCGATGAAGACGGTGCGGAAGCCGGTCTGTTTGACGCCTTCCAGCTTGATGGAATATTGGTTCGTCGCCTCGAAGCGGCTGCCCGAGACTTTCACCACCCGCGGATCGATCTGCTCGTATTCGGCGTCGGTCGTCACCAGCGTGCCATCGGGTTCGACCAGATGGTAGGGGCTGGGATTTTCGTACAAGGTGTGCGCCGCGATACGCATGCGAGTGCAGCGTTTGTCCGGATGGCCCGGTTCGACCAGGAAATGGTCGTCGCGCAGCGTGCCGAGCACGCAATCCTGGCCGGTTCGCGGCGTGGTCACCTGCCCCGCGCATTCGATGATTTTCGCGAGATGCCAGGTCAACCCCGGATCGCAACCGCGCATCAAGGGAATGGCGGAATAGATCGAGGCATCCGTGGCGCGGCCCGCCAACACGACTTGGGCGCCGTCTTCGAGGGCTTGCTGAAACGGCTCGACGCCCATCATGCCGACCACGCGGTGGCTCTCGTCGATATCGTCGTCCGACAGCTCGTTGATCGGGCCCAGCGGGTGAATTTTGCCGGCGCCGCGTTTTTGTTTGAGGTAGGATTTTTCCAATTCGCTGTGGATCACGGCCAGTTTGAACGACAGCTTCTTTTCGGCGGCGATTTCCTCGACAATTTCGCGCACTAGGCCAACCTGCGGGTCGCTGCCGCCGCCGCCGGCCGAGCCGACCAGTACGGGAATGTTCCGCTCGATGCCCGCTTCGATCATCAGGCTGAGGTCGCGTTTGAGGGCCTGGCGCGAGACGAACGGGATGCCTTCGCCGAGATAATGCGGTCCCGGGTCCATGGAGCCGCCGTCGGCCGCGATGAAATCCAAATCTTGTTCCAAACCACGGCGGAACGCCTGCTCGGTATAGCCGTAGCCGAGCATTCCCGTCGTCGCCATCATTCGCACTTCCGGCATGGATCCTCCCTCACGGTGCAAAACACCTATTGCCGTTAATGTTCTCGCCTGGGTCGGCGACAGGGTAAAACACGGGTGCGGGGCGCGCCAGCCCGGGTGAATCGACGGGGTCGCGCGGGCGTTAACGAATTGCCTTAGTCTCGCCCCGATATTTCCCCGAAATCACCCCGATTTGACCCTGTTAACGGCTTGGAAAACAGTGATTATCACATCGATTAACGATGCGAGGGACGGGGCGGGTAAATGAAGCAATTAAGCATAGCTGCAACAGTCGCCATGATGAGCGTTTTGATGGTTTTCGCCGGGACGTGCTGGATCTCGGGCGGGAGTCCGTTCGAGCCGCCGGCAAAGTCCATCGAGGCGGCCTCGATGGCGCGTCAGGCCGATGCGTTCGGCGGCATGTTCAGTGTGCGCGGCCCGGCGCCGGCGGATCGGGCGGTCCGGCACGCGCTGGATCGGGTTGTCCTCGAGTTGACGCCGCGACCGGCATCCTGGCGTTAGGGTCGCGCCGGCGACGATTCAATCCTCATGCCGAGCTCTGCCTGGCCGGTGTGAGACTCCCGTCGATTTCATGCTAGCATGAACGGTCGACACGGTCGGGACGTCCGCCTCATCGGGGTGGACGTCCCTCGCCGTGCCGGTGCGATGTTCCTGTCGTTTTGTTCCGCAGCTGAAGAAATCGCATCGCAATCCGAGACCGGGAGGGTCCGCCATGTCGTCCAGCAACGCTATCGCCCAGAAAAACCCCGCCGCCGCGGATACCACCATCTCCGAGCGGCTGGCCGGCTTTGCCCATGCGCTACGCTATGACGACATTCCCGAGGCGGTTCGCGCGCGCGCGAAATTTCTGATCCTCGATGGCGTGGGCATCGCATTTGCTTCAACCCATTACGATTTCTCCAACCGGATACTGGCGGGCATTCGCGATCTTTCCGGCCCGGGCGGGTGCAGCGTGATCGGCCTCGCCGACCGGCTGCCGCTGCGCGACGCGGTGCTGATGAACGGGGCGCTGGTGCATGGTCTCGATTACGACGATACCCATATGGCGGCGATCGTCCACGCGACGTCGAGCTGCTTTCCCTGCGCGCTGGGCGTCGCCGAACAGTTGGATGTGCATGGACGGGATTTGTTGGCCGCCTATGTCGTCGGCATGGAGGCGGCGATCCGAATCGGCGCCGCCGCCCAGGGCGGGTTCCACGATGTGGGATTTCATCCGACCGGCGTGATCGGCCATTTCGCCACCGCCATGATTGCCGGCCGGCTGTTCGGCCTGGATCCGGGGGGGATCGCAGCGGCCCAGGGGATCGCCGGCAGCACGGCAGCGGGCAGTCAGGAATTCCTGTCCGAGGGGGCCTGGAACAAACGGATTCACCCGGGCTGGGCGGGGGGCGCCGGCATTACCGCGGCCAGCCTCGCGAAGAACGGTTTCGTCGCGCCGAGCCAGCCCTATGAAGGCCGCTTCGGCCTGTTCAAGGCCTATCTCGGCGAGCGCGAGCGCCAGGTCGATTATGCGGCGATCACCGATGGATTGGGCACGCGCTGGGAGACGCCGGAAATGGCGATCAAGCCGTATCCGACCTGCCATTTCACCCACAGCATCGCCGATTCCGCCTTGGCATTGCGGCGTGAACACGATTTGGCCGCCGAGGATATCGCCCGAATCCGGGCCTTGATTCCGCGGGAAACGGTCGAATTGATTTCCGAGCCGGTGGCCAACAAGAAGCGGCCGTCCAGTGACTATGACGCGAAGTTCAGCACCCAATACATCACTGCCTGCTGTTTCGTGCGCGGCCGGCTCGGCCTCGCGGAGTTGGAGCCGGAGGCGTTGAACGATCCGGAAATTCTCGCGGTTGCCGACAAGGTCGAGTGCGAGGCGGATACGAATTCCGCGTTTCCGACGTTTTTCTCCGGCGGGGTCGTCGTGACGACGCGGGACGGCCGTGAGCTGGTGCATCATGAACGGGTCAACCGGGGCGCCGGCGACCGGGCCCTCACCGGGGAAGAAATTACCGAGAAATTCATGGAAAACATGGCGCTGGTGACCACCGTCGAAAGGGCGCGGGCGGTGCGCGATTTGGTGCTGGGATTGGATACGGTGGCGGCGTCTGCGCTGGCACGCGGCTTGGCCGCATAAACGGTCAGAAGACGTCCGGACGATGCGCGGGCGGATTTCGAAGCGAGACGCAGGGCACCGCCGGGCGTTGGGCAATGCGCTGCGTCCAGGCTCGCCGCCGTTCGATGGTATGACGTTGAAAAACGCGCAATAATCCCTATATCTGCGGAGCGGCGGGATTTTGCATCCGCCGCGACCGAGTGCCGGTTTTCGGGCTCAAAAGGGGCGGTTCGCCGCCCAAATGGCCACTCGCTCATACGGGAGGAGGAGCTGCATCATGGCGCGCATGACCTTGTTCGACAGTCCGCTTTTGCTCGGATTCGAGCATTTTGAACGGACGTTGGACCACGTTTCCAAGAAATCGGCGGAAGGATATCCGCCCTACAATATCGAGCAGATCGACGGCAACCGGCTGCGTATTACGCTCGCGGTGGCGGGCTTCGCCGAGGACGATTTGACGGTCGAAATCATCGACAATCAGCTGATCATCCAAGGCAACCGGCCCGATGAAGCGGCCGAACGGGTTTTTCTCCATCGCGGCATCGCGGCGCGCCAGTTCCAGCGTGCCTTCGTGCTCGCCGACGGGCTCGAGGTGAGCGGCGCCGAAATGGATAACGGATTGCTCCATATAGAATTATTGCGGCCCAAACCGGAAAACCGGGTGCGGCGCGTGGATATCAAATCCAAGGAGAATGGGGATGTTAAGAAATCGGCAAGGAAGCTAGTCGTAGACTCTCCTTAGAGTGGTCGCAAAAGGAGATGGCAATGGTTAACAGTGAAAAGCTTCGCGACATCTCGGAGCAGGATCTGGCACAACTCGGCGCCGATGATCTGGCTTACGTCCGGCCAATTATTCTTGAAAAAGAAACCCTGTTTGCGGTCACATCGGCGGATGGCCGGCAGATCGCGATAGCCGAGGATTTCGAGACCGCGGTCATGGCGGCCCACGAAAACAGTTTCTACACCGTCAGCGTCCACTGAGCCGCCTAGGGTCTGTGGACATTTAATGGATTCACACAGACTCTGAAATGTGATTCAAGCTTCCTTTT
>JAOTYV010000480.1 GCA_029861675.1 Alphaproteobacteria bacterium
GACCGGCCGAGTTTTTTGTGGCGCACATTAGTTCGATGGGCATGGATTCGCGTCGGCCCGGCGGGCTCGCATCCACTCAACACCCTCTTCATATCCGCGAAGGCGGGTATTCCGTATCGTCAGCAATTTCCGGATCCCGGATCGCCGCTACGCGCCGTCCGGGATGACGAGCACTTTAAAATATTGCCGAAATACTGTTCGACACACCGTCCGATCGGACCGCTCCCAGTGCGTCCTACCGCGGATCGCCGTCATCGGCCATGCCGCGTTTTTCCATGACATAGCGCAGTCGGCGGACCGCCGCCTGCCGCAAGGCGGCCTCGCCCCGCCGCGGATCGCCCACGATCGATACCTCGATGCCCGTCCGCGTATCGACGGCGGAGACCTTCACGTACCGGCCATTCGGTATCATTTCGATGATGACGTTGTAATCGCGAGGGTCCATCTGCCGGCGAATTCCCATCCATCATGACGCGCCGTGTCAGGATCGCGATAATATGACCTGTCGGCGGTGCCGCCACGACGCTATATAAACCGCAACAGCGCGTCGCGCGGACGAGAATAAAGGGGAACGCAGCCATGGCCCAGACCCAACCGAAAGGAAAATCCGGTACCGGGAAACGGCCCAAGCAGCCGCGCGCGGTATTTCAGTGGGATGATCCGTTCCTGCTCGAGGATCAATTCGACGAGGAAGAACGCCTGATTCGCGACACCGCCCGGCAGTTCGCGCAGGAAAAATTGATGCCCCGCATTCTCGAGGCACATCGTCACGAACGCTTCGACCGCGAGGTCATGAACGAGTTCGGCGCGCTGGGCTTTCTCGGCCCGACCATCGAGGGCTATGGCTGCGCCGGCGTCAGCTATACGAGCTATGGCATCATCTCGCGCGAGATCGAACGGGTCGACAGCGCCTTCCGGTCCGCCATGAGCGTGCAATCCTCGCTCGTGATGTATCCGATCTTCACCTATGGCAGCGAAGAACAGCGGCAAAAATACCTGCCGAAACTGGCGACCGGCGAGTATGTCGGCTGCTTCGGCCTGACCGAACCGGACCATGGGTCCGATCCCGGCGGCATGAAGACCCGCGCGGACAAGGCCGACGGCGGCTACGTGATGAACGGCGCAAAGATGTGGATCACCAACGCGCCGATCGCCGATGTCTGCCTCGTCTGGGCAAAGACCGAAGACGGTGTGATCCGGGGTTTCCTGGTCGACCGCGACAGCAAGGGCTTTCCACGCCGAAGATCGAGGGCAAGTTCTCGATGCGCGCGTCGCTGACCGGCGAAGTGGTGCTCGACGATGTTTTCGTGCCGGAAGAAAACATGCTGCCCAACGTCAAGGGGCTGGCCGGCCCGTTCGGCTGCCTCAACCGGGCGCGGCTCGCGATTTCCTGGGGCGCCCTCGGCGCGGCGGAATTCTGCTGGCACGCGGCGCGGCAATACACGATCGACCGGATCCAGTTCGGCCGCCCGCTCGCGGCCACCCAACTGGTGCAGAAAAAACTGGCCGACATGCAGACGGAGATTTCGATCGGCCTGCAGGGTTGCCTGCGCGCGGGCCGGCTGATGGACCAGAGTAAGGCCGCGCCCGAGCTGGTGTCGCTGGTCAAGCGCAACTCGACCGGCAAGGCGCTCGACATCGCGCGGGTCGCCCGCGACATGCATGGCGGCAACGGCATCGTCGACGAGTTCCACGTGATCCGTCATTTGATGAACCTGGAAACCGTCAACACCTATGAGGGCACGCACGACGTCCACGCCCTGATCCTGGGTCGCGCGCAGACGGGTATCCAAGCGTTCACCGGATGACCCTCCCCCGCCGCGCCACCCCACCGCACACCGAGACCCCATGACCGACAGGCCGCCGGCGCGCGGGCCGGTGTCGCCGAAAGTCGCGTTCTGGCTGATTGGGTTGACGTTCGCCTGGGGCGCCGGTTGGCCGGTGATGAAAATCGCCGTCGCCGAACTGCCGATCTTCACCTTCCGGGCGATCACCGGCTGGGGCGGCGGCATGCTCATGCTGGCATTGGTCGCCGCCAAGGGCCTGCCCGTGCTGCCGCAGCGCGGGGAATGGCGGCTGACGGCCATCGCCGCGCTCTTCAACGTTACCGGCTGGTTCTATTTCACCGCCGTCGCGCTCACATTGCTGCCGGCCGGCCGCTCCGTGGTGCTCGGCTATACCATGCCGCTGTGGTCGATCCTGGCGGCGCGGATCATGGTGGGCGACCCGATCACGCCGGCCAAGATCGTGGGGTTGCTGTTCGGCATGGCCGCGGTCGGGGTTCTGATCGGCGACGATTTGCTGCGGCTCGGTCAGGCGCCGCTC
>JAOTYV010000210.1 GCA_029861675.1 Alphaproteobacteria bacterium
TGGAGGTGGTGGTAGAAGACAGCGGACCCGGCATACCGGAAGCCAAAGTGAGCGCTATTTTCGACCGATTCTATACCGAACGCCCCAAGGGCGAGAAATTCGGCAAGCATTCAGGCCTCGGTCTGTCCATTTCGAAACAGATCATCGAAGCCCATGGCGGCACCATCACCGCTGAAAACCGCCATCCCGAAGGGGACCCGAAGACCATCGCCGGCGCCCGGTTCGTGGTGCGCCTGCCGGTCGCCTGACGCCTGCACGGCGTGCTGTCGCCACCCTGGGATAAAAGGCCGGTTGCTTGCCCATCCGGCGGATTGACTTCATCTTCAGACGGGCTCAGGCTTCGTGGCATGGAAACTGTCCACGGCACAACCGTTGCGATCGCGGGCGCGGGCGTGTTGCTGCGCGGCGCGTCTGCCAGCGGCAAATCGGATCTCGCCTTGCGCCTGATCGACGATGGCGCCGTGCTTGTCGCGGACGACCGCACCGTGCTGTCGCTGTGTGCCGGCACGGTCGTTGCCTCCGCGCCGCCCGCGATCGCCGGACGGATCGAGGTTCGCGGTCTCGGCATCGTGCCGGTCGCGGCGGTCGATACGGCGCCCTTGCGCCTCGTCGTTGATCTGGTCGCGCCGGAAGGCGCCGAGCGGATGCCGCCGGCGCGCCGCATCGCCCTGATGGGGACCGAGCTGCCGCTGCTGCGTCTTACCGCGTTTCATGCTTCGACGCCCTCGAAAATCCGGCTGGCCCTGCGGCTCGGTGTCGGGGAGATCGCGCGGTGACGGCGCTGGACGGGAAAATGCCCGCCGAGAATAGCCTGGTGCTGGTCACCGGCATGTCGGGCGCGGGACGCACGACGGCGCTAAAAAGCCTGGAAGACCTTGGCTACGAGGCGGTGGATAACTTGCCGCTGTCCCTGTTGGGGGGCCTCGTTCGGTCGGGGCCCGAGATCGGCGGCGCCGGTCCGCGGCGGCCGCTCGCCATTGGCGTCGACATTCGCACCCGCGACTTCGGCGTCGATCCGTTGATCGACGAACTCGACCGCCTGATCGGTGCGGCGGGGCTCGATGTGCGGTCCGTGTTTTTGGATTGCGATGACGAATTCTTGCTGCGCCGCTACGCCGAGACGCGTCGCCGCCATCCGCTCGACTCCGATCGCCCGGTTCCCGATATGATTCAGATTGAGCGGCGCATGCTGTCGCGGCTGCGCGGGCGCGCGGACGTGGTGATCGATACCACCGGTATGTCTCCCTGGCATTTGCGGGAACGGTTGCGCGATCAGTTCGTCGGCGACAGCGGCGTCGGCATGAGCCTGTTCGTGACGTCGTTCGGGTATCGCTGCGGCGTGCCGCGGGAGGCCGATCTCGTGTTCGATGTCCGCTTCCTCAACAATCCGCACTACGATCCGGCGTTGCGCAATCTCACCGGCGAGGACCGTCCCGTGCAAGACGCGGTCGCGGCCGACCGGGATTTCGACGGGTTTTTCGACGCGGTTACCGGCCTGCTTGAGATCCTGTTGCCGCGCTATGCGCAGGAAGGCAAAAGCTACCTTACGATCGCCATTGGATGCACCGGCGGCCGGCATCGCAGCGTCTTTGTTGCGGGGCGGCTTGCCGAATGGTTGTCGGCGCACGCTTGGCGGGTCGGTGTTTCCCATCGCGATATCGATGGCGGCACCGATAGAATAGTGAGTCCGACATGAGACAAGTGCGACAAGGGTCAAGCGCGGAACCTGCGGCATGATCGGCATCGTTCTGGTAACGCATGGCCGCCTGGCGGTGGAATTCCTTTCGGCGCTCGAGCACATTGTCGGTCCGCAGCGCAATATCAGGACCGTTTGCATCGGCGCCGACGATGACTTGGAACAGCGGCGGGCGGAAATTCTGGAGTCCATTGACCAGGTCGACAACGGCGCCGGCGTGGTGCTGCTCACCGACATGTTCGGCGGCACCCCGTGCAATCTGGCGATCTCGGCGATGGATCAGGCGCAGATAGAGGTGATCGCCGGGGTAAACCTGCCCATGCTGGTGCGCCTGGCGTCAATTCGAGAACGCACGGCGCTCGCCGACGCGGTGGTCAGTGCCCAGGAAGCGGGGCGAAAATATATCAATGTGGCGTCGCGGCTGCTCGCGGAGCAGACCACGCCGGGATCGACGGGGGCGGATGGTTGAAGCGGATCTCGAGATTACCAACCGCCGCGGCTTGCATGCGCGGGCCGCGGCGAAATTCGCCCAGCTGGCTGGCGCCTTCGACGCCCGGATCACTGTTTCGAAAGACGGCTCCACCGTTCCCGGCGACTCGATCATGGGGCTGATGATGCTGTCCGCGGCGACCGGGAGCCGAATCCTGGTGCGGGCGGAAGGCGGCGATGCGCAAGCGGCGCTCGACGCGTTGAAGGCGCTCGTTGCGGGCGGGTTTAACGAGGATTGACTTGGCTGTCGACACACGGGTCGGCGGCGCGGCGTGGCAAGGAGGCATAGGATGGCTCGGGCGATTTTCAACGGCATGGTGATCGCGGAAAGCGACCGGTTCGAGACGGTGGATGGCAATATCTATTTCCCTCCCGAGGCGCTTCGGCGCGAGTACTTCCTGCCGACGGATCACAGCACGGTTTGCGGATGGAAGGGGACGGCCAATTATTACACCGTGGCGGTGCGCGGCGAGCAGGCGGAAAACGCCGCCTGGACCTACCGGATGCCGAAAGAGGCAGCGGCCAATATCAAGGATTTCATCGCGTTTTATCCAACTGTCACGGTAGAGCCCTAGACCAGGCCTTGGCTTTCGCGCGATCGCACGCGAACGGTGCCGCCATTGCGCCGCCATGCTCAGTGTTCACCGATTGCGGCCTTGTCGCTGACCGGTGGCGCTGTTATACCCCGATCGCCGAAAGGTCCTGAAAACCGGCCAGCGCCGCGCCGGACCAGCTTGATTCCCGAGGAAAACACACATGACCGCCGCAGAAGATTTCAAGGTTGCCGATTCCAGTCTGGCCGAATGGGGCCGCAAGGAAATTGCCATCGCCGAGACCGAAATGCCGGGACTGATGGCGCTACGCGATGAGTTCGGCGCCGAACGGCCGCTGAGCGGCGCGCGCATCGCCGGCTGTCTGCACATGACCATTCAGACCGCAGTGCTGATTGAAACCCTGACGGCGCTCGGCGCCGAGGTGCGCTGGTCTTCGTGCAATATCTTCTCGACGCAGGATCAGGCGGCGGCGGCGATCGCGGCGACCGGGGTTCCGGTCTTTGCCTGGAAAGGCATGAGCGAGGACGAATTCTGGTGGGCCATCGATCAGACGATCGAAGGGCCGGACGGCTGGCGTCCCAATATACTGCTCGATGACGGCGGCGATCTGACCAAGGTCATGCACGAAAAATTCGCGCCGTTGATGAAGGATGTGCGCGGCCTGTCGGAAGAAACGACAACTGGCGTTCACCGGCTTTACGAAATGGAGCGGGACGGGACGCTCGCGGTGCCGGCGATCAACGTGAACGACTCGGTGACGAAATCGAAATTCGACAATTTGTACGGCTGCCGGGAAAGCCTTGTCGATGGCATCAAGCGCGCGACCGACGTCATGATCGCGGGCAAGATCGCGGTCGTTTGCGGCTATGGCGATGTTGGCAAGGGGTCGGCGGCCTCGCTGCGGGGCCTGGGCGCCCGCGTGCTGATCACCGAGATCGATCCGATCTGCGCCTTGCAGGCGGCCATGGAAGGCTACGAAGTGGTGACCATGGAGGACGCCGCGGCGCTGGGCGATATCTTCGTGACGACGACGGGCAATGTCGACGTGATCACCATCGATCACATGCGGCAAATGAAGGACCGGGCGATCGTCAGCAATATCGGCCATTTCGACTCCGAGATTCAGATCGAGGCCCTGCGCAACCATCCATGGCACAACGTCAAGCCGCAGGTCGACGAGGTTGAATTTCCCGACGGCAAGCGGCTTATCGTTCTGGCCGAAGGGCGGCTGGTGAATCTCGGCTGTGGCACCGGCCACCCGAGTTTCGTGATGTCCGCGTCCTTCACCAATCAGGTGCTGGCCCAGATCGAATTGTGGGGCAACTCGGATAATTACGAGAAAAAGGTCTATGTCCTGCCCAAGCATCTCGACGAAAAAGTCGCGGCGCTGCACCTCGAAAAGCTGGGCGTCAAGCTGACCACCCTGACCAAGGGCCAGGCCGAGTATCTCGGTCTGTCTCAGGCGGGTCCCTTCAAGCCGGACTACTACCGCTACTGACGCATTCCTTGGTTTGCGGGCTAGTTACGCTTGTGGCTCAAGGACGTGCTGCCTAGACTGCGCCGCGTGACTCGAGCGCCAATCGCACTCATGGCCACCTTTGTCTGGATAGGCCCAATCGCGATCCGCCCCGGCCTTGCGGCGGACACCGGCATGGCCGCGCCGCTGGGGGCGCTGGGCGTGGTCGTATCGGGACTGCTATTGGCGCTCTATCTGTTCTGGCGCCGCCTCAGGGCGGCGAAGGCGCGGCTCGCGGCGATGGAGCGGCGGACCGGCAAACTCACCGACGAGCTCGACCGGCAGCGCTCCGCCATGGCGCATCTGCAGTCGGTGCTCGACACACTGCCTTTTCCTGTGTGGTGGCGCCGGCCGGACCTGTCGATCGAGGGGCGCAACCGGGCCGCCGCGGCGCTCGTCGATCCGCCGCCGTTGATCGAGCCGCGGCTCGCCGCACGGGCGACCAAGGCCGCTGCCGCGCAATCGGAAAGCCGGCATTTCATCGTCGATGGCGAACGGCGGCTGCTGGAGTTGACCGAAACCGTTATCGAGCAGGGCGGCGACGAGACCGTCGGTCATGCCGTCGACGTGACGACGCTGGAGCGGGTGCAAACCGACCTTGCGGAGCATGTGGCGGCCCATGACGAGGTCCTCGAGCGTTTGGCCGCGGCGATCGCGGTATTCGGTCCCGATCGCCGGCTCAAGTTCTTCAATACGGCGTTTACCAGGCTCTGGCGTATCGATGCGGCGCATATACGGGACGAACCGACCTATAGCGAGCTTTTGGATATCCTGCGCGAATTGCGCCGCTTGCCCGAGATCGTCGATTTCCCGATGTACAAACAGGAGCAGGACGCGCTTTTCACGTTGTTGATCGACCCGGCGGAATCGATGATGCATCTGCCGGATAACCGGACACTCCGGCTCGTCACCGCGCCGCATCCCTTCGGCGGGTTGCTGTTCGTATACGAGGATGTAACCGACCGTTTGGCGCTCGAACGGTCGTACAACACCTTGATCGCGGTGCAGCGGGAGACGCTGAACAATTTCCACGAGGCGGTGGCGGTATACGGCGCCGATGGCCGTTTGCGCCTCTGGAACCCGGCGTTGGTCAAGCATTGGCGGTTCAACGAGTTCGATCTGCAGGGCGAACCGAGGATCGGCGAATTGCTCGACAAGGTGCGCCATTATTTCAAGCCCAATGCGGATTGGATGAAATTGCGCGAAAAACTCGTTCTCCAGGTGACCGAGCCGAAGCCGCTCAGCGGCCGTTTGGAACGCACCAACGGCACGACGCTGCAATACACCATCGTGCCCCTGCCCGACGGCGGCTGCCTGGTGACCTATCTGGATGTCACCGACAGCATCCGCGTCCAGCGGGTCCTCGAGGACCGGTACGCCGCCCTCGAACAGGCCGACAAATTGAAAACCGAATTCATTGCGCGCATGAGCTACGAATTGCGAACGCCGCTCAACTCGATCCAGGGCTTTACCGAGTTGCTGCTGCGTGACGAGGCCGTCGATGGGCTGTCCGGCCGCCAGCAGGAATATCTCGACGATATCGGTACCGCCACCGGTCAGCTTCTCGGCATGATCAACAATGTGCTCGACTATGCGGCGATTCAGGCCGGCTATTTGGAAATCAAGCGTCAGCCGACCGACCTCGAACCGCTGCTGCGCGACGAGGTCGAACGGGCGCAGCCGGCAATTGACGCGCGCGGACTTTCACTGAGCCTGGACTGCGCGGCCGACATCGGTCCCGTTGTGCTCGATCCCAGCCGGTTTCGTCAGGTGCTGCGAAACCTGTTGTCGAACGCCATGAAATTCACGCCGGCCGGCGGCGCGGTCACGGTCTCCGCCCGGCGCGACGATGGCGAAATGGTTCTGTCGATTTCCGATACGGGCGTCGGTTTCGACAATACCAGCGGGGACCGCCTGCTAGAACGGTTCGAAGTGGGCGACGGCCAGGTTCGTGGCTCCGGCGTAGGCCTCGGCCTGGCGCTTGTCCGCAGCCTGATCGAGCTGCATGGCGGTCAGGTCGCCTTGTCCTCGAAGGCCGGTGAAGGGACCGTTGCCACCTGCCGGATTCCGATCGGTCAGCCTGACCGGCGGTTAGCGGTGTAAATCAGATAGATGCTTTCAACCGCACGAGTCCGGATGGTAAAATCATCCTCCATGAATACGTCAGCGCAGGGCCGACCTTGCGTGTCGCTCCGCGTCGCATCGGAGGCGGACACCGTGCAGATTGCCGAATTCGTGGCGTCTATCGCCCGGCGCGGCGACATTATCGCCTTGTCCGGCGATCTGGGGGCCGGCAAGACGGTCTTCGCCCGCGGTTTCATCCGGTCGCTTGCCGGCCGGCAACAGGACGTGCCGAGCCCAACCTTCACATTGCTGCAAGTCTACGACGCGGAGCCGGCGCCGATTTATCATTTCGATTTTTACCGAATAGAGACACCACAGGAAGTCTGGGAATTGGGATTCGACGAAGCGCCGACGGAGGGTATCGTCCTGATCGAATGGCCCGAGCGGCTCGGTCCGCTCACGCCCGCCGACCGTTTGGCGATTACGATTTCCGCACTTCCGGACGCGGGCGAGGCGGAACGCCACATTGCAATCGCCGCCGGCGCGTCTTGGGGCGAACGCCTTCGCGCCGCGGCCGCCGCCTTGCAGCGGTATCGCGATGACTGACCGCAATCAGGCGATCGTTGAATTTTTGACGTCGCATGGCTGGGGCGATGCGCGCCGCGAGCCGCTGGCCGCGGATGCGTCGTTCCGGCGGTACGAGCGATTGTGGCGTGGCGCCGACCGCATGTTGCTGATGGACGCCCCGCCGCCGCGGGAAGATGTCCGCCCCTTCGTGACAATCGCCGCGCATCTCCACCGCCTCGGCCTGAGCGCACCGCGAATCGATGCGGCGGATATCGAAGCGGGACTTTTATTGCTGGAGGATTTGGGCGACGACACCTACACCCGGCTCATCGCGGCGGGCCGGGATGAGACGCCGCTATACGAATTGGCGATCGACGCGCTGGCCCAACTGCACCGGCGGTTCGACGCGGCGGCAGCGGCGGACGTGCCGCCCTACGATGATGCGCGGCTGCTGGACGAGGCGGCCTTGCTGGTGGATTGGTATCTGCCGGCGGTCCGGAACGCACCGACGCCGGACGCGCTGCGCGCGGATTACCTGGCGCTGTGGCGGGATGCCCTGGCCGCCGCGCGGGCGGTGCCGGCGACCCTGGTGCTGCGGGACTATCACGTGGACAACCTCATGCTGCTGGACGGCCGCTCGGGGACGGCCGCCTGCGGGCTGCTCGATTTCCAGGATGCGGTGATCGGCCCGGTCAGTTACGACGTGGTGTCGCTCTGCGAAGACGCCCGGCGCGATGTGCCGGCCGCCTTGACCCGCCGTTTGCTCGACCGGTATTTCGACGCCATGCCGGGTCTCGACCGGGATGAATTCATGGCCTCCTATGCGGTCATGGGGGCGCAGCGCAGCGCCAAGATCCTGGGTATTTTCACCCGCCTCGACCGGCGCGACGGCAAGCCGGTGTACCTGAAACATATAGCGCGCGTCTGGCGGTGGCTGGAAGGCGATTTGGCCCATCCCGCGCTGCGCGGCATGCGGGCCTGGATCGACCGCGAGATACCCGCCGGGGACCGCGTCGCGCCACAGCCGGGAGGGGCCTCATGACGGCCATACGAAGTGCGATGGTGTTGTCGGCCGGGCTCGGCCTTCGCATGCGGCCGCTCACCGAAACCCGCCCCAAACCGCTGGTCGAGTTGCAGGGGCGTACGCTGTTGGATCACGCGCTCGACCGGCTGCGCGCGGCGGGCGTCGCGCGGCTTGTGGTCAACACGCATTACAAGGCGGAAATGATCGAACGCCATCTTGCGGACCAGCCGGACGTGCGCCTGTCGTTTGAACCGGATCGGCTCGAGACCGGCGGCGGCGTGTGCCGGGCCCTGCCATTGCTCGGCGAGGATCCCTTTTTCGTGGTCAACAGCGATGCGGTTTGGCGGGACGGCGCGCAACCGGCGCTGGACCGTCTCGCCGCCGTCTGGGACAGCGCGAAGATGGATGCGCTGCTGCTGCTCCAGCCGACCGGCCAGGCGGTCGGCTACGCCGGCACCGGCGACTACGATTGTTCGGCCGATGGCCGGATCCTGCGCCGGCGGAAAGGCGTGCCGGCGGGCTATGTCTTCGCCGGCGTTCAGGTGCTTCATCCGCGGTTATTCTCCGAGGCGCCCGAGGGCGCGTTCTCGTTGAACGTGCTGTTCGATCAGGCGCAGGCGGAAGGGCGGCTGCACGGATTGCCCCATGACGGCGAATGGTATCACGTCGGCACGCCGGAAGATTTGGTCCGCACCGAGCAAGCGCTGGTGGCCGGACACGGCGCCGGACGATGACCGGGCC
>JAOTYV010000396.1 GCA_029861675.1 Alphaproteobacteria bacterium
AAGGCGGCAGTTGGTTTGTGGGTAGCCATGGCGGCCATCTCGGCTCGCGGGCGGCGCTCGGGCTGATGGCGGCGGAGGAACTGGACACCGCGGTCCATCTCGGGTCCGGCTTGTGCCTGGGCGAGCAAATGGCGACATGCGGCCTCGACCCGGACCGGCTGCGGGCCGCGCCGCCGCATCTCAGCCCTGCGAATGTCGGCGGTTACCTGGAACTGCACATCGAGCAGGGACCCGTCTTGGTGGCCGCCGGGCATTCGGTCGGGATCGTCACCGGCATCCGCGGCAATACGCGGGCGCGCGACGCCCGGTGCATCGGCGAATACACCCACAGCGGCGCCGTGCCGCAATCCGACCGGCATGATGCGGTGCTGGCGACGGCCGAGCTTCTCATGGGGTTGGAATCCGAGGCGCAAACGGTTCTCGATGATGGCGGCGACATTGTCTTCGCCGCCGGGAAACTGTTCACCGATCCGGAACTCCACAGCCTTTCCAAGGTGCCGGGCGAGGTGCGGTTCACCCTCGACATCCGCAGTCTCGACCAGCCGACGATCAAAAGGCTCAGCGACCTGGCCTGCGCCCTCGCCGGCGAAATTGCCGAACGGCGCGGCGTGCGCTTCGATCTCGGCGACTTCCCGGTCAGCACGCCGACGAAGATGGACGAGGCGCACCGCCGGCATCTGTGGGATGGCTGTACGGCGCTGGGCATGCCGGCCATCGACATCGCCAGCGGCGGCGGACACGACGCACAGGAATTCGACCGGTGCGGCATCCCGGCCGCAATGATCTTCGTGCGCAACGCCAATGGCAGCCACAATGCCAACGAAGCGATGGAAATGGACGATTTCGCGGCCGGCACGAAACTCCTCGCCTGGGCCATGGCGACCGCGCCGTAACGCGCCAGGTCAACCTGCCTTTAAATAGAACCATTTAAAGGCAGGTAAGTTGATCGATTCAATAGAGATAGAGCAGCTTATGTGCGCCAATTGGGCGCACGCTGCTCTAGGGACCGACGCGATTGCCGGCGTAGCGCACCTAAGAGCGGCGCAACAAATAAAGGCGCCCGACCAGGTCGGGCGCCCCGCAAACGCGACATGTTAGCCGGTGTTTGCGTTACTTGCTTTCGACTTCCCCGCCAAACGGCGTGAACAAATTCGGATCGGTCAAGGCCGAAATTGAATACAAACGGACATCGGAATTCTGCCGCGCCATGCTGACCCGCGCCCGCGCATGCGGCTGCTCGCCATCCGGCGTGAACAATTCGATGACTTCCAAAACAAAGTCCGGCGCGTCTTTTTTTCTAAATTTCGTGCCGACTTCCAGATCGTAATCCATGGGACTCTCCACGAAACCTCATTCGCGGAAAGTGTGAAGGCATATTACTAATAATTCGTTAACCTATTCTATGTCCTTTAAATTTAGCGCAAATTTCCAACTTCATGGTTAACGCAGCTTCCGCCGCAGCCTAGCGCAGATGTTGCTGGGATTCCTGACGCCCGGCCAGCGCATCGGCGAACCGGCGCATCAATTTCGATAGCCGGTCCGGCGCAAATCCAAGCCGCGCCAGCCCCGGCCCCACATTCGCGACTTCCCGGTAGTCGGCGATCGCGCCGTCCTGCAAGCGGAGCATCGCGACCCCTTCGAACAGCCCGCGCCGGCCCGCCGCGTCCGCCAGTTTGGAATCGTAACTGAAGACGTAGCGGGCATAGATCAAATCGCCCTGCTGGACCGGGTCGTGCATGTCCCACATGAAATTTTCGGCGTCCCGGTGAAACCGGTTTTCCAGCATATCGGCGATCGCCGCACGTCCGGTAAACGCGCCATAGAAAACGTCGTGATAGACGCCGTCATCGGTGAACAGAGCGGCGAATCGCGCACCATCGCCGGCCGTCGCCGCCGCGGTAAATTCCTTCAGCAAATCTGCACACTCCATCATTGGTTCTCCCGCTCATCCGCTTGATCCTCGACACAGTCTACGCAGTGCAAGGCGTGCCCCAGATGGGCCTGCCGGCCGGCCGCGCTGGCGACCCAGGGCCGGTTGGTCCAGGGTGGGCGATGCCGGACATGCTGACGATGGCCGCAATCGAGCAAGGCAATCCAGTCGCCCTCCTCGTCGCGGGCGAACCCGATAATCCGCCGGCCGACACCGGCCGCGCCTGTCATCCGTCCGCTTCGTCGAGCGCCCTGCCCAGCAGATCGAAGGCGGCTCGGGTGAACGCCCACATATTGGTCTCGCGGTCTTCTTCGCCGGTCCGGACGGTCGTCACCTGTTCGCCGCCACCGCCGACGACGGCGATGCAGGTGTGGCCCGCCGGATCGCCATAGCGATTGCCGGTTGGCCCCGTCGCGCCGGTTTCGGCAATCGCCCAGTCGGTTCCCATCTTCTCCCGCATCGCGTGCGCCAGCGCCAGAGCGTGCGCCTCGGTCGCCGCGCGGTCGCTTTCCAGCGCCGCTTCGCTGATCCCGCCCAGCGCGATTTTCGCCTCGCGCGTATACACCACGCCGCCGCCGCGGAAATAGGCGGAGGCGCCCGGCACAGCCAGCAGCGCCGCCGAAACCAACCCGCCGGTCGAAGATTCCGCGACCGCGATGGTTTGCCGCCGGTCCTTGAGAACCGCCCCCACGGGGGCCGACAGTGCTAGCAATTCGGGCATTTTCTGGACTTCCTTCTTCTTTGCCTATCGCAGGCGGGGTATTTCATTGTGTCGTCCGGAACGGCGGCGTGACAAGCCGGCACGGCCATTCATACAATACCTAAAGGCTCCACCATCGCAGATCCAGGACATGCCAAAGATAAAGATCATTCCCACGGATGCGCCGATCGGCGCTGAAATTAGCGGCGTCGATCTGTCGCAAAGGCTCGACGACGCCACATTCGCGGAAATTGAGGCGGCGTTCGACCAATACAGCGTGCTGTTCTTTCGCGGCCAAGAACTGCGTCCCCAGGAGCAAGTCGCCTTCAGCGAACGGTTTGGCTCGCTCGAAATCAATGCCTTCAACAAATTCGCCCTGCCCGATCATCCCGGCGTCCTGATCGTCTCGAACGTCAAGGAGGACGGGCAGGATATCGGCTATGCGGATGCCGGCAGCCATTGGCATACCGATATGTCCTATACGGCCCGCCCGCCCCGCATGACCATGCTGTACGCGCTGGAAGTGCCGTACCGGGACGGGGAGCCCCTCGGCGATACGGTGTTCGCCAGCGCCGCCGCGGCCTATGACGCCCTGGACGCCGAAACCAAGTCACAGATCGAGGGGCTGCGCGCCATCCACCGGTTCGCCGCAAAACAACGAGGCGTCAAAGCCCCGGTCGCGCTCACGGCGGAGCAAATCGCGCAGCATCCGGATGTCGAGCATCCGGTTGCGCGCACGCATCCGAGAACCGGCCGCAAAGCGCTCTATGTGCGCGCCGGGGAATGCGTCAGCATTCCCGGAATGGCGGATTCGGAAGCGCTGCCGCTGATCGAGCGCTTGTCGGAATGGACGATCCGCGATGCGTTCCGCTACCGCCATCGCTGGCGGCCCGGCGACGTGTTGATGTGGGACAACGCGGCCGTGCAGCATTGGGCGCCGCGGGACTATGAATG
>JAOTYV010000023.1 GCA_029861675.1 Alphaproteobacteria bacterium
GCCCGAGCGCCGCCTGATGCACCGCACGACCGTGAACGGGTCGGTGCCGTTCTAGATGACCGAATTTCGAAGTGCGCTTGGCCTGCCCATCGGCTTTCCGTTGCCCGACTGGAAGCCCTGCGCCGCGCCGCCGCGCACCGTCATGCAGGGTCGCTTTTGCCGCCTGGAGCCGCTCGATGTGGCGCGTCACGCCGATGAATTGTTTCGGGCATTCGGTGCCGACACGGAAAATCGTATCTGGACGTACCTGTCCGCCGGGCCGTTTGACGGTTTCGAGGCCTACCGGACCTGGCTTGAGAAATCGTGCCTCGGCGACGACCCCTTATATTTTGCGGTGATCGATCTCGCCACAAAGCGAGCGGTCGGCGTCGCCAGTTACCTCCGCATCGATCCCGCAAACGGCGTGGTCGAGGTGGGGAGCATCAACTATTCGCCGGCCTTGCAGCGCACCGCCGCCGGAACCGAGGCGATGTATCTCATGATGAAACGCGTCTTCGACGAGCTGGGATATCGCCGCTACGAATGGAAATGCGACGACCTGAACGCCGGGTCGAAACGCGCGGCCCGGCGCTACGGCTTCACCTATGAAGGCCTATTCCGCCAGGCGGTCCTTTATAAGGGGCGCAACCGGGATACCGCATGGTTCGCGATCATCGACAGGGATTGGCCCGGCATCAAATCCGCGTTCGAGACCTGGCTGGCGCCTGAGAACCTGAGCGCCGACGGCGAACAGAAGAAATCCTTAAGCGATTTTCGGTCCGGATAGAAATCCTGTTCCGGGATATACCCCGGCCGCGCGGTTAGCCCTTCTGGACAAATAGCGACCGGTTCATATCGGTGACAAGAATGTCCCGAAGCCATGTTGAAGCAGCCGATAAAATCCAGCCGGAGTGATTGCCCCGGCACGATGTACGAAATCGTGCGGTATTGGGCGGATACCACGCCGGACGCTCCCGCGATCGCGGCCAGCGGCCTGTCGCCGCTCACGTATCACGGATTGTTGGGCGTGATTGACGAAATCGGCGGTGCGCTCAGCGCATCGGGTCTCGGACGCGGCAATCGCGTTGCAATCGTCCACTCCGGCGGGGCCGGAATGGCGGCGGCAATCATGGGGATATCGAGCTACGCGACGGCCGTTCCCTTGAACCCGAAACTGACCGCCGGGGAATTTGCGGTCTACCTCCATAGTCTTGGCGTTGTCGCCGTCGCCATCGAGCAAGGCTCCGGCGACGCGGTACGCCGCGCGGCGGATAAACTGGGCTTAGCCGTGCTCGAGATTGAAGCCGTCCCGGGGCCGGTCGCCGGCAAGGTCCGCTTACGGGGAAGTCCCGCCGGGTTGCCGAGACACTTCGGACCGGCGGAACCGGACGACGTGGCTGTCGTTCTCTCGACTTCCGGTACGACGTCCGCCAGCAAACTCGTGCCCGTCAAACATCACCAGATGATCGCGCGCGGCGAAGACACGGCGGCGCGGTTCGGACTGCGCCAGACGGATCGGGTCCTGAATATGATGCCGATGTTTCATATCGGCGGGCTGGGCGCCGGACTGCATTATCTGCTGTTTTCCGGCGCCGCGACGATCCCCGTGCCGCGGCTGGACGTGCCGACGATTTTCGATTATTTGGCGGAATTCCAGCCGACATTCCTGATGGGCACCTATACGATCTATCACGCGATCAGTGCCCAGGCCGATCGGTTCGAGGAGACGATCGCATCGGCGTCTCCGCACATTCGCGTCATCCGGTCCGGCACCGGCCGTCTGGAAACTCGGATCGGCCGGGCGCTGGAAACCCTTTTCGACGCACCGGTCATCCAAGCCTACGGGTCTTCGGAAACGGGCTTCATGGCCGCCGAGCCGCTGCCGCCGAAAGCCCGCAAGGCAGGCAGTGTCGGCCTTACCGCAGGCACCGAAGTCAGAATCCTGGACGACACCGGCGCGAGGCTCGGCCCGGACCAGCGCGGCGAGGTGGTCGTTCGCGGACCGATGATTTTCGATGGCTATGACGATGCCTCCGAGGCCAATCGCACCGCCTTTTCGAAGGGCTGGTTTCGAACCGGCGACCAGGGGTATTTCGACAGCGACGGCTACTTGTTCCTGACCGGGCGGCTCAAGGAGATGATCAATCGCGGCGGTCAGAAGATCACGCCGAACGAAATTGACGACGCGCTGCTCGCGCATCCCGGCGTACAGGCCGCGGCGGCCTTTCCCGTTCCGCATTCGACCTTGGGTGAGGAAATTGCCGCGGCCGTGGTGCTCGAACCGGGTGTGGCATTGGCCGAGGAAACATTGTCCCGGTTTTTACGCGGTCGCTTGGCAACGTTTAAAGTCCCGCGCCGCCTGCTATTCGTCGATGAAATTCCAAAAGGCCCGACCGGCAAGGTGCAGCGTTACAAACTCGCCGCAGCATTCGATCTCGTGCGTTCCGCGGGTCCGGACCAATGCCGCGATTCGTTGGAGTCGCAGGCGCCCACGGCCCTGGAAAGCAAATTGCAAGATCTCTGGGCGCAGTCGTTGGACGTGAAAACCGTAGGGCTTCACGACAATTTCTTTCTGCTCGGCGGCGACTCACTTCAGGCCATCGATTTGTTCATGCTTATCGAGGAGGCATTGGGTCATCGCCTGCCGCGCGCCATTTTGTTCGAAGCCGGCACCGTTGCCGAGATGGCGAAGCGCATCGAGGCGGACCTCCCGTCGCAATGCCTTGTGCCGATCCAGCCCGAAGGCGAGCGGCCGCCGTTTTTTTGCATCCACGATCAGAATGGCCATGTTCTCAATTTTCGAGACCTCGCCCGGTATCTCGGCCCCGCGCAGCCTTTTTATGGAATCCAGGCGGTTGGATTGGACGGCAAGAGCATGCCGTTCACGCGGATGGATGACATGGTCGCGCAATATGTCAGGGATATCCGGAAGATTCAGCCGGTCGGTCCGTATTACATTGGCGGCTATTCCTTCGGAGGACGGGTCGCCTATGCCATGGCGCAACATCTGCGGGCCGAGGGGGAAACCGTCGCGTTGCTGGCGCTGCTCGACACCTACTACCTCGACGGCCGAAAATTTGCCGGAATTCGGCATTGGCTGAACCGGCATCGCGATCGGATCGCGAAACTCCGTCTGCTGGAAATACCGTCTTATTTTGCATCGCGGATCCGGGCCCTGGCCGAGATCGTTGAATCGGTGCACCGGTCCAACTTGCTGCCGGCGGCATGGCGATTTTTCGAACGCCGGGGTCGCCCTGTGCCGCGGTTTTTGTGGCATCTGGCGGCGGCCAACGACGCAATCAGGCGAAGCGATTGCCCGCAGCCATACGATGGAGACGCCGTCTTGTTTAAGGCGGAATTGCCCGCCCTAAAACACACCGATATCCACGCTGGCTGGCACAAGCTCATCAAGGGCCGGCTGGAGATCAAGCCGGTTCCGGGTCAGCATTTCGACTTCATAATGGAACCGCATGTCCACACGCTGGCCGCAGAATTGTCCGCCTGTCTGAGCCAAGTGCAGGACCGCCTTACGCCGCAAGCAAAGAGGCGCACCGCCGCTGGTTGACGACTTCTTTCGAGGGCATACTTGTCCGTTGCCGGTTCCGGATCGGCGAATTTCCGTGTCGAACCCGAGGGGCGGGACCGCGGCCGCTTTTGCCCGACTCGGTTGAATCATTGACTTCTCGGGGATATGCCCTACGTTCCGCCTTGATGCGTTACATTTGTTTTGTGTTACCTAGATAACCGGTACGCCGATTTGCTTAGTTATCCCCTGACAATGTGAGCGCCACACCGACCGCGCCGTCATATCGTGTGAGACGCGGAATCAAGACACCTGTTAGAGGAAAATGTTATGGCTACTGGTACTGTAAAATGGTTCAACCCCGCCAAGGGCTTCGGATTCATCGAGCCGGAAGACGGATCGAATGACGCGTTCGTTCATATTTCGGCCGTCGAGCGCGCCGGACTGAGTTCCTTGAACGAAGGGCAGAAGGTCTCCTATGAGCTTCAGCCGGGACAAAACGGCAAATCTTCCGCCGAGAACCTGTCCGTCATAGAATAACCAAGTTAGGCGCGCCCCCGACTCGATTGGGGCGGCTGCCGCTGGTTGCCCACGACGACGCCGTCAACGATCGCAGGGCAATTCGAAGAAAAGCGTCGCGCCGCTACGCAGTCGCTCCTTCGATCTCTATCGATACAAAGAAGAAAAATCATGGCGGGATGCGCTCAGGCGTGACCGAGCCTGCGCGTACGCTTGTGCCGCGGGTTCGAACCGTACGCGCCGGCAATGCCCCAAACCAAAGAGCAAAGGATCACCATAGTGTCGAAGTCAGCCAGATCGAAGGCGGAAGAGAAGTTTGCTGCCACTCAGAAGAAAGACGATAAGATCCTGCAAGAAAAGGCAGAGGCACGCCAAAAGGAAGCCGAGCACACGGCGCGCCTGCGCGCCCTGCGGCTGGCAAAAGAAGCCGCTGACCGGGAAGCGGCCGAGAGCGAAACACCCAAGAGTAAATAGCGGCTCGTGGTAACGGCGGGCGCCTGACAATCGCCGCCTGTCTTATTCCGACCCTGGCAGGCGCCGAATTCGCGCGCCTTATCGGTCAACGGCCGCCGCCCAGGAACCGCGATAGGACATTCAGGCCGGACGGGTTTTTCGGCGCGGCCCCGGTTGGGCACGGCGGTTTGGTTCGCTCAGAATCTTTGCAAGCGCGTCAATCTTCGGCGAGCCGGCCCCTTTGCGCCAAATGAGAACCGTCCGCGCGATATCCTCGCCCGGCGGCAGCGTGTGGACGGCGAGGCGCTTGCTCTCGGGAAAGGTGCTGAGCACGCTTCGCGGCAGCAAGGCCGCCCCCATTCCCGCGACGACGCAGCCAAGCATCGCATGGTAGGAGCCGAGTTCGAGCGTCCGTTCCGGCATTTCGCGACGGCTGGCATACCACCCTTCAAGCAATTTTCGGTGCGGGCAGCCATGCTCGAACACAAGGATGGTCTTAGGCGCGCCGCCTTTTATTCCGATCGGCGGATGATCGGCAACGGTTACGATCACGGGCTCTTCCTCGAATGCAACGATTTCGTCGAATTGCGCTTCCGCTGCAAGTTCGGCGACGAAGGCGGCGTCGAGTTCGCCCGCTATGATGGCGGCGGCCAATTGCGTCGGATTGCCGGTGCGAAGTTCCAGCGTAACCTGGGGATAGCGCTTGCTATACTCGGTCAAGATTGCCGGCAGCCGGACCGCGGCGGTACTTTCCAACGACCCGAGTCGGAAGACGCCGCGCGGCTGCGCATCCTGCACCGCTGATTGTGCTTCTTCCGCCAGTGCCAGCAGCCGATCGGCATAGTCGAGCAGGATCTGTCCCGCCGGCGCCAAGTGCAGACGTTTGCCTTCACGAATGAAGAGCGGAACCTCGAGATCGTCCTCGAGCTGACGAATGCGCGTCGTGACGTTCGATTGCACACGGTGCAGCCGCCGCGCGGCGCGCGTCACGCCGCCTTCCCGCACCACTGCTGAAAATATCCGCAAATCCGACAAATCCATTCATCTCTCCAAGAGAATGAAAACATCATAATTATTCATTTTTTATCTCTATTGGCAATTGATATGAAACCACCGGCGGCGCGAGACCGACGAGCCGGTCTCCCACGTCAAAGGCCGCCGAGCGAACACCGCAGCGATACATGGAGAAGCGTTATGTCCCCGGAACAGAAGGCACTTGTGCAAGAAACCTGGCAACACGTTGTCCCGATAGCCGATACCGCGGCGATCTTGTTTTATGATCGTTTATTCGAGATCGACCCGAAAACCCGCGATCTGTTCCATGGGGTGGATCTTGCGCGCCAGGGCACGAAACTGACCCAGGCCATCGACATGGTTGTTGGCGCGCTGGACCGTTTGGACGAACTCGCGCCCGTTGTCGCCGATCTCGGCCGGCGGCACGCGGGATACGGTGTGACCGATGCGCATTACGACGCGGTCGGCGCGGCGTTGATCTGGACCCTTGAAAAAGGGCTCGGCGACGGATGGTCGGATGACGCGAGAGACGCATGGTCGGCGGCCTACGCCGTTCTGGCCGGCATCATGCAGTCCGCCGCGGCGGAAATCGACAATACGCAAACCGTCCGCCGTACCGCCGGGACGGCTGCGTGAGGGTCCGCCCACTTTGCCGCCCGGATGAGAAGCCACCCGGGCATTCCTGAAATTTCAATCGCGAGGAAGACTGTTATGACAAAGGCATATTGGATCGTTCGCGTCTCCGTGAAGGACGCCGACAGGTATCCGGACTATCTCATGGCCGCCCGCCCGGCATTCGAAAAATTCAACGCAAATTTCATCGTGCGCGGCGGTGCCACCGATACGCTGGAGGGCAACTCCCGCGAGCGGAACATCGTCGTTGAATTCAAGGACCGCGCGACGGCGGTCGCGTGCTACCGAAGCCGGGAATACCAGGCCGCGAAGGCAATTCGCCAAGCGGCCGCCGACGCCGATTTCATCATCGTCGACGGGATCGCCGCTTAGACAGGCCCTCTCTAGTCCGCCGCCTCATCCTTGAGACGGAGTTCGGCGAGGATTTCCTCGGTGTGTTCCCCCAGCATCGGCGCCGGCCGGCGAATCGATCCCGGCGTGTCGGACAGCTTCACCGGCGTACCCAGCGTGCGGTGGCGACCGGCCGCCGGGTGGTCGACTTCGACCACCATTTCACGCGCCATCACATGCGGGTCGTGGAACACCTCGTCATGGTATTGCACCGGTCCCGCCGGAATACCGACCGCGTCCAGTTTTTCGAACCACTCCTGCGACGTGCCGGTGCTGAAACGTTCCTGCAGCAACGCCACCAGCGCCTTGTTGTTGGCGACCCGGTCGGCCTTGGTCAGGAAGCGCGGATCCTCGATCAGCGGCATGCAATCGAGCACTTCACAGGCCTTGATCCAGAGATTCTGCTGCGAGGCGCCGAGCACCATCCAGCCGTCCATGGTCTTGAACACCTGATAAGGGGAACTGCCGCGATGCTGCTGACCCAGCTTGGGCGGCCGCTCATCGGTCGCGAAGTAATAAGCCGCTTCGTAGACACATTTGGAGATCGCCGATTCGAACAGCGACACGTCCACCTGCTGGCCCTTGCCCGTTTGCTCGCGCGAGGCCAGCGCGGTCAGCACGCCGACCGCCGCGAACATTCCACCGCTGGTGTCGGAAATCGGAATCGGCAGGCGGTGCGGCGGGCCGTCTTCGTCGCCGCAGATCGACATCAGGCCGGACATCGCCTGGGCGATCAGGTCGAAGCCGCCGCGCGGTCCGTAAGGCCCGGTCTGGCCGAAGCCCGAGACCGAACAGTAGACCAGCCGCGGGTTGAGTTTACTGAGCACGTCGTAGCCGAGCCCAAGCCGGCCGGCGACGCCGGGCCGGTAATTCTCGATGAAGACATCCGCCTCCAAGGCGAGCTTCTTGCAGACTTCGAGATCGCCCGGGTCCTTGAGATCGAGCTCGATGCTCCGTTTGTTGCGGTTCCACAACATGAAGGGTGCGCTCTCGCCATTGACGAAGGGCGGTGTCTTGCGCAGCACGTCGCCGTCACCCTTGCGTTCCACCTTGATCACGTCGGCGCCCTGATCGGCCAACAGCATCGCACAATAGGGGCCGGAAAGATTTGAAGTGAGATCGACAACCTTGAGATGGGAAAGAGCACCGGGCATGGGACGTTCCTTTCGCGATCGTGCCGGATATGGCGGTGATTGGCTGCCATGATAGACCAAGGCCGACGCTGTCGCGAGTGGCCCGGAACCGAATTCCGCCGCCATGCGGCGCCGGCTACTCCTTCGTCACCGCGGTCAGGTTCATCGTCAGCAGGGCGCCCGGCTTGGGCAGGCCGGTCACCCCAATGGCGGTCCGGGCCGGCCGCCGCGCACCCATCTTCTCGACATAGGCCGCATTCATGCGCTCGAAATCCTGCATGTCGGCGAGGAAGATGTTGATGTGGATGACATGATCCAGATCCGATCCCACCGACGCCAGCATGATCTCGAACGCATCGAGAATTTGTTTCGTCTGCGATCCGACGTCGGGGCCGGCCAGCGCGCCGGTCGCGGGATCGACCCCCGCGGTGCCGCCGATGGTGATGAATTGGCCAACTTTTGCGATATGACTATACGGCCCAACCGGCGTCATTGTGTTGGGCGGCGTGGACAGCTCTATTTTCGACGGCATGGCACCTCCTGAACCGCGTAATGAGACGAACGCATCCCTTAAAAAGCATCAGCAAGCCAAGATGGCTTGCCGAGGCGTCATCAACCGATCAAGCGTTTGAGCCTCATTTGTAACGACGTTGAGCGCGCTGACGAACATCGCACCAAGTCTATCGCGCAAAAATCGTCTCGGCGATGAAGCAATCCAAAGAAAGGCACGGCCACTATTGACTTCTTTTTAGCCACCGAATGCGCATTAAGCGGATCAGCCAAGCCAAAATAACGAGTCCGGTCAGCGGCGAAATCACGACGAGGTCCAGTCGTATATTCATGCGTGCCGGCATGGCGGATTCATAGGCAAAGTATAATGCGAGCGCCAGCCAGGGTAACAAATGCGTCCACCGGTTCCGCCCACCCTGCAAACGCCAAGGAATAATGGACACCACCGTAACCATAATAATTCCTAAAAGGCAGCCATTGAGAATGTAGTTTAGGTTGGCATCTTGAACGTCGATCAACATGCCACAAACCATAGACCGATATTCACCGTCCGTAACCTACGGTCTAATCCTCGAAATCGTACAGCACCGCCGCATTGTCGGCGAGAATGGCATTGCGGGCGCGCGCATCGGGCACCCATTCCAGCAAGGCGTCCAAGTCGTCGGCCTCTTCCGGCTTGTCTTCCGGTCCATGGTGATGGGGATGCGGCCAGTTCGCGCCCCAGACCAGCCGGTCCGGCCGCGCCGCGACCAGCGCCCGAACCCGGTCGCCGACATCGGCATAGTCGGGCGGTCCGCCGGCGGAAGACATGTAGGGCGCCGAAATCTTGACCCAGCAACGGCCGGTCTCCAGGAAGCGCAGCAGCCCCTGAAAGCCCGGGTCGTTGACCCCTTTTTCCGGCGGAATGCGGCCGATGTGGTCGATCACGATGTCGACCGGCAGCTTCTCCAGCAGCGGCAGGGCCGCCGGCAGCCAGTCGCCGTCGTCCTGCATCTGCAAATGCCAGCCGAGCGGCGCGACCTTGCGCGCCATCGCCTCGGCGTCGTCGAGCGTAAGATCGTCGACCAGCAGAAAAAACCGCAAGCCCCGAATACCCGCCGCGTGCAGCGCCTTGAACTCGTCCGCGTCCGCGTCCTTTCGTGTTACCGCGACGCCCCGCGCGCGCGCCGGACCAAGCTGCGCCATGGCATCCAGGGTGCAGCGATTGTCGGCGCCGTACAGCGACGGCTGCACGATGACGCAACGCTCGAATCCGAAGCGGTCCAGCATCGCCGCATAGGCGTCGACCGACGCGCCGAAATCGGGCTCCCGACCCGCTATCGGCGGGTATTTATCCCGCGCGCCGTAGATATGCGAATGCGTCTCGCAGGCCTTCGGCGGCATCACGAGGCGCGATTTCCGGCCGCCGCCGGTCACCATGTAGTCATGGGTTTTCGTCGTCATGGTTCGGCGTGCTCCTCCGGTGGTTGGCCCATGATGCGGGCATAACGATCGACATAGCGCGGCCAGACATCCGGGTTGAGCAGGCGCGGCGGCCGCTTTCCCTCGAAGATCGTGAGCCATTGAGCCGCCGCGCCGCGTGATACGCGAAGCCGGCTCTCGGCGGTCATGCCGGCATTGTGCGGCGTGGTCAGCACATTGGGAAAAGCCAGCAGCGGATGATCGGCCGGTGGCGGCTCGACTTCCCAGACGTCCAGCCCGGCGCCGGCGATCTCGCCCCGCCGCAACGCGGCCGCCAAAGCCGCTTCGTCATGGATACCGCCGCGCGCCACCGTGACGAAATAGGCGCCCGGTTTCATCAGCGCGAATTCGCGGGCGCCGAACAGACGGCGGGTTTGGTCGGTGAGCGGCAGCGCGGCGACGACGAAATCCGCTTGCCCCAGCATGGCGTCGAACGCCACCGGCTCGGCGCCGCAGGCTCGGATGTCCGCGTCGCTCATGCGCGGATGATGGGTGATCACGCGCATACCGAAAGCGCCACCGCAAATCTCCGCAAGCCGGCGGCCGACGGCGCCGAACCCGGCGACACCAAGCACCTTGCCGTCGATGTCATGCCCGCCATAGTCGAGACGCGACCAGTCGGCGTCGCCATGCATTGCCGTGTGCGCCTGAATGATCTTCTTGGACAAGCAAAGCATCATGCCGAGCGCGTGTTGTGCGACCGCCGTTGCGTGCAGCCCCGCCTGGTTGACCACCAGCACGCCGGCCGCCGTGCAATCGGCCAGGTTCACCGCATCGTATCCCGACCCCGGCGTCGAGACGGCGAGCAGATTGGGACATCGCGCGATCAGCGCCCGGTCGGCGCCATAGCCGTGCTGCACGGCTTCCTGGCTGTACGCCTGGAGTTGATAGCCCTGCGCGGCGGCCAGGACCCGGTCGATGTCGTCTTGCTCCATTTCGTATTCCAGACGGGTCAGGGCGATCCCGCCGGATCGCAACGTCTCCGCATAAACGTCGGCATTCGAAAGGCGCCGGAAATAAGCAACCTGCTTTTCCATGTTCATCGTCGATCCCGGCGCAGCCCAAATCTCGGGAGGATGATCCGGCAATGGCCGCAGAGGTCAAATCGGGAGAGGCGCATATCGTCGGTCGGCTTTTCCGGTGTTTGCATGGGAAGAGAGCACCCTACACCGGACACCAGCGAGAGGGTAAGATCAACCCACATCCTTTGGCCAGGCATCGTCTGGCCGCTTTCGCGAGATTCCGCCAATGGCGAGGCATTATTTCAAGCGCAGTGGCGCGGGCGCGTCGATTCCCGCACCCTGCCCGGGACGGGTTTGTTGAGCGCACCCGAAAACGGCGCCGCACCGGCCCGGCGGGTGCGGCCGATCGAATTGTTTCGCGACGGCAATTACCGGCGGCTCTGGGTCACCGGTGGGTTCGTTGGCGTTATTCGCTGGCTCGAACTGCTCGCCATTAGCGTCTTTGTCCTGGAAGTGACCGGGTCGGTTTTCCAGACCGCGTTGATGTCCTTTTTCCGCTTTCTGCCGATGATATTGCTGGGCGCGGTCATGGGCACCATCGGCGAAAGGGTGAACCGCCGCCGCTTCATGCTGGGCGCGCTGTGCGCTCTGACCTGCATCACCTTCTTGCTGGGCATGCTGGCCATGACCGGCCAGATTGCCGTGTGGCATGTGGCGATTGGCGCCTTTCTTGGCGGGGCGATGCACACCTCCGAATTCCCGGTGCGCCGCGCCATGCTGGGCGAAATTGCCGGACCCGGCCGCGCCGGACCGGCGCTCGCCCTCGATTCGGTGACCAACAACGGCACACGACTGCTTGGCCCCATCGGCGGCGGCGTGCTGTATGATCAGATCGGCTTGCACGGCGCATATTTCCTCTGCACCGTCTTGTACGGCATCGGCTTCCTGTTGACCTATCGCGTGCGCTATCAGTCGGCGGCGCAATCGGCCGCGCATGTGCACTACCTCACCAACCTGGTCGAAGGGGTGCGCTTCGTTTTCCGCAACCGCGGGCTGGTCGGCGCGCTGCTGGTCACGATCATCGTCAATATGTTCGCGGTGCCGTTCAGCGCCATGATCCCGGTGATCGGCAAGAACGAGCTGCAGCTCAGCGCATCGCTGATCGGGGTGCTCGCCTCCGCGGAAGGGGTCGGTGCGCTGATCGGCGCGATAACCATCACCTGGCTGCAGCCGGCAAATTTCACCCGCACCTATCTGATCGGCTCGTTCATATTCTTGTTGGGCGTCGGTCTCTTCGCCGGATCGAATAGCTTCGTGATCGCGATCGCCGTCTTGCTTGTCGCGGGGCTCGGCCATGCCGGCTTCTCGACGACGCAATCGGCCATCATGTTCGCGGCGGCGACGCCGGAGATGCGGTCCCGGGTGCTCGGCGTGCTCGCCACCTGTATCGGCGGCGGCCCGATCGGCGTGCTGCATCTGGGCCTGCTGTCGGACCATCTCGGCGCACCGGTCGGCATCGCGATTATGGTCGTCGAAGGCGTGCTGCTGCTGTTGCTCACGGCGGTGATCTGGCCCGAGTTGTTCCGCGGCACCGTGATCCGAACGGCTAGCGAGCCCACAGCAAAATAACGATGCCGGCCACGATCAGCACCATGCCGGCAAGCTCCCACCGGGTCGACCGCTCCTTGAAAATCAGATAGGAGACCAGCAGGGTGAACACCAGCTCGATCTGGCCCAACGTTTTCACATAGGCAGCATTTTCCAGCGTCATTGCGATGAACCAGCACATCGAGCCGAGCACGCTCGAAAGACCGATCAGCGCCGCAAAGCGCAAATGCCGGAAAATGCGTATCAGCTGCGCCCGGTCGCGCAGCAGGAAATAGCCCAGCATCATAACGGTCTGCATTCCAAGTACCCAGACCAGCGTGTAGGTCGCGGCCAGGACGACGCTGTCCGAACCGAGCGACAGGCTGGCCGCCCGGATTGCCACCGACGCGATTGCGAAGCCGGCGCCCGACGCCAAGCCGATCATCGCTTCGCGGCTAAGCCAGCCGGTCAGGAATCCGCGCAAACCGGCGTGCCCATAGACCACCGAAATGGTCATCACGCCGACCACACTGATCAGGATGGCGGCAAATCCGGCAACGCTCATGGCTTCGCCAAACAACACCAGGCCGAACAGGGCGGTCTGGATTGCTTCCGTCTTGGTGTATGTGGTGCCGACCGCAAAATTGCGGAAGGAAAAGAGATAAAGCAGCAGGAAGGTTCCCATGACTTGACCGAACGCGGCGACCACGGCGTACAGGACGAACGGACCGTCCGGTGCCGGCGCCTCGGCCTCCCCGGTCTGTAGAAGGGCGAACAGGAAGAAAACCGCCAACGGCAGCCCGAAGGCGAAGCGGATAAACGTTACCGCGCTCGTCTTGAGGTCGGATTTCAGTTTCTTCTGCAGGGCCGACCGGATGGTCTGCAGGATCACGGCGGCAATCGTGATCGGCACCCAGGCGTCGACCAGCGGGATCATCGGAACTTCTTTCGTATGACGGTGTCAGCCGAGGTCGGACATGACCTTTGAAATCTCGTCGACCAGGGCGACATCGTCGCGATCGAGAAAGACGGTTCCGTCGCGCAAGACAATGGGAGCCGCCACCAAAGCCTGGCCAAGGCAGGGACCGCTGACGCAATTGCCGTCTTCCAGCCCGAACTGCGCGCCGTGGACGCCGCAGTACAAGTAGCGTCCGTCATCATCCATGAATTCGCCGGGCTCGAAATCGAGCCGCGACAGCGCGTGCGGGCATAGATTGACGTATCCGTACACGCGATCGCCGCGCCGCGCGACGAGCAGACGCTGCGCCAATCGCGGGCCTTCCACGGCGAAGCCGCGGGCGTCGCCGTCGGGAATCGCATCAAGCGAACACAATGCCAACATCGCCGGAACCTGCCCGCCGCCCGCGGTTGCCGAGCCCTAGCCGTTCTTGTGGGCGGTGTTGAAGTAGTTGGTCGGCGAGATTTCCGCCACGACGCCGAAGGGCGACCGGAACTTGATCGGCAGAACACCCGGCGCCGACAGGATTTCGCAACCCATCTCGGTGAGCTTCGCGTGCGAGCCATCGAGATCATCCACCTCGACGCCGAAATGATGGATGCAGGGACCGGGACCGGAGAGGCCCGCTTCCGGCGAATCCTCGCTGTCATATTCGACGATGGCGAGATCGAAATTCCCGTCGGTCAGGTGACAGGACGTATGGTCGCGCACCTTCGATTGCTTGAGTTCCTCGAACCCGAAGATTTCCTTGTAAAAGGTCTTGGCCTTCTCGATATCGGGAACCTTCACGGCGATATGGTAAATCTTGGACATGGCTTGACCCTTCTCTCTGGACGGTGGCGATGCGCCACCGGTCATTGCATTGCCGGGAATCTGCTGCCTCATATATAGACGGCGTGTAGCCGCAACGCCAGCAGCGCCGGGCCGCCGGCCGTCCATCGGGTCACATTGCCAGCGCGGCGGCCCCGGCCGTATAATCGCCGGGTTTCGACCATCAGATTTACAGCCAGGATGACAAGGCGGCCGGCAGGGGTTTCCTGTGCGTGTTTAATTGTGGCCGCGCTGTCCTGATATTTTCCGGAGGAAACCGACGATGGCGTTGAAAATCAACAAACTGGGCGAGGCGTTGGGCGCGGAGGCGACCGGGATAGACTTCAGCAGGCCGTTCGACAACGCGACGGCACGAGCCCTCAACGATGCGTTTCTGGAGCATCATCTGCTCTGCCTTCGATCGGCGCCGCTGGAGCCGGCGAATTTCGCCCGGATCGGCCGCCATTTCGGCGAACCGCAGCTACAGCTCCTCCGCAAGCGCCGGCACGGCGAGGTGCCCGAAGTCTCGGTCCTCGAATCCACCTATATGAAGCCGGAAGACAAGCCGGACGATCTGAAAATGAAGCGGCTCACCGGATGGCACACCGACGATTCCTATTTTGCGGCGCCCGCGAAGGCGACCATGCTCCAGTCGCTGGAAATCCCCGAAACCGGCGGCGAGACCAAGTTCTGCAACCTCCGGGCCGCCTACGAAGATTTGCCGGAAGACAGGAAAAAGGCGCTGGATGGGCTCAAGGCGGTGCACAGCTATGACACGTTCCGCTCTCCGGCGCGCGCGGCGAAACGCATGAAAGTTGAAGAGGACGAAACACCGGACGTGGTGCACCCGCTGATCCGCACCCATGAGGATACCGGCAAGAAGGCGATCTACCTCAACGCCAACCGGACCGACCATATCGTCGGCATGCCGCGCGCCGAGAGCGACGCGCTGCTCGACGAATTGCACGACCACATGACTCAGCCGAAGTACCAGTACCATCACAAATGGCGGGTCGGGGACCTTCTGGTCTGGGACAACCGCTGCCTGGTCCATTCGGTGAATATGGATTTTCCGGTCGGCCAGAAACGCCTGCATCAACGCATCCTGCTCGCGGGCACGGCGCCCCTCTAGGCGCCGGCTACCGCAGCAACCAAGGGAGACAGATCATGGACATAGAAATCAGGCGCCTTGGTGAGATGGCGGGCGCGGAGATTCTGGGTCTGGATTTCAACCATCCGTTGGATGGCGAGACGGTCGACACCATCAATCAGGCGTTTCTCGACCATCACGTTGTGTGTATCCGCGATCAGGACATCTCGATCGAACGGTATCTCGAAGTCGCCGCCGTGTTCGGCGAAGCACAGCCGCAAAAAATTCCCCAATTCGCGCATCCGGAGACCGACCTGATTTCGGTTCTGTCGCCCAGCGTGAACCGCGAATCGGACGATCCCAACAGCAAACTGATCGTCCGCGGCACCTTCTGGCACACCGACCACTCCTATCATCGGGCGCCGGTCAAGGCGACGCTGCTGCACGCAGTCAAAATTCCCTCCAAGGGTGGCGACACGCGATTCCTCAACATGCACGCTGCCTATGAGGCGCTGCCCGACGCCATGAAGCAGCGTATCGAGGGGTTGCGCGGCGTCCACTGCCTGACCGGGCGGCGCAATTTTACCGGCCGGAAGCGGCGGACCGACGACGAGGTCGACGGGCCGACCGCGGCCCATCCGCTGGTGCGCACCCATGACGACACCGGGCGCAAGGCGATCTATATGAACCCCAACCGGATGAACGGGATCGACGGCTGGAGCGACGCGGACAGCGACGCGTTGCTCGATGCGCTGAACGAGCATTGTTTCGACGCGCGCTTCGAATATCGCCATCGATGGAAACCGCACGACATGCTGATCTGGGACAATCGGTGCCTGATGCACGCGGCGAGCGACGACTATCACGAACCGCGCCACATGCACCGGGCCTTGTTGCGCGGCACCGCCCCGCATTGACTGGCGTGCCCGCCCAACCGAATGCCACTAGCAAAAAGCCAAGGGAAGGCCGCGAAGATGACCAAACAGATTGAGGCGCCTGCGCTCAAGAAGATGCTGAACGACGGCGCCGAGTTGGCGTTGCTCGACGTGCGCGAAGACGGACAATTCGGCGAAGGACATCTGTTGTTCGCAATGCCCATGCCGTACAGCCATCTGGAAGCGCGGCTGGACGCGCAATTGCCGCGACGCACGACCCGAACCGTGCTGGTCGACGGCGGCGACGGCGTCGCCGAGCGGGCGGCAACGCGCATGACGAAACTCGGCTACAGCGATGTCGCCGTCCTGACCGGCGGCGTCGATGGCTGGGCCGCGGCCGGCTATGAAATCTTCAAGGGCGTCAATGTGCCGTGCAAGGCCTTCGGCGAGGTCGTAGAACACGCCGCCCACACGCCGTCGATCAGCGCCGACGAACTGAACGCCATGCTCGAGGGCAAGGAAAATCTGGTGGTCGTCGACGGACGCACGCCGGAGGAATTCAACCGGATGAACATTCCGCAGGGGATCAGCGTCCCGAATGCGGAAATGGTCTACCGAATCCATGACATCGCGCCGTCGCCGGACACCACCGTGGTGGTGAATTGCGCCGGCCGGACGCGCAGCATTATCGGCGCGCAAACGTTGATCAACGCGGGCATTCCGAACAAGGTGGTCGCGCTGCGCGCCGGCACCATGGGCTGGACACTGGCCGGCCACACGCTGGAACACGGCAACACGCGCCGCTTCCCCGAAGTATCGACCGATGGGCTCAAGACCGCGAAAGCCACGGCGGAAAAAATGGCCGCGACATACGGCGTAAAACGCATCGACCGGGCGACGCTGGATGCCTTGCGGGCCGATGAGAGCCGCGGCCTCTACGTGCTCGACGTACGCGGGCGGGAGGAATACGAGGCCGGCCATCTGCCCGGCGCGGTGCACGCCCCCGGCGGCCAGTTGGTGCAGGCGACCGACGCCTGGGTCGCGGCCCGCGGCGCGCGCATCGTGCTGACCGACGACAACGAGATCCGCGCCATCACCACCGCGCACTGGCTGGTGCAGATGGGCTGGGAAGCTGTTGTGCTGCAGGGCGGCATCGGCGCGGACGGAACGGAGACCGGCATGCCGAAACGCCGCGTCCTCGGCATCGAGGACGATCCGCCGGCGACGATCACCCCGGCCGACCTGGCCGCGGCGCTCGAGCGCGGCGACGCGGTCGCGGTACATGTGGATATTTCCATGAACTATCGCGAGCGCCATATTCCGGGCGCGATCTGGGCGATCCGGCCGCGGCTCGATGCACTGCTTGCCCAATTGCCGGCGGGCAAACAAATCGTGCTGTATTCGGAGCATGAGACGCGGGCGCGCCTCGCGGCAATCGATTTGCGGGAACTCACCGATGCGCCGGTCGCGATCCTGGCCGGCGGTTTCGAGGCCTGGACCGCACAGGGCCTGCCCGCAGAGTCGTCGCCCGACTCTCCGCCGGATGCAGAGTGCATCGACTATCTGTATTTCGTGCACGACCGGCATCACGGCAATGAACAGGCGATGCGGGATTACCTCAGTTGGGAGGAAGCGTTGCCGGCGCAGATCGAGGCCGACGGCGACGCGAAATTCACCATCATCGCACCCTGAACCGGGACATCCGAATGACGCTTTCGATCACGCCCCTGACCGACACCATCGGCGCCGAGCTTTCCGGCGTTAATCTGGCCGGCGACCTCAGCGACGATACACAACAGGCAATCTATCAGGCCTGGGTCGACAACATCGTCCTGGTAATTCGCAACCAGGATCTGACGCCCGCGCAATTCGTCGCATCCGCCGCCATATTCGGCCCCATCAAGCAGCAGAATCTGGACAGTTTTGCGGTCCCCGAATTTCCCGAAATCAACGTCGTCTCCAGCGAGGATCGCAATACCGACGGCACGTTCTATATGCGCGGCGTCAGCTGGCACTCCGATCACTCCTATACGGAGACGCCGCCCAAGGCGACGATCCTCTATGGCATCGACATCCCGAGCCGCGGCGGCGATACCCAGTTCTGCGACATGCGGGCCGCCTATGAAGCGCTGCCGGAAGCGGAGAATGCGCGATTGGAGCGGCTGGATGTCCTGCATGTCTATGAAAGCAGCCGTAGCCCGCGCCCCATGATCGGCCGCAGCGAGGCCGAGGCGGAACGATATCCGGGCGACACCGTGCATCCGCTGATCCGCACCAACCCGGACACCGGCCGCAAGGCGATCTACCACAACCCGGTCCGCGCCGAGCGCGTGCTCGATCTGGACCCCGAAGACAGCGCCGCCGTGCTGGACGGCCTGGCCGCCCATGCGACACAGGAGAAATTCCAGTACCGTCATAAATGGCGCAAGGGCGATTTCGTGATCTGGGACAATCGCTGCGCCATGCATCAGGCAAACCGCGACTATCCCGCGAACGAACGCCGCTATCTCCACCGCCTGATGATCGAAGGCGAAAGGCCGGTATTGACGCCATGACCCCGACCGTCACGCCACTGGCGCCGAAGATCGGTGCGGAAGTCTCCGGCATCGACCTGACGCAGCCCCTGGATCGCGACACCGCAGACCTGCTGAACCGGGCCTTTATCGACCATGCGGTGCTGGTGGTCCGTGGCCAGTCGCTGCAGCCGCAGGAATTCCTCGCCGTCGCCAAGCAATTCGGCGCACCGGTGCGCCAGCATCTGGAACAATTCAACATCCCGGACTGTCCCGATGTCAGCACCATCTCGAACCAGGAAAAAACCAAGACCGGCAAGATCAACGTGCGGGGGGTGAGCTGGCACACGGACCATTCCTTCACCCCCGAGCCGCCCAAGGCCACAATGTTGTACTCGGTCGCCCTGCCGGACACGGGCGGCAATACCCATTGGGCCCATATGGGCGCCGCCTATGACGCGCTGTCGCCGGAACTGCGGGCGCGGGTCGACGGGCTGTCCGCCGTTCACGCCTATACCGACAGCCGCGTGCCGCCCGACCTAGCGGAACGCAAACGCGAAGAGGCCGAGAATGTGGCCGACGGGGTCGCACACCCGCTCGCGCGGACGCATCCGGAATCGGGCCGCAAGGGGATTTATCTCAACCCGCTCCGGGTGCGCCGTTTTCTCGGCATGGCGCCGGAGGATTGCTCCGGCCTGATCGGCGATCTGGTCGCGCACGCGACGCAACCGGAATTCACCTACACCCATCGCTGGCAACTCGGCGACATGGTGATCTGGGACAACCGGTGCTGCATGCACAAGGCGGACACCGACTATGATTTCAACCAGCGACGCCTGATGTACCGGATCATTCTTTCCGGCGACAAACCGTTCTAGGCGCAAATCCCGAGCGAACCAAAATGGTTCGCGACGACGTATTTGCGTAAAACAAAGAGAGAGAGACCATTTCACTTGAGCCAATTTGAACAAGTGATGGTCTAGGAGCAGACCATGAGCGTTACCATCACCCCGCTTGGCGAACATGCCGGCGCCGAAGTCGGCGGGCTCGATCTGCGCCAGCCGGTCGACGCCGAAACGCGCAAGCGGCTGAACCGCGCCTTGGCGGACCATGTCGCCCTGGTGTTTCGCGATCAGGAGCTGACGCCGAAACAATTCGCCGATGCGGGGCGGCTGTTCGGCACGCCGATGAAGCAATTGCTGCAGCAATACCACCTGCCGGATTGCCCCGAGGTCGGCGTGGTGTCGAACCGGGACCGCGACGCCGCCGGCGACGGCAAGATCTTGATCCGCGGCACCACCTGGCATACCGATCATTCGAACAAGGAAATTCCGCCCAAGGCGACCGCGCTGTATTCGGTCAGCCTGCCGGACAGTGGCGGCGACACCAAGTTCACCAACACCGCCGCCGCCTATGACGCATTGCCGGCGGAAACCAAGCAACGGATCGACGGGCTCAAGGCGGTGCACGCCTATCTCAGCAGCCGCACGCCGCGGAAGCTGCCGAAGCGCACCGGGTCGGAGGCGAAGGAAAGCCCGCCGGTCGAACAGCCGCTTGTCCGCACCCATCCGGAGAACGGCCGCAAGGCGCTGTACCTCAATCCGGTACGAATCGAGGAGTTCGTCGGCATGGAGAAGGAGGCCGGCTTCGCGCTGCTCAACGAGTTGATGGCGCACGCGACCGAGGAGCGGTTCCAGTACCGCCACAAATGGCGGCTCGGCGACATGGTGATCTGGGACGACCGCTGCTCGATGCACGAAGCCAACATGGATTACGACATGTCGCAGCTTCGGCTGTTGCACCGGCTAATGATCGAAGGCACCAAGCCGGTCTGATACTGGGCCCGACACACACCTAACTCATCTCGATACGAAGCGAGCGCATGCCTTGATCCCAATTCGCAACATGTTCACCTGGTTCTCGTCTTGGCTCGGCCCGCCGGTCGCGGTCATCGTCCCGCCCTCCGGCGCGTGACCACCGACGCCACCCCCTTACCGCGCGGCCCGGAAAATCCGTGGACGATGCGGCTGTTCATTTTCACCTTCTCCCATGTGGTCGGCACCCTGCACAGCACCACAATCCTGGTCATGGCGCCGGCGATGAAAACCGATCTCGGTCTGACATTTACCGAATTCGGCCTGCTGGTCACCGCCTACAGCATCGGACAGGTAACCGGCGCGCTGCCCGGCGGACGATTTACCGATCGCATCGGGGTCGGCCGCGCGCTGGTCGCGGCACAGGCGATCCTCGTGGTCAGCGCGATCATCCTGACCCAGGCGACCGGCCTGACCGTCGCCTTGCTGGCCATGCTAATCGCCGGCTGGGGCTATTCGATCATCAACCCGGCGACCTCCAAGGGCGTGTTCGAGGCCTTTCCGCCGGAACGCCGCGCCACCGCCATGGGGATCAAGCAGACCGGCGTGCCGGTCGGCGGCGTGCTGGCCGCGGCGGCAGGCTCGCTGGTGATCGTGGTGAGCTGGCAGACCGTGACCGCCGGCGTCGCCTGCGCGTCCGTCTTCGGTGGACTCGTCTGCCTGCGGCTTGCCAGAGAGTCGAGCCCGGCCCCCCGGACCGCCGGCCAGCGCAAATCCGGCGGTTTCACCGAAATCCTACGCAACGGCAACTATAACCGTTTCGTCGCCGGCAATTTTTTATACAATTTCGGGCAGTATAATTTTTTCACCTACATCACCCTGTTCATGCGCGAAGGACTCCTGCTGAGCCAGGAACTTGCCGGGCTGTGTTACGGCACGGCGCAGGCGACCAGCGTCGCCGCACGGATGGGGTGGGGCGCGGTCAGCGACTTTCTGTTCAAGGGACGGCGCAAGGGCCTCACGCTGGTGCTCGGCGCGACCGCCGCGCTGCTGCTGGCGGGGCTCGGGCTGCTCGATGCGCGGGCCGGCCTGATCGCCGGGCTCGCCTTTACCGCGTTGCTCGGCGTCACCATCGCGTCCTACGCCCCGTTGATGCAGACCATGGCGGTGGAAGCGGTGCCGGCACGGCAGACCGGCGCGGCCATCGGTTATAACGGCATCGGCACGTCGATGGGCGCGATCGTCGGCCCGCCGGCCTTCGGCTGGATGGTTGATGTCAGCGGCGCTTTCGCATCGGGCTGGATGCTGACCGCGGGCGTGGTCGCGCTCGGCGTCGCCATGATCACGTTCGGATTCCGCGAACGGCGATTGTAATACAGGCTGCAATCCGGCGGACCATCGATTTTGTGCCGCAGACCGCCTCGCCCTTCGTCAAGCTCAGGGGGAGGCTGAATTTATTATGGAATGGCCTCATCCTGAGCCTGACGAAGGGTGCGGCTAGGCACCCAATCTAGTTCCAATTCCCATTGCAACATTCTGCCTGAACGCCGCCGCTCAACGAGACTACATCCAATTAAAACACCCTAAGAACCGCCGGCGTATTCCCGATCGCGCAGGTCGCGGCGGCGGATCTTGCCGGTGATGGTTTTCGGCAGATCGTCGACGAATTCCATCTTGCGCGGATATTTGTACGGCGCCGTCACCTGCTTGACGTGATCCTGCAGCGCCTGCACCAGGGCATCATCCCCGGTGAATCCCGCGTTCAGGATGATAAACGCCTTCACCACCTCGCCGCGCTCCGGATGCGGGCTGCCGACCGCCGCGCACTCCTGCACGGCGGGATGCGCCATCAGCGCGTTCTCCACCTCCATTGGACCGATGCGGTACCCGGACGCGTTGATCACGTCGTCGGCGCGGCCCTGATAGAACAGATACCCGTCCGCATCCTGGTAGGCCTCGTCGCCGGTGACGAAATAGTCGGCCCCGTCCACCGTCACGTAGCACTGCGCCGTCCGCCCGGGATCCTGCCAGTATCCGATCATGACCTGCGGGTTCGGCATGCGGACGACCAGCCGCCCGGTTTCACCCACGGGAAGCGGCCGGTCGTCATCACCGATTATCAGCGTCTGGGTGCCTGGCAGGGGCCGCCCCATCGACCCGGGCTTGACCGGCATGCAGGGATAGTTGGTCGCGACCATCAGCGCCTCGGTCAGGCCGTAGCCGTCGAGCAGGGGCCCGCCGGTGATGTCGTGCCAACGGTCGATGATTTCCGGATTGACCGCCTCGCCCGCCGAGACGGTGAGCCGCAACGGCGCCAAATCATAGGCCGCGGTGTCCTCGAGAATGAGGCGGCGCAATTCGGTCGCCGCCGCACAGAAAACCGTCACGCCGTATTTTTCGAGCAGCCGAAAGCGGTCGTGCGGATCGAAATCCCCGTCATAAAACAACACCGTGGCGCCGCAGCTCCAGGGGCCGAACAGCACGCTGGTGCCGGCCTTGCTCCAGCCGGTGTCGGCGCTGCACCACATCACGTCAGCCTCGGACAGGTCGTGCCAGAACCAGGACGACACCCGCCAGGTGAATAGCCCGCGCGCCGCATGGGTCACGCCTTTCGGATCGCCGGTCGAACCGGAGGTGTAGTACATCACCGCCGGCTCCTCGATGCCGGTCGCGACCGGGGCGAAATTCTCGCTTTGGGCGGCCATCGCCGTCGCGTAGTCCAGCCAGTCCCGATCGCCGCCGCCGACGCTGATCCGCAGCCGCACCGGCGCGACTTCGTCGAATTTTTGCGTGTTCTCGCGCGTCGTGACGATTGCCGCGGCGCCCGAATGGGCGACCCGGTAGGCCATGTCCTTGGCGGTCAGCATGGTGATCGCCGGGATCGGGACCGCCCCCAGCTTCAGACAGCCGACCATGGCGATCTGCCATTCCGGGATGCGCGGCAGCATGACCACCACCCGGTCGCCGCGTTTCACCCCGTGTTCCCGCAGCAGGTTCGCGAAGCGGTTGGACAGCGCCTTGATGTCGGCGTAGGTGAAGCGGCGTTCATCGCCCGCGGCATTGCACCAGATCAGCGCCAGATTGTTCGGGTCTTCCGCATAGCGGTCGATCACGTCGCCGCCGAAATTGAATGTTTCCGGCAAATCCCAGGCGAAGCCGCGATAGCTCTCCGCGTAATCGGTCATCGCCGTCCGCCGCATCTTCCTCTCCCCGTTATCCCGTGCCCATCAGAACGCACGCCCTTGCGCGACCTCATGCGCGAAGTCGAGCAGCCCTTCCGCCATCCGTCCGAACTCGGCAAACCGCGGGTCGTCCGTACCGCCTTCGCGGTAGCGCCGGTTGAGCTGCATGAAAACGACGGCGATGCGGAACTGCCCGAATACCCGATAATACAGGATATCGGAAAGATCGCGGCCGGTGTATCCGGCGTACAGCTCGACCGCGTCGCGCCGGCTCGGGAAGGCGTGGCCCGCGCTCGGCATCTGATCGATCGCATGCATCGCCCACGGATCCTCCGGCTCGACCCAATAGCTGAGCGTAACCCCGAGATCGACCAGCGGATCGCCGCGCGTGCCGAGATCCCAGTCGAGCACGGCGACCGGGTCCAGCGACGCCGGATCCAGCACCATATTGTCGAGCTTGAAATCGTTGTGCAGCAGTGTCGGCGCGGGGCTCCGGCGCGGTTGATTGCGCGCCAGCCAATGTCCCATTTCGACCGCAAGCGGCGCGGGGGCATCGTCCCAGGCGAGGCCGGCGCGGGCGACCCATCCGGCCACCTGGCGCTCGAGAAACCCTTCCGGCCGGCCAAAATCGCCGAGGCCGACCGCCGCCGGGTCGACCGCGTGCAGATCCGCGAGCACGCGCATCATTATCGGTCCGAGCGTCAATCCCACCGTTCCGGCGTCGGCCACGCCGTCGGGCACCGTGCCGCCGATCACGATGCCCGGCCGGTATTGCATGATGAAAAACGGCGCGCCGAGCACCGTCTCATCGTCGCAGAAAACCAGGCTGCGCGGCGCCAGCGGATAGGCTTGCCACAGCCCACTCAGAATTCGATGTTCGCGCCCCATGTCGTTGGCGCCCGGCGGGATCGGCCCCAGCGGCGGCCGCCGCAGCACCGCTTCTGCGCCATCCATTTCGATCAGGTAATTCAAATTGCCGAAGCCGGACGCGAACTGCCGGGGCGGCCGGTCGGTGGAATAGGCATGCCCCTGCGCCCCGAGAAAATCCGCAAGGCGCGGCCAATCCTGCGGCACCATGGTGTCGGATGGTTTGAACGCCGGCGGCGGCAAAGCCATGTGCGCTGTCCTCGTGGCGGCCCGGGTCGCGGGCTTTCGATGGATAAGGCCCTAGCCCGCCCCTGGCCGCGCCGTCAAGCTTGGCGCGCCGGTGGAGGCCGCCCTATGCTGTACACCCCGGCGATGCCCACGGAGTATCAATCCAGCATCGAGCACGCGCTGCACCATTGCGCAACCGGCAAAGACAAAACGCAGGGAGACATGACATGAGTGTGGGATTTATCGGCCTCGGCAATATGGGATACCCGATGAGCGAGCGGCTGCTCGACGCCGGTCATCAGCTGGTCGTGCACGACATCCGCGAAGAGGTGACACGGCCGTTGGCCGACCGACAGGCGCGCGTGGTCGGATCGGCGCGGGAGGTCGCCGACGACGCGGAAGTGGTCTTCGCCTCGTTGCCCACGCTCGACACCTACCGCAGCGCTTCGGTCGGCGGCGAGGGTATTATCGAGGGCAAGGCCGCCAAGATCTTCGTCAACCTCGGCACCGTCGGCACGCCGCTTATTCGGGAGATCGCGGAGAAGCTTTCGGCGCGCGGCATCGCGACGATCGATTGCCCGGTGAGCGGCGGGCCGCCGGGCGCCGCCGCCGGCACCTTGTCGGTCATGGTTTCCGGACCCGAAACCGCCTTTCGCCAGGTCGAGCCATTGCTGGCGCAGCTCGGTCCGGTCACCTATGCGGGGACCGAGCCCGGGCTCGCGCAAAGTCTTAAATTGGTCAACAATATCCTGACCGCCGTCGCGCTCACCGCCACGTCGGAGGCGTTCGCGATGGGGGTCAAGGCCGGCCTCGATCCGGAAGTGATCCTGCAAGCGATCAACGCGGGCAGTGGCCGCAACAGCGCCACCCTCGACAAGTTTCCGAGCGACGTCGTGACCCATAAATATGATTACGGCGCGGCGCTCGACATTCTCATCAAGGATGTCGACCTCGCGATGGCCGAAGGCGAAGCGCTCGGAGTGCCGATGCAGGTAAGCCAGTCGGCCCGGCAACTGCTACGGCTGGTGCGCGCCGATGGCGGCGGCAAACAGGACATCACCCGGGTGGCCGAACGGGTCAGCCGCTGGGCCGGTACGGAAATTCCGAAAACCCGATAAGACAGGAGTACACGGATATGAGCAGAGTAGCCCTGGTCGTCCAGATCGACGTGAAGTCCGAACACCGCGACGATTACATTGCCATCATGCGTAAACACGCGGAAAACTGCCTCGCGGTGGAGGAGGGGTGCGTCTATTTCGATGTGTCCCTCTCGCGCAATCATGATGACAGGGTCGTCCTGTACGAAGTCTACCGGGACCAAGCCGCATTGGATGAACACGCGGCGTCGCCCCATCTCGCCCAAATGCGCGAAAGCTACGAAGGTATGTTGGAAGGCCGGGAGCGGATCGTAGTGGATATTTTCTAGCCGGCGCCACTGTTCACGCCTTGGTGTGCCCCATATCGCGAGGCGGAACATTGTGTTAGACTTAAGCATTGTGACTTGGGTTCCTGTCCGTCCCGACACAAGACATGCCGGGCAGCGACCCTCAGAATTGGGAGTTTCGCCATGCGTTTATTGTACCTTTTCAGTATTGTTCTGTTGGCGGCGTTCTATCCTTTTACGCCCGCCGCGGCCGCGCCGCAGACGCTTCTGCTGGTCGCGCAAAATGACGATCTCGTATTTCAATTCCTCAAGGGCGACTGCATCGTCGAAGCGTCGGGATTGTGCCTGCAGTATGACCGGGCGACCCCGACCCCCGGGACCCCGTATGAATTGGTCGACGAAGGCCGGTACGGGACGGGACGGGAAGACGGCTTGGCCGTGATCGGCCGGACCGCCGGCGGCACGGAAAAGACCTTGCCCCTGGAAGCGGTCAAGATCGCCTCCGAACGGGAACACATGGCAATTCGATTCACGCTACCCAAATCCCTGCTCGATAAACACGGGCTGGAATCGGTCGCCCTGCGCGTCACCCATAACGTCGTGTTGGCGCCGGTCTGGCACGAGGGCGACCCCCGGCCACAGTTGGAAGACGATCTCTACCTATCGATGGGCCCGCAGCGCACGGTCGCGGAACGCAGTCTCGCCGCGAACAAGGATCATGTTGTGGCAACGGAGATATTGCGCGACACGCTAAACAGCATGCCGCGGAGCCGGGTCGCCACCAAGGATGAACGCGATGCAGCCTTTGCGCTGGCGATCGACAAGCAGCGCGCCCGGCGTGGCGATTTGCCGAAAACCTCGCTCGCGCAGGCGCATAAGGCTTTGACCTATTGCGACTACATAAACGACGAAGATATGTGGTTCCGTGGGTATTACGAGCGGGTTTCGCGGTATCGCGGCTGCTTGGGCCAGCGTCATGACAAGCTGATCAAGAACGTCAACAAGACCTATTGGAAGGCTTTCGCAGGCACCGGCAGCTAGAGTAAATCCCGAGCGAGCCGAAACGGTTCGCGACGACGTATTTGCGTAAAAACAAAGAGATAGACCATTTCACTTGAGGCAATTTAAACAAGAAATGGTTTAGGCGGCGCCCGCCCGCAACCAGGTCATCGCCTGGTTGAGTTGGCTCATCCGCCGCGTGTCGCCAAACGACGCGTCGGGATGGTGGATTGTCGCCAGCACGCGGAACCGCGCCTTGACGGTATTTTGATCCGGCCGGCTGCCCGGCGGAAACCCGAGCACGAACAGGGCATCGTCCCGACTGTGCACGCCGGTCGGCAGCGGCTCGTGAACGACCACCGACAGCGCGGCCCGCAGGCGCTCGGTCTCCTCGTTAAGCGCCCGCACTTTATCGCGTGCGCGCGGCGCCTTGCCGTCCTCCAGCGTCACCGCCACGTCGCCCAAATCCATTGCCAGCGCCAAACCGAGGGCGCGGCGCACATCCGGCACTTCATAGCCCGCCGGCAAACGAACCTGCAGCCGCGGTTTGCGCCGCCAGGGTTTGCCCTTGCTTGGACCCGATTTCAGGATCACGGTTTCCCGGTCGTCCGGGCCCGGTTCGCCCGGATCCGGGCACGCCTCAATCGTGCGGCGTGGCACGATCA
>JAOTYV010000211.1 GCA_029861675.1 Alphaproteobacteria bacterium
ACAAGTCCCAGCAGCGGTGTGCCGTGCAGCGGCAACCGGCCGGTCCAGTTCGGAATTGCCGTTAGCAGAAATCCCGCGATCGCCGCGCTGATGTAGCCGAACAGCATTTCATGGGCATGCCAGTCGACGGGGTTGAACGCGGTCGGAATCCCGGTCCAGCCCTGGAGTGTTGCGACAAAAAGCGCGAGCGTCGCGGCTGCCCAGATGCCCGCCAGCAGGAAGAAGGGCCGGAACCCTTGGGCGAGCACCGCCGGGCCATGGGTGCCTGGATAGCGCGGAACCGGATTTTGGCCCTTTGTTGTCATCGATTGGCGACCCCGATGGCGCGGCGGAGAGGGCTGAACAACCCATCGAGATCGGCATCGGTCTCGAACTTGGCGCCGGAAAGAATATCGCTGAAATTAGCCCTGCAACCAACCGATTTGATAAACACGACGACCGGTGTTGCGCCGTCGTTAGACGCGCATCAATCCGTATTCGGTGGTGATTGTCGAGGTCGGTGGCTGGAGCCTACCGTTCCAAAGTATACGAGACCTGCAGCCCGCCGCCGTAATCCGCACTGCCGTCGGTCAGGCCGATCAGGCCGTACGTGTTCAGCGACCAATCCTTATGAACTTTCCAGACGACAAAGGGGGTCAGTTCGGCCGGATCGTCGGCGGCATCGGAGGTCGACTGCCGGTAATCGAAGATCAATCCCGCGCTCCATTTCTCTTGAAGCGCATAGCTTCCGCCCAGCGAGAGAAAGAAGATGTCGTTCAAGTTCGTGCCCGACGGTTCACCGACGAACCGGTAGCCCAACGTGCCGAACGGTGTAATTTTGCCGAATTTCTGGGAAATATCGACCTGGACGCTGTAATCGAATTCGCCGGTGCCCAACCCGTCATTCTCGTTGGCGGTCGGGAATTTTATCTTGCCGGTTAGTTCGACCAGCGGCAGCGTCTTTTTCTTCGGGAGGATACTGTAGGTCAGCAAAGCGACGATATCGCCCAGACCGGATTTGACCGTTCGGCCGCCGCCCGATTCGTCCCCGACGATAGGCGACCCGTCGGTGCCGCCGACGACACTGCCGTCGCCGTCGATGTGGATGTAGGGAATGGTCATGCCCACCACCCAGGGGCCGTGTTCATATTTGCCGGTGAACGGGATGAACAGGATATCGGTGTTGGAGCCGGTGCCGTAATCTCCCGTGGTGTAATCGACGCCGGTGGAAAATTTGAACGCCGACCAGGTTTTCTGGGCGTTGGCATCTTTTGCGCCAAGGGCGGCGAGGGTCGATACGAGACAGATGAAAACGAGAAAGTGTGCTGGGCTCCGAAACCAAGTGAAGTAATTCATGATTCTTCCGCGTCTTTTGAAGAAATTATGTGAATGTTGTTTTGCCAACCCATAAATATTCGAAACGACGAAATAAAATAGGGAGTATAGTATTGCTATACTCCCTGAATATTTTATCGGATGACACTTATCGCCGTTGTGGCCGTTCCGGACGTGAAGGACGTTCGACCCGTTGTGGGCGCTCGATGCGTTGCGGACGATCGACCTTGCTCGGTCGGTCGATTTTTTGCGTCCTGTCGATGCGCGACGTCTTCAAGGTCTTTTCTGAGCGCGTGGCGACGCCACGGGCAGCCTTTTCCGGTACCTTGACCGACGAAATCAGCAGTCCAAGGTTCTTGAAATCGGGGTAACGCCCTTCGTCCTTCAGTTGTTTGAACACGTTGCCCCAGCCGGTGCCGTTTTTAAGGTCAGCGATTTGATCCTTGGTAAGTTCGGTTGTGCTGTCGCCGTTCAAGGGCTTCTGACCGTCAAACAGTGCATTGACGATATCCTGGTTGCCCTTGGACAAATCGTCGAAGCTGCCGGCATAAGCCGGTGCCGCAATCACGGCTGCGGCGATTGCGATAGCAGCGAGAGATTTCTGCGTCATGTTATTCCTCCTGGATAATCGCCGGAGCTATTTCTTCGGCCGTTCACGGTGCCAACGTCGATACGCTCACGATAAAGCCATCGCGATTGGCCTTAAGTTAATCGTAATATTAATTACCAATTGGTTAATTGCGGCGGCTAAACTACGGCGATTTCGGGGCATTTTTTGTGGATTAGGCTGTTCCCCTGAATCCCGATTTCGCAAGGCAATCCGGTTAGCGCCGGTTCCACGCCTTGCGGCTGGCAATTCAAACATTCAAGTGTATTGTCGCTCGATCCGATTTCCCTGAGGTCACAGTGGGGCCAAACCGCGCCATGAAACTTGGAGTCGCGTTTCGCGGCGTCATTGTCATTCTGTCTGTCGTCGCCGTGGTGGCGGTCCTGCACGGGGCGGATATCGGCTACGGGCCGGACGACCTCAAGCGCTGGGCGGATACGGAAATTAGGGGGCACGGACTCGCCGGCCTCCTTATCTTCGTCGCAGCCGGCGCATTCGTCACCGGTATCGGACTATCGCGACAGCTGCTGTCCTTCGCCGCCGGCTATGCCTTCGGTGCGGTGTCGGGCACCGGTGTCGCATTGCTTGCCGAGATCGGTGGCGTGATCCTGGCTTTTACATATGCCCGCTTTCTTGGACGCGCGCTCGTCGCCCGCCGGTATCCTGGACGGGTCCGTCAAGTTGACGGATTTTTACGGGTTAATCCATTTCTGATGACGCTCGCCGTTCGGCTTTTACCGATCAGCAACAATCTTGCGGTGAACCTGGTGGCCGGCGTTTCCAGCGTACCGGCGATTCCCTTTTTTACGGCTTCGGCGTTCGGTCATCTTCCGCAGACGATCGTCTTTGCGATGGTAGGCAGCGGCCTGACGGATGGGCTGTTCGAGAAATCAGCGGTGGCGGTTGTCCTGTTCATCGTGTCGGTCTGGATCGGATTGCATCTCTATCGAAAATATCGGCAGGACAAGACATTCGATCCGGTCATTGACGCTGCCCTCGATCTGCCCGGACAGGCCGATACACCGAATAATCCGCCGAGACCGTAGATTTAGATCGACCTGCGTGGTGCTGGCGGCTGGCTGAATTCAGCTACGCTTCCTTACACATTCGGTTGAGCGCGGCTTGCGACTTGGCAGATTTGTTGGGCGAGATGTCACTCCGATATCTCGGGCCAATTGCCGGGGTGCTGCATATGCGGGGTGGGGCCGAGCGGAACCGAATTTCCGTGCATGCGATTTCGCGACGGAACCCACCATTCCCGCCGGCGCGTACTCTTCCGTTAGCGGCAATCCTGGTCTAAACGAAGTGGGGGCCTGAATGGCCGCCATCCGGCCGCTCATGGCCGGATCCAGGCGTCGCGGGCGGCAACCAAGACAGGGATGTTCCATACATGACAGGCCGGGTGTGCGAAGGGTTACGGGTGCTGGATATCGCGAGTTACATCGCCGGGCCCGTGGCGGGGACGATCATGGCCGATTTCGGCGCCGACGTGATCAAGGTCGAAGCGCCGGGCGGTGATCCGTACAGGACCTACGATCGGGGACCCGGCATGCCGCGGGCGGAATTCGACTATGCCTGGATGGCGGATAATCGCAGCAAGCGGGGCATCTGCCTCGATCTCAAACAACCGGCGGGGCAGGAGGTCCTGCACAAGCTCGTCGCGGAGTCGGATGTGCTGATAACCAATTTTCCGCTGCCGGTGCGGGCCAAGCTGAAACTGCGATACGAAGATTTACGGCCGCACAATCCCCGGCTGATCTATGCGTCTATGACCGCCTATGGGGAGCACGGTGCGGAGGCCGACAAGACCGGCTTCGATTCGACGGCGCTCTGGGCGCGCAGCGGCTTGATGGACCTTTTGCGGAGCGCGCCGGACCTCGCGCCGACCCGCTCGACGCCGGGGATGGGGGATCATCCGACCGGTACCGCCTTGTTTGGCGCGATCATGATGGGACTGTACCAGCGCGAACGAACCGGCGAGGGGAGCCAAGTCTCGACCTCGCTGGTCGCCAACGGCGCTTGGTGGAATACATTCTATATCCAGGCGGCATTGGTGGGCGCGGAAATTCCGCCGCGGCCGCATCGCGACGACTGGTTCAACGCGCTGGCCAACCATTACACCACCCGCGACGGACGCTGGTTCATTCTGGCCATGGTCAATGAAGACAAGCAGGCGGGCAATTTTTTCGATGGGATCGGCAGAGCCGACGTGTTGGCGGACGACCGTTTCAAGACCACGGCATTGCGCCGGCAAAACGCGCGCGCCCTGACCGCGATCCTGGACGAGGAATTCAAACGGCGGGATTGGGCCGAATGGCGGCGCATTCTTGAAGAACACAGCATTACCTTTGGTGCCGTCAATCGGTCGCAGGATGTGGTGGACGACCCGGTCTTCGACGATTCGGGAGCCGTGATCCCGGTCGGCGACCCGGACGCGCCGGTGCGTCGAACCGTCGGATCCCCTGTCTTCATGCAAGGACAGGACAAGGTGCCGCCGCGGCAACCGCCACGAGTGGGGGAACACAATGCCGAGGTGTTGCGCGCGCTCGGCTATGACGAGCCTGCGATCGAAAGACTGCAGGCCGATGGCGTGGTGCGGAACGACGCCAACATCAAAGGTGTCGGCCCGGCGCGCTAGATCAACCTGCCTTTAAATGGAATCATTTAAAGGCAGGTAAGCTGCTCTAGCGGCGCGGCGGTGCAAATATGCCGGTTGCCGCTATTGATCACATAAAGTTGTGTGTGAGGTATCGGCGGCGAGTATTTGAAAACGACAAAACATTTCTATTCGATCCCCGGACGAGTCAACCTGAGGCTGTTGATCCGCCTCAATGCGACGTGATGCCGATCGAATAAAATGCAAGCGTACGGTCCCTTCATTTCGACGCTTGAGTGGCGCGATGCGCGCCGCTCCGTGCAAAGGAGGATCTCCCATGCAGGCCAAAGACGTCATGACAACCGCCGTAATTTCGGTTTCGCCCGACACGCCGGTTCGCGATATTGCAGGAATCCTATTAACGCACCGGATCAGCGCGGTCCCCGTTGTTGACGGGGAAAACCGGCCGGTCGGTATCGTGAGCGAAGGTGACTTGATGCGGCGCGGCGAAATTGAGACCGAGAATCGGCGATCCTGGTGGCTCGAGGCGCTCCATTCAGCCGAGGACAAAGCGGCGGAGTATGTCAAAAGCCACGGCATGATTGCCGGCGACGTCATGATCCGCGATGTGGTAACCGTGGCTGAAGATACGCCGGTGGATGAAATTGCCGCGCTGCTTGAAAAACGGCACGTCAAGCGTGTGCCGGTTTTGCGGGACGGAAAACTCGTTGGCATTGTGAGCCGCGCCAATCTGCTGCAGGGACTGGCGCGTAAAGGGCCCGCAGAGCGCGCGCCGGTTTCGGTAGACGACCGCACGATTCGGGAGTCCTTAATGCGAACCTTGTCCACGGAGGCCGGTCTCAGGGCGGGCCGGATTAACGTGCTGGTCGAGGATGGCGCGGTGCAACTTTGGGGCTTGGTCGAAAGCCGAATTCAAAAAAAGGCGGCACAACTAGCGGCGGAAAATACGCCGGGAGTGAAATCGGTCGAAAACAACCTGGGTCAGGTGCCGGCCTGGGTGTCTGCAAACTGACCAGAATGCGGCCCGAAGTCTAGTGTCGAAGGGTGTTGGATGGTATAATTGCTTATCATACATAGATAAAAATACGACCAATCCGACAGGGGGGCGTGTGAGCAACCAGGGCGAAGACGGATATTTTCCCATTTGTCTGGCCTGCGGTGGCGGCAATATTGGCCCCGCCGTGTGTCTCGACCCAACCTGTCATGAAGGGCATGAAGGGCAGGTCATCGAAAACGCCCGTGAAAAATATGTCGAGATGGACGGCCATGCCTGGCAGTTCTGTCAGCTGTGCGACCACGGCATTCTGTCCGATGGTGGAGCGTTCGGCACTTATGCGCTTTGCGTCGATTGCTGGAACGCCATGGCGCGTCGAGGAGAGCGGCCGCCCTCGGCGCCCAAAATTGAGGCCGAGAATAAGTAATCACGCCGGTTTCGGTGACTGACCGGATTGCATGCGCGCGCAGCCGGGTTACATCCTGCCGCTCTCCGATATAGACTGCCTTGCAGGAGCCCGGTTTTGCTAGGTGCCTCCGGCACCGACCGACCGGGCGCCGTTATAGGAGATGGACGAATGGATGGCAGCACGCGGAACACGCGCACGGTGCGCGTCTATAATCCCACCGCCGATGAAACCGATAGCCAGGATTCGCTGGCCGGTCGTTTCGATAGCCTCGATGGCAAGGTCATTGGCTTGCTCAACAATACCAAGGACCGTACCGAAATCATTTTCGAAGTGGTTGAAGCGCGCCTCAAGGAACGTTTTCCCGGCGTCGAGGTGCGGCATTACCGAAAAGAAAGCGTCAGCGGTGCACGGCCCGAGATGTTCGCGGCGATCAAGGCCGATTGCGACGGGGTCGTTACCGCCCTCGGGGATTGAGGGTCATGCACGTCGTGGAGTGTCCATGACAGCATGACGTTCGAACGGGAAGGCCTTGCGACCGGTACCATCGTCACCACGGTGTTCGCCGAATACGGCCGGCTGCTGACCAAGTTGCAAAGCATGGAGACATTGCCGCTGATCGTCATACCGCACCCGATCTCGGCGCGGCCGGTGGACGAAGTGCAGGGTGTCGCGCGCGCCGCGTCCGACGCGATCGTCGACTCGCTGCTCAACCCGGCGTAGCGCCGCCGTGGCGGGTCCCCAGGACAACGACGGGAAGTTTCTGGATCTTCCGGATTCGCCTTATGCGGTTTATGAGCACTTTTGTGCAAATGGTTGGACCGATGGGCTTCCCATCATCCCGCCAACCGAGGACCTGGTGGGCGAGACCTTGCGTTATACCGATCGCGCGCCGGAGGAAATCATCGTTGAGCTGCCGCCCAAGGGGGGCGCGGCGACGGTTGAAAAGATCGCCGTCAGCGCGGTCATGGCGGGCTGCAAACCGGAATATTTGCCGGTGCTCGTCGCCGCGGCCGAGGCGGTTGCCGAACCGCAATACAATCTCTATGGCCGGCAGACTACGACGCATCCCGGTGCGCATCTGGTCATCATAAATGGCCCCGTGCGGCACGAACTCGATGTCAACTGTCACCGCAACGTCCTCGGCCAGGGTTTTCGCGCCAACGCCACGATCGGCAGGGCGCTGCGGTTGCTGCTGATCAATGTCGGCGGCGGCGTGCCGGCCGTGACCGATATGGCAACGCATGGCCATCCCGGGAAATACAGCTACTGCATCGGCGAGGATGAAGAGGGCAGTCCGTGGGCGCCGCTGCATGGCGACCGCGGTTTCGATCCGGGAACCAGTACGGTCACGCTGTATTGCGGTGAGGCCCCGCATAACGTGAACGACCTCGTGAGTAAGACGCCGGAATTGTATCTCGGCAGTGGGGCGTCGGCGATGGCGCATCTCGGCGCGAACAGCCTTTACCGCAGCGGTCTGGAAAGCGAGCAAATGTTGCTGATGACTGCCGAATCCGCGCATTGGCTCGACGAGCGCGGCTGGAGCAAGTCGGACGTCCAGCGGTATCTGTTCGAAACCGCGCGGCAGCCGGTGGGCAAGTTGCGTGACCGCGGCGGTTGGGGCACGACGCCGATGGCGGCATGCGTCGATCCTGACGACGACGATTGCATGGCGCCGATCGTCTCCAAACCGGAAGACATCTTGATCGTAATCGCCGGCGGTCCCGGACGCCACATGAACGCGATCCTCAACGCCAGCTATAACCTCAGCGTCACCAAACCGATCGTGCGGAAAGACGGCGCGCCGCTCGGCGCCGTGCGGGATTTGCTCGCGTAGTCTTGGCATCCAATGGCGCCATCGTGTTCCCATTGCACGTGCGTGCTATGCTCCGGACATGGGCGTTGCTGCCGTAAGCGCCCGGTCAAACAAGGAGATATGCCATGGCGAAACTGCGACACGTGGCGATTACCGTGCCGGACCCGGAAGCAACCGCAGCCTTTTACCAAAAATCCTTCGAAATGGAGCGGGTTTATGAGTCCAAATTCGGCGTGCTGCTGTCGGACGGGACGGTCAGCCTCGCAATCCTGAACTTTCCCGACGACAAGACCGCGGGCGATGAACGGGGGAAGGACTTCTTCGGATTGCATCATATCGGTTTCGTCGTCGACGATCTGGAAGACGCGGGCAAGACCGTCACGGATAACGGCGCGAAATATCACATGCGTATTCCGAGCCGCCAGCACTCCGACACGGAACAAAAATATCGCGACCCGAACGGCGTGGTGTTCGATCTCGTGAACGAGAATTACGCGACCAAGGTGTGGAAGGCGAAGGCCTGATCGCGCGGGCTTTAGACCATTTCTTGTCGAAATTGACTCAAGTGAAACGGTCTATCGCTTTATTCTGGCGCAAATACGTCGTCGCGAACCGTTTCGGCACGCTCGGGATTAGCTTTAGGTCGCGGCCTGTTGCGGGTCGCGTTTGAGCGCAAAGGTGAGTTCGAGAAGTACCGGCGATTGGCGCGGCAGGCGGGAGACGCCGATGACGGAGCGGGGATGCCGGCCCGCGTCGCCGTACAGCGCGATCAGCAACCCGGAGGCGGCATCGGCAATGTCGGAAATTTGCTCGAACCCGTCGGCGGCGGCGACATAGCAGTCCATGCGCAAG
>JAOTYV010000481.1 GCA_029861675.1 Alphaproteobacteria bacterium
ACCGCCACGCCGCCCCGGTCGACTTCCGCCGGGTCGATCGGCACGCGCAGCTCATAGCCCTGGCCGACATAGCGGACATCGACGCTGAAATCGAGGGTGAGGCCGCCAGGCGCATGGCCGAGTGCGCCGAACTCCGCCTCGGCGCGATCCTGCAATGCCGCGACCCGCGTCTGGAAATCTTTCGTCGAGAGCGCGCCCATCCGGACCGCTCCGTCGGCCCGCACATAATCGATCCGCACATCCGCGACCGCCAGGCCATAGGCCGAAAAGATGCCGGGATGGGGCGGGATCAGAACCCGGTCGATGCCGACTTCTTCCGCCAGCGGCGCGGCGATCAGCGGTCCGGCGCCGCCGCAGGGCAACAGTGCGTAGCCGCGCGGGTCGTAGCCGCGTTTCACGCTGACCCGGCGGAGCGCCTGCGCCATGTTCGAGATCGCGATGCGGTAGACGCGCTCGGCCAGCGCCACCGTCTCCAACTCGAATTGCGCGCAGAGCGGAGCGGCCGCCGTTGCGGCGCGGTCCGGATCGAGCATGATGTTGCCCGGCAGCGGGACCGCCGGATCGAGCAGCCCCAGCAGCAGCATCGCGTCGGTCAGCGCGAAGGTTTCGCCGCCCTTGCCGTAGCACGCGGGACCGGGGTCGGCGCCGGCGCTTTCCGGTCCCACCTGCAGCATGCCGCCGCTATCGACATGGGCGAGGCTGCCGCCGCCGGCGCCGATCGTCACGATGTCGGTCATCACGACGTTGAGCGGCAGTCCATCGATGCTGAATTCGGCCGTGCCCTTGACCGTGGTCTGCGGCAGGCCGCCGGTGATCAGGCAGACGTCGCAGCTCGTGCCGCCGACATCGACCGAAATTATATCGGCGATGCCCGCGTCCAGGGCGACTTCGGCCGCACCGGTGACCGCGGCGGCGGGGCCGGAGACGAACATATTGGCCGCGCGGCTGCGCGCGGATTGCAACGGCACCACGCCGCCGTTCGATTGCATGATGAGCGGCGTGCCGCGATAGCCGACGGTGCCCATACGCTCACCGAACCGGGTCAGGTAGGTGTCGACCGCCGGGCCGATATAGGCGTCGATCACGGTCGTACTGGTGCGCTCGTATTCCCGGTGTTCCGGCGAAATATCGGACGAGAGCGAGACCCGGACAAGGGGATGCCGGTCGGCGATGAGCGCGGCAAGGGCCTGTTCGTGTGCCGGATTGGCGTAGGCATGCAGCAGGCAGACCGCGATGGATTCGATGCCGTGCCGGGTCACCAACTCGTCGATTTGCGCCGTCGCCGCCGCGCTATCGATGTCGCGCACCACCGAACCGTCGGCCGCCATACGCTCGTCGATTTCATAGACTTTGTCGCGGGTGATCAGGGGTTCGGGCTTGCGGTAGAACATGTCGTACACCACCGACTTGTCCTGGCGTTGGATGAACAGGACGTCCCGGAATCCCCGGGTCGTCAACAAGGCCACGGGAGCGCCCCGCCGCTGGATCAGCGCGTTCGCCGCGATGGTCGAGCCGTGCAGAAGCTCGTTCACCGATGCGGGTGCGATGCCCGTTTTCTCGACGATTTGCTGGAATCCGTCGACCGCGGCGACGCTTGGATCGGTCGGCGTCGACGGCAGTTTGTGAACCGCGAGCCGGCCTGCTTCATCGACCATGACGAGGTCCGTGAAGGTGCCGCCGACCTCGATTCCCAGAATCATACGTCCGTTATCCTGCGTTGCATGGTCCCCTGACTTTGAAGGCTCCCGGGACGCTTGGCAATGGGACGGGCCAATTCCGGCCGGCGCGAGGAGGAATTGTGTATTCATGACGAAATTCGGCTATGATTGACGGGCGCGGGTCGTCCCGCGATAAATCCCTCCAAACCGCGCGCATTCGACGCACCAGAACGAAAGACACCACACATGTCCGCAGAGAAAACCGAATATCGCTGGATTGGCCACAACACCATTCGTCCCGACGGCGCCGACAAGGTCATGGGGCGCGCCGCCTTCGGCGCCGATTTCAAGCTGCCGAACATGCTGGTCGGTCAGGTGCTGCGCAGCCCGCACCCGCACGCGCGGATCGTTTCGATCGACCTTGAAAGGGCCAAGGCGCTGCCGGGCGTCAAGGCGGTCATCAGCAATGCGGATCTGGCGGACTTTCCGATCGACACGCCGGCAATGGCGGGCCCGCACGATCTGCGGTTCACCAGCCGCAACGTGCTGGCGCGCGAAAAGGTGCTGTATGCGGGCCATGCGGTCGCCGCGGTCGCCGCGACCTCGGCCCGGATCGCCAAGCAGGCGCTCAAGCTGATCGACGTT
>JAOTYV010000212.1 GCA_029861675.1 Alphaproteobacteria bacterium
ACGGTCGATGGACGGCGGCTGGAACGGGTGGTCGACGACAATTGGGGCAGCGCCGCCAACCCGATGACGCCGGATCAGGTGCGAACGAAATTCCGGGAAAACGCGGTGCTGGCGGTGACGGAGAAACGGGTGGAGGAGATTGTCGACGCGGCGGGGAAATTCGAAACGGCAGGGGATGCGGGCGATATCGTGGGATCGTGCGTGGCCTAAGGTCGGGGCCGGCAGTCGGACTATGCCATCGCGCCCGCGACGACGCCCTTGTCGTGCAGCGTCCCAATCTCGCCGGAGCCGAGGCCGAGCACGTCGGCCAGCACCTCGTCGGTGTGCTGGCCCAGCACGGGGGCGAGGCCGACGGGCGTGCGGTCGGTCGCGGCGAAATCCATCATTGCGCCGGCCGCAAGGAATTTTCCGATGCCGGGCTGGTCGACCTCCTGAAACATCGGATTATCCGTGGAAAGACGCGGATCCTCGGCGACCGCCTGGGTGAAGGTCTGATACGGTCCCCAGCACGCGCCGACCGCGTTCAGCGCCTCGGCGCAGGCAGCCAGCGTGCGGTCGCCGAACCACGGGCGCAGCACGGCGGTAATGGTCTCGCGGGCGGCGTAGCGGTTTTCTTCCTTCATCAGGTCTAGCTCGAACAAGGCCTCGACCTGCTGCATTTTTTCCTGCGTCCCCGTGGCATCCAGCAACGCGGTCCAATGGCGCGGTGTGAAGGCGGTGATCATCACGCGCCGCTCGTCGGCCGTGGCAAAGTCATGCGCGTAGGTGCCGTAAACATGGTTGCCCGACCGCGGCCGGTCGTCCCCATTGACCTGCGCCTCGGCGACGTAACCCAGGTGGCTCAGCGTGGCGAACGCGGTATCGCTGAGCGCGATGCCGACGAAATCGCCCGCCCCCGTGTCGCGCCGCGTGCGCTCGGCGACCAGCATCGCCTGCACCGCCGACAGTGCCGCCACCACGTCCCAGACCGGCATGACATGATTGACCGGCCCAGCGTGATGCTCGGGCCCCGTGACGAGCGGAAAACCCGCCGCCGCGTTAACCGTGTAGTCCAGCGCCACCGAACCGTCGCGGTTTCCCGTAATGTTGATCATGATCAAATCGTCGCGGCGGGCCTTCAGCGCCGCGTAGTCGAGGAATCCGCGCGCCGGTAGGTTGGTAATGACGTTGCCGCCGCCCTCGCCCGCCTGCGTCATCAGCGCCTGCGCCAATTCCCGGCCTTGCGCGGCGCGCACATTCAACATGATCGAGCGCTTGCCCTTGTTCAGCCCGGCCCAGTACAGGCTGCGCCCCTCCTTGGTCACCGGCCAGCGCCGGTAATCCAAACCGCCGCCAACCGGATCGATGCGGATCACATCGGCGCCGAGCTGCCCCATGACCAGTCCCGCATACGGCGCCGCAATGAAAGCCGAGACCTCGACGATGCGCATCCCGTTCAAATGTTCAGTCATGTCTCAGGCCCTTCTTGAAAATGACGTTCGGCACACAGTCCTTGCCGGATGCGCCCACATCATGTGGAAATGGGCCTCTCGGCGATGTAATTACCGATGACGAGATTACGCAAACCGGTCTGCACAAAGCAACGGACCGCATCATCGGGTGTTTCAACGGCCGGCTCGCCGGCCAGATTGAACGACGTGTTCAAGAGGATCGGCACACCGCTCAATTCTCCAAAACTCCGAATCAGACTATGGAACCGGGCATTGTCCAGGCGGGTCACCGTGTGGATGCGCGCGCTGCGATCGACATGGGTGACGGCCGGTAACCGTGCCGGGTTATGGACCGCGCCAATACGCGCCATGACCGGCGACGTGCCGTGGAGATCGAAGAAATCGGCGCAACGCTCGGCCAACACCGATGCGGCATAGGGTTGAAACCGCTCCCGTTTCTTGACGATCAGGTCGAGCACATATTTGACGTGGGGATCGGTCGGATTGGCGAGGATGCTTCTGTTGCCGAGCGCCCGCGGGCCAAATTCACTTGCGCCCTGAAACCAGCCGATCACTGCGCCTTCGGCAATCAGGCGCGCCGTTTCGGTCGCGAGCTGTTCGTCATCGACGCGCCGGCTGGAACACCCCGCCGCCGCCAGCGCCGCCTCGATCTCTTCGTCCGGATAGGTGCGGCCATAACAATCCGCAGCCGTCGCCCCGACACGGCGCCCCGCCAAATTGTGGTACGCCGCCAGTGCGACACCGATCGCCGCGCCATTATCGCCGCAGGAGCCGTTCATGTGCACCGCTCCGAAGAGACCGCTGCGGCGAACTTCCTCGGTCGCGAGTATATTGAGCGCCGCGCTGCCGCCATAATAAAGCGTATTGAAGGAATGGCGATTTTTGACCTGCGCCAGCAGGCCTGTGAGCAATCGGCTGGTGCGGTCCTGTACCGCCGCGGCAAGATCAGCGTAATGCGCTTCGCCCGAGACATCCCGGCCGGCAACATTGGGATTTTGAAACGTGTCGTTCAAGAGGTCATACCGGATCGTCAGCCGGCCGTCCGTTTCAAGCCTGGCAAAACCCAGAGCGGCGTGCACCGTAGAATCTCCATGCGCGGCCAACGCCATCACCTTATCGGCATCGCTTCTTTCGCCGCCGCAATACCAACACGCCCACCGCCACAGGTGCCCCATGCTTTGCACCAGAGGAATGCCGTAGACGCTCGATTCCGGGACAGAATTTTCGCCGAATGGATGTGCGAACCGGTAAACCAATTCCAGAGATTCACCATCAAAAATATAGGCGGAAACGATTTCTCTCCCATGCGCGCCAACGAGCAGCCGGGCGCCGGAATGAACCGTTTCCGTAAGCGTGAGGGCGGCCCGGTCGTCTTCGTAACTCCCGCCGCCGTCGGCGATCAGCACCAAACCGGGATCGAGCGGCGAGTAATGCAGCGCATATTCCGCGTGCGAGAGATGCTTGGGTGCCGACAGGACTGGGGTGTCGGTCGGCAGAATCCCGCCGATCAAGGCGTTGATCCGATCATGGGTGAGCGACGGGACATGCCGCACCGTGCTAATCGCCACCGCCGACAGGTCTTCATAGTCGATTCCGGCGGCTTCAAGACAGTAGCGGACGCAGCGGGTCACGATATCGGCGTCGCCGTCGAGGGATAGAGCCTGCCGCTTGACCCGCGTGAGGCGTTCCGCCTGGATCGCGCAAACGATCCTGCCATCGTGCAGCAGTGCGACCGAACCGTTCCGCCCGCGAGAGATGCCAAGAATCCACATCGACGGCTCATCCATCCCGAAAGATCACAGACCGAGCGCTTTCAGATGCCCGCGCAGCAGCGCTTCCGACCCGGCGACATCTCGAATGCTTCGAAGGGCGAGGCCGAGAAGTGTCCAACTCTCATTGTCGTTTTTGTCGGATTTGAGCGCCGCGCCCAGCAATTCGGCGGCATTCTTCGCGGCAAATTCCGCTTGAGCGTACCGTGCAGCGCGAAAGTGCGACATCGCAACGGCAGTCAACGCGGCGGCACGTCGACCGTTTATATGGCGCTCATAATCACTTCGGTCTTCGGCCGTCTGGAGTAAGACGTCGCCGAGCGCGGCATGAGCGTCTTCAAAATTGGGTTGAATACGGGCCGCCCGATCCAACAATTCAATGGCCTCGGTCAGATTTCCCTGCGCCTGGCAGGCCAACCCAAACCCGAATTGAGCCGCCACGGAACTCTCGTCTGCCACAATAATGTCCCGATAGAGCTCGGCCGCCCTCGTCCAATCGCTTTGCGCGCGCGCCTTGTCGGCGCTCGCGAGCATTTCCCGTATGGATTTCCATTGCAACCGTTCGAGCGCGGCGCGCCGTTCGCTATCCTTCGGCGCGCATTTGACGGCCTGCTCCATCGCCGCCTTGGCATCCCCGAACCGGCCCTGTGTTTCCAGTACCAGACCGTACACATGCCAAGCGTCTCCATAGTCGGGGAACACCTCCAGCAACCGACGATAGGCCGCAATGGCGTCTTCCATTCGGCCCATATCAAGAAGCAGATTTGCGCGGTTGAACAAGATGCCCGAATCGTCCGGCTCGAATTCAGCCGCTCGGTCGTATCCCGCCAATGCTTCCTCGCGTGCCCCCGCATCCGCCAGCACATTGGCAAGATTGTTGTGGGCCGTCGAAAAATCGGGATCAAGCTCCAACGCCCGTCGATATGACGCCGCCGCGTCGTCGATCAGGCCGAGCGCCCGCTGCGCTTCGCCGAGATTATTGTGATAGGGCGCCAAATCCGGTGTTTGCCGAATGGCGCGCTGGATTAAATGGAGCGCCGATTCCGGATCGCCAATCTGCTGTGCAATCACGCCCAGAAAATGCAATGCATCGGAATGATCCGGCTGGCGCTCAAGGACGTACCGGTAGAGCGGTTCGGCTTCGCGCAACCGGCCGGCGCGATGGTGATCAACGGCCCGCGCAAACGCCTCCTCAATATCCATGTCACGGCCACTCACACGATACCCTTACTCAGACTCCATTAACTGCACGCCCGGACCATACGGATCGATCGGGGTTTCCACACCCGCCGGGCGCGCACCACATCAACGACGCGCTTACCGTCCATTCGAATTGATTGAACGTGTACCACATGCCGCGCGCCCGCATCACCGAATTCGCGCCAAGCTTCGAGACAACCCGCCCGTTCGGCAATCTCGCTAGAACCGCATTCCTAAAACGGCCGGTCACCGTCTACGGTCACTCGATGCATGGACCGGCGATACCCCTGGTAATCGTTAAGCGCGTAGTGCTGCAGGCATCGGTTGTCCCACATCGCAACGGAGCCTTTCGCCCATCGGAACCGGCATGTGAATTCGGGTCTCGAGGCATGCTCAAACAGGAAATGGAGGAGCGGCTTGCTTTCCTCTTCGGTCATATCCTTGAAGCGGATGGTGAAGGGCACGTTGATAAACAATGATTTGCGGCCGGTTTCCGGATGGGTGCGCACCAGCGGATGCTCGGTCGTCATTTCTTCCGCCTTGGCGTCTTCGCGCAGTTTGGTCGACCGGCTTTCATTCCGCGACTTTGCGGTCGCCGGATCGGTCAAAATCCGGCTGCTATGAACGGCGACAAGGCGATCGAGCATCGCCCGCATACCATCGGACAGACTCTCATAGGCAAGGTACTGGTTGGCAAACATCGTATCGCCACCCGCCGGCGGGACTTCCAAGGCATAGAGTATCGAGCCGAGCGGCGGTTTTTCCAGAAAGGTTACATCCGAATGCCACGTGTCGCCGATGTTGTCCAAATCGGTCGGTTCCTTCACGATCGGCAGGATTTCGGGGTATCCCGGAACGGGCTCGTATTGCGGGTGAATATTGAGCTGTCCGAACCGTTTACCGAAAGCCAAATGCTGATCCGGTGTAATATTCTGTTCGCGAAAAAAGATGACCTGATTGTCGAGAAATGCCTGGTGGACCTCGGAAAAGGTCTCGTTGTCCAGCGGCTCGGCCAGATCAATACCGCTTATTTCGGCGCCGCATGCCCCTGAAATCGGGCTCACCTCAATCCGTGTGTATTCCACTGATCCTCGCTCCAAGCAGTCTTGTCCGGACAAATCTTCGGCGAAGCTTATCCGAACTCGTCGATCGAAACCAAGAATTTTGGTGACTAATCGATCTGCATGGGCGCTTGCGGTTTGAGCGTCGATGGCTGGCTGGTGCGATGGGTTCCGGCAACCGACCATTCATGTAAATCGAGAAGAAGCTCCGCTTTCTTTTCCCGGTGGTCATGGCTGCGCCAAAGGTTCTGCATCTCATCGGGATCGGAAGTGAGATCGTATAATTCGCCGTCGGATTCGCCCAAATAGTAAACCAGTTTCCAATCGCTATCCCTGCGCATCACCATAAATTCGGCGCCTGTCTGAATATGATCGCGGCCCAGTTCCGAATACACCACTTGCCGGGCCGGCGTATCCCCGGTCGTCCCGGAAATCCCCGGCAGCGGCGTCGCCTCCCACTGGTCCGGCACCGCGACACCGGCGGCCCGGGTTATTGTCGGCGCGATATCCATGAGTTGCACCAGGCTGTCATCGACCCGGCCTTGCGGCACGTGCCCAGGCGACCACAGGATCAACGGCACCCGGGCCACGGTGTCGTACATCGTCCATTTCTGTATGTGGCCGTGGTCGCCGAGTGCGTCCGCATGATCGGACGTAAAGATGACCAGGGCGTTGTCGAGATACCCCTTCTGTTTCAGCACCTCCATGATCGCGCCCACCTTGTCGTCGATCATCGTCACGTTGGCCGCATAATACCGCCGTATTCGCAGGAGATCCTCCACCGATGCGTCTTCGCGCCAGGCGATGCTGTCGATGTTGAACTTGATCATGTTCTGACGGAGTTCGGCCTGTGCCGGCGGCTGGTTGGCCAGTTCCTCCTCCGACACGGCCGGGACCGGGATCGCGGCATCCCGATAGAGGTCCGCATAGCGCGCAACGGGATCATAAGGCGGATGCGGACCCGGAAATCCGATTTGCAGAAACAGAGGCGTGTCGGCCTTGCGTTCCTCCAGCCACCAAAGCGCGGTGTCGCCGACAAAGAAATCGGGATGCATGTCCTCGTCGATATCCCAATCGAACGCGCCGAGCGCCTGTCTGAATCCGTCCGGATCGCGCTCGAAACGGGTATAGCGCGTCGGCTTTATCAGCTTGCGGGCATGCAGCGCCTTGTCCCATTCGTCGTGGAACGCACGCTCATGCTCTTCCAGAAATAGCGGCCGATCCTTGTTTTCGACCACGAAGCGTTGATGGAACCCGCCGAGCGCATGGTACGGGTTGATGTGCATCTTGCCGATGTTGACGCAATGATAGCCGGCATCCGCAAGCCATCGGACCCAGGTCGGCTCCCAGGGCTGAAAATTACTGAAAATTCCGGTCGCATGCGGATAGACGCCGGAAAACAGGCTGGATCGCGCGCCGACACAAACCGGCGACGTCACGAAACAGTTTGTAAACGCCGTCCCTTCACGGACCAACCTGTCGAGATTGGGCGTTTGCATCCACGGGGCACCCAGCGCGCCGACCGTGTCGGCCCGCTGCTGATCGGTCATGATCAGTATGACATTCGGCCGATCCATGCCAATCAGCGCACCTTTCCCCGAAACGCCGGCCGCGAGTCAAACCCGCCCGACAAGCCCCTGCTTGATCATGCCCTGGAGCGTGTCTTCGAAAGCGTCGAGCGTTTGATCGATGTCTTCTTCGTAATGCGCCGCGGACGTCACGCCGCTCATATGCGACATCAGGTCAACGCCGCGTTGCCGCAGACCGGACCGCAAGGTCTGCACGACCGCGGGATCGACACCCCGGATTTCCGCCGCCGACCGGCCGGCCATAGAACCTCGAACGTCCTTCCCGAAAAACATATGGAAGGTCGAGGATTCGCCGTACACCGCACCGTCGACTTGGTGTTCCGTCATGATCTTGCGGACGCCGTCGCGCAACCGCTCGGCCATGCGGTCGGCTTGCGCCTGCGCCGTGCCGGTTCCGACGATATTCAAGGCCGCCACGCCGGCCGCGGCGACCAGCGGATTGCCGTTGAAAGTGCCCTTGTGAACCACGCCCAGCTTTCCCGCCGCGACCGTTTCACCCGGATCGAGCAGACGCATGATCTCCGCCTTACCACCAACCGCACCGCCGGGCATGCCGCCGGTCAGAATTTTCGCCATCGTCGTAAGATCGGGGATGACGCCGTCCCGTGCCTGCCTGCCCCCGGAGCTCCAGCGGAAGCCGGTAATCACCTCGTCAAATATCAGCGTCGCGCCGTATTGATCGGCGAGCGCCCGCAGCGCCGGCAGCAATCCGTCGGGCAGCGGCACACAGCCATAGTTGGCGCCGGAAACCTCGCAAATAATTGTGCCAATGTCCGGGTCCTGCTTGAGCGCGGCCTCCACCCGGTCCGCATCCGGCGGCACAACCACCGTCGCCTCGGCGGCTTCGGGCAACATGCCTAGGCTCGGCACTTTGTCGAACGGCGCCTTCATCCCGACCAACGCATAATCGTGCCAGCCGTGATAATGGCCCTCGAATCGAAGAATCTTCGACTTGCCGGAATTTGCGCGGCCGATGCGAATGGCCAGCATGGTCGCCTCGGTTCCGGAGCCGACAAACCGGACGCGTTCGGCCGAGGGAACCAATGCCTGGACCTGTGCGGCCCACGCTATTTCAAGCGGATGACAATCGGCGAAGAAGCTGCCTTCCGCCGCCTGCGCTATCATCGCGGCAACGACGTCGGGATGTGCGTGCCCCAAGAGCAATGAGGCGCTGCCCATCGCGTAGTCGATATATTCGGTGCCATCGACCTCCCATTTACGGGACCCTTTGGCGCGCTTCACATATTTTGGATTAGGCTCCGCATAGCGCCCTTCATGCGACACGCCGCCGGCCATGATGCCCTGCGCCGTCTCGAACAATGCCTTGGAAGAGAGTCCTTCTAAAGTTCCGATGTCGGTCATGTGTTTCATCCCGATTGCCCAACTGCCGGAAGTGTAGCGCCGAACCGAAGGCGGGGCCATCGCACCTTATTTAACCGACGGCGCGAGTCGAATTTGTATCATCCCGATAGCGGCTGGCGGCCGGTCGGCGGGTAACGCGGGTCAAGAAAGCCCGGCGTGGAAGGATGGCCG
>JAOTYV010000213.1 GCA_029861675.1 Alphaproteobacteria bacterium
ATCGCTTCGGCAAATCGTGCAGGAGCGGTTTTTGGAATTGGATGATCGGGAGCGGTCCGCGCGGAGCGCCTTGGCGCGTCTCGAGGCGGGCGTCGTTCGGCGGTTCATCGAGTTACGGGAGCGACTCTGATGGCTGCATCGCACCCGGACACCCCGGAAAGCGACGAAGAGGCCGTGGCGCGTGAAATCGGCGAAAAAGCCGAACGCAAACTGAAAGCGCGGGCACAGGGACGGCGAGAGGTTTGGTTCGGGCTCGGCATGTTCGGTTTGGTCGGCTGGTCCGTCGCGGTCCCGACAATTGTCGGTATCGTCCTCGGGTTGTGGATCGATGCACGACTGCAGGACCCTATCTCCTGGACCCTTACCCTGTTGTTCGTCGGCGCTGCGCTCGGATGCGTCAACGCCTGGTATTGGGTGAAGCGGGAGAGCCGGCATGAATAACGGATTGCCGGACGTTGCATTCGCGGTCTTCGTAATCGGCGCAATTGTCGTATCCGCGACCCTTGCGCGTCCGGTGCTGGACCGTTTCGGGCTGCCGGATGTTGTCGGGTATATCGTCATCGGCATGGCGTTGAGCGCGATTGATTACAAGGTCGGGATGGTCTCCCACGATATTCAGGCGGCATTGAATGTGCTGGCGGCTGCCGGTGTCATCATCCTTCTGTTTCGCGTGGGATTGGAAAGCAATCCGGCGAAGCTGATCGACCAACTTCCCAATGCCGGCGTCACCTTGATCGGCAGTATCGTGCCGAGCGGGCTGCTCGGATACCTGGCCGCGCGATACCTCATCGGCACCGATCCGCTGCCGGCGCTTTTCGCCGGCGTTGCGCTGACCGCGACGAGCGTCGGCGTCTCCATTTCGGTGTGGCGCGAACTCGGCGCGATCGACACGGACAGCGGCGCGCTGCTGCTCGACCTGGCGGAACTCGATGACATGGCCGCTATCGTCATGTTGGCCGCTCTGCTCTCGATCGCACCGCTGTTCTTTGGGGCGGTAGGGCAAGATTTGGCAACATCGGTAGGGGTATTTGCCGGATGGTTGGTCATCAAGATGGCGGCATTGATTGCAACTTGCCTTGTCTTCGCACGGTATTTCGAAAGCCGGGTACGGCGCTGGCTGGGCCGGATCGAAGGCGGCCCCGCGCCGGTGATCTCCGTTGCCGGCATTGGGTTCATGATTGCCGCACTCGCCGGGTGGCTCGGGTTTTCCCTGGCGGTCGGCGCTCTGTTTGCGGGGCTTGCGTTCAGCCGGGATTCGGACCGGGTGAAGCTCGATCGGTCGTTCGAGACGCTCTACCGGTTTTTCGTCCCGTTCTTCTTTGTCGGGATCGGCCTCTCGGTGGAAATATCCATATTGCCGGCGGCGGTAGGCGTCGGCGCGATCCTCCTGTTGGCCGCGGTGATTGGCAAGGTCGCCGGGACGGCGCTGCCGGTGCTGCTTACGTCATCCGGCATGAGCGGGCTCTTGATCGGCACGAGCATGGTGCCGCGGGCGGAGATCGCGATGATCGTGATCGAGCGCGGGCGGGCGCTTGGCGATTGGGCCGTTACACCCGAACTCTATACCGGAATGGTCATCGTGACGCTTGGCACCTGTCTCATCAGCCCGCCGGTGGTCCGGTATCTGCTGCTGCGATTTCCACAGAGGTGAGCGCGATGGGACTTGCAACATTCGACTTGGCTTCGGTGTTCGCCGCCGGATTCGCGCTTGGGGCGGGATACGCGGCGATGCTTTGGATTACCGTGCGGCGGTTGGCGCAGATGCGGTATCCCGCAATCGGGTTGCTGGGGAGCGCCGTGGTGCGCCTCGCTCTGCCGTTGGTGGGGTTGTATGTGGTCATGGACGGGCGTTGGGAAAGGCTGCTGATAGGCCTTTTGGGGTTTGCCGTCGCGCGTTTTGTCGCGACACGTCTGGCCGCACCGGTTGGTTCGAAACCACCTATGATTCCATAGGAGCGGCAGGCTGATGCAAATTACCACCGATGCCATCATTGTCGCGCAATGGGGATCGTTTGCGCTCAACGCGACAATCGCGTTCACCTGGGCGGTGATGGCAATTTTGACCATCGGGTCTTGGCTTATCACTTTGCGGATTTCCGATACGGAGAAATTGTCCCGCTGGCAAAATCTGCTCGAGGTTGTCGTTGTCGGGATGCGCGATCAGATCCGTTCCGTCAGCCATCAGGCGCCGCGGCAGTTCCTTCCCTTTGTCGGCACGCTTTTTCTGTTCGTGGCGACGTCCAACCTGTTGGCGGTTGTTCCCGGCTTTAAGCCGCCGACCGGGTCACTGTCGACCACTGCGGCGCTCGCGCTGTGTGTGCTGATCGCCGTACCGCTGTACGGCATCATGGAGCGCGGTGTGCTCGGCTATCTACGAAAGTATGTTCAGCCGACGATTTTCATGCTGCCCTTCAACGTGATTGGCGAGTTTTCCCGAACCATTGCCCTGGCGATCCGCCTGTACGGTAACGTAATGAGCGGCACCGTGATCGTGGCGATCCTGATCGGTATCACTCCCTTCTTCTTCCCGATCGTTATGCAGTTGCTAGGCCTGCTGACCGGCCTGATACAAGCATACATTTTTGCCATTCTGGCGATGGTCTATATCGCATCCGCGATGCAGCCGAATGCCGGCGAGGAAGAGACGGAGCATAACGATGCCTTACAACAATAAATCTCAAAATTGGAGGTACAGATGGATAATCTTGGATTAATCGGCGCTGTGTCCATCTTCACGGCCGGATTGACCATAGCGATCGGTTCAATCGGACCGGCGCTCGGTGAGGCCCGCGCGGCGGCGCAAGCGCTGGCGGCGATCGCCCAGCAACCGGACGAGGCGAATACCATTACCCGAACGCTCTTCGTCAGTCTGGCGATGATCGAGTCGACGGCGATTTATTGCTTCGTCGTATCCATGATCTTGATCTTCGCAAATCCCTTTTGGGCTCATTTCTCATAACCGCTGGTGCGATCGATGCAGATTGACTGGATCACCGTTGGCGCGCAGATCATAAATTTCTTGATTCTGGTGTGGCTTCTGCAGCGTTTTCTCTACGGCCCAATCATTCGCGCCATGGACAGGCGTGAACAGCGGATCGCCGCACGGCTGGATGAGGCCGAACAAGGGAAACGGGACGCAGAGACTGAGGCGCATGCCTATCGGGAAAAACAGCAGCGGCTGGAACAGCAGCGCGGCGAACTTCTCGCGCAAGCCCAGGCATCCGCGGAGCAAAAAAAGATAGATCTGGAAAAGGCGCTGCGTCGGGAAATCGACCAGCAGCGAGGGGAATGGGTGCGCCAAATTGATGCGCAGCGAACCCTGTTTCTCAAGGACGTTCGCGAACGCACGGCCGAACATTTTTACGGATTGGCGAGGAAGGCATTGACCGATCTCGCCGATACGCGGCTCGAAGATCAGATGGCCGCCGTATTTGTCGACCGCATCCGCGCTCTCGACGGCGAAATCCGGCGGAAGATCGAGGCCGCGTGTAGCGTCGCGGGTAATACCATCACCATCCAGTCGCGGTTCGCATTGCCGCCGGAGCGGCGACGTGAAATCACCGCCGCCATTCACGAAACGATTTCCAGCGGTGCGACCGTCACCTATGAGGAAAATGGCGCGGCATGCAACGGTATCGAGTTGAAGGCGGGCAGCCAGACAATCGCGTGGACCATCGACAATTATCTGGACGGACTTGAACAGGCTATCGGCGAAGAAATTTCGGCCCTGGCCGGTTCGCCTGCCGAGGCCGCGGCGGTATGACTGCTCGGGTACCCTTGCTGCACGATTTGGCGGACGAAACCTTCGGCTGTCTCGAACGCATTCTCGAGGGACATGAACCGAAACTGAATCCGCAGGAAATCGGCACCGTTACGCAGGTCGCCGGCGGCATTGCCCGGGTGACCGGCTTTACTGACGTCCACGACAACGAGCTGATCCGGTTTCCGGGGGATGTCCTGGGGATTGCCGCAAATCTGGATGTCGACGGCATTGGCATTATCCTTCTCGACGAAGGCAGCCGGCTCAATGTCGGTGACGAGGCGCGGCGCACCCGGCGGGTTGTCGATGTGCCGGTCGGTGACGCTCTGCTCGGTCGTGTGGTCGATGCGCTCGGGCGACCTCTGGACGAGAAAGGACCGATTGATTGCCGCCAGCGCCGTGCCGTGGAACGGCCGGCACCCGCGATCATGGCGCGCGCGCCGGTAACGCAACCGCTGCAGACCGGTATCAAGGCGATCGATGCGGCGATCCCGATTGGCCGGGGCCAGCGGGAGCTCATCCTGGGCGACCGACAAATCGGCAAGACCACGGTTGCTGTCGATACCATTCTCAATCAACGCGACAAGAACGTCCTCTGCGTTTACTGCGCGATCGGCCAACGCGGCGCATCGGTTGCCCGTGTTCTCGCACGCCTCGAGGAACACGGCGCGCTGGAGCGCTGCATTGTCGTCGTCGCCGCCGGAGAGGATCCGCCCGGATTGCAGTTCGTCGCGCCGTATGCCGCCACCAGCATGGCGGAATTCTTCATGGAGCAGGGGCGGGATGTGCTGATCGTTTACGATGATCTTACACGCCACGCGCGGGCATACCGGCAGCTCTCGCTCATTCTGCGCCGTCCGCCCGGTAGGGAGGCGTATCCCGGCGACATCTTTTTTGTCCATTCACGCCTGTTGGAGCGTGTAACCCATCTCCGCGAGGAACTGGGCGGGGGTTCATTGACCGCGCTGCCCATTGTCGAAACCCAGGCGCAGAACATTTCCGCCTATATTCCAACCAATCTGATTTCGATAACGGACGGCCAGATTTATCTTTCGCCGGAGCTGTTTCGAAAAGGCCAGTTGCCCGCGGTCGACATCGGCAAATCGGTCTCTCGCGTGGGCGGTAAGGCGCAGCTTCCCGCGTACCGGGCAGTAGCCGGCGATCTGCGGCTTTCCTATGCGCAATTCGAAGAGCTGGAAATCTTCGCCCGTTTCGGAACGCGGCTCGACGATGAGACGCGCCGGCGCCTGGATCGTGGCCAGCGAATTCGCGAAATCCTCAAGCAAGATGCGCACGAACGGTTCACCGTGCCGGAACAAATCGCGGTGCTATTTGCGGCGACGCAGGGATTGTTCGATCAGCATTCGATCGATTGCGTCGCGGAGGGTGAGACCGCATTGCGCAATTCGATGAATACGGCGTTCGCCCGGCTCTGCGAACAAATCGAGCGCGGGGAGGCGCTGAACGACGACGACCGGCGGGAGATGCTCGCCGAATTCCGCAATGCTTTGTCCCGCCAGAACGCTGATTGACAGGGAAACGGCAATGGACTCGTTGGAATCCGTCGGTAAGCGCATCGCAACGACCACGAATCTGCGATCGATCGTGCGGACGATGAAGTCGCTTTCGGCGGTTAGCATTCGCCAGTATGAGGAAGCATCCGATGCACTGCGACAGTACAACGAAACGATAGAGCTCGGCCTGCACGTGGTCTTGCGGCGCCGGGCCGTGCCGGCGCCCCTGGTCACATCATCGGATGGCGGCGCGGGCCTGATCGTCTTTGGATCCGACTACGGTCTCTGCGGCCGATTCAACGAACAGATCACACAGTTCGCGCGATCGGAATCCAGTACCCAAGGAGCGCGACCCCGGCGGTGGCTGCCGATCGGCGCCCGGGTGTCCGCGCTTCTGGAGAGCGCCGGCGAAGAAGTCGATGCCTGTCACTTCTTGCCAGGTTCGGTGAGCGGCATGACAGCGACCGCCCACAGCATTCTGCTGAAGGTCGATGAATGGCGTGAAACGCATGAAATCGAGCAGGTGTTGCTTGTTCATAACCGGCGCGAGAATGGCGCGAATTCGGTGCCCCATTTGGTTCGGTTGCTTCCTCTCGACACGGACTGGCTTCGTCGTCTCGCGCAACGGCATTGGCCGTCCCGAAGGCTTCCGACCTTCACGATGAACGATGCAGATCTATTTTCTTTCCTCGTTCGCCAACACCTGTTCGTCGCGATTTTCCGAGCCGGTGTCGATTCCATCGCGAGCGAGCATACGACCCGGCTGGCCTCGATGCAGGCCGCCGAGCGTAACATCGACGAGCATTTGGACGAAATGAGCGCAGCATTCCGCCGCAAGCGGCAACAGACGATCACCGAAGAAATGATGGATATCGTTGCCGGCTATGAAACGTTGATGGCGCCCGGTGATCGATAATCAGAATGTAGCATTGCCGAACCGGTAGTCGAATGGAAGGCTCGTCCCGACTGCCGGGCGCGCCTGATCTTCCTCGAGTGTGCGTCGAAATCGGCACGGTGGGGCGCCATCATTCGTCTCGATCCACGCAGCGTTTCCCGTCGGTTCAATCCGCAGCGTACATCTTGATATCATACAATCCGGACCGGATAACCGTCCCGGCGTGGCGGTCGAGAATTGCCGCGGCGTCGCCCAGCGACCCAATGCCGGCTTCGCCGCCAGTCCGTTCGACGAAGCGGCAACCCGCTTCGATTTTCGGCCCCATGGTACCCGCTTCGAAGGCCAAGCTCCGCAAGGAGGATGGCGATGCTTCGCGAATGTTCCGTGCACCTTCCGCGCTCCAGTCGGAACTGACCGCCGGCACATCGGTCAACATCAGCAACCGGTCGGCGCCCAGCTCGATTGCCAGCAGCGCGGCGCTGAGGTCCTTGTCGATGACCGCTTCGATCCCGCTCGCCCGGCGGGCACTATCGAATACCACCGGCACGCCACCGCCACCGGCGCAAATCACCAGCACGCCTTGATTAACCAGCAATCGAATGCTTTCGAGTTCAAGCAACCGCACGGGTTCGGGTGAGGCGACGACGCGCCGGTTGCCGCTGCCGTAGGATGCAAAACGCCATCCTTCCTCTCGAATCAGGCGCCGCGCGGCCGTGTCGTCGAACAATGGGCCAATGGGTTTGGACGGCGCAAAAAATGCGGGGTCGTCCGGTGCGACTTCGACTTGCGTCAGGATGGCCACGACTTCCCGGTCCGGTAGGCAATTGCGCAATTCCTGCTCGATGACATAACCGAGCATGCCTTCGCTTTCCGCATTGAGCACGTCGAGGGGGTATGGCGGCACCTCCCGATAGGCCGCTGATTGGAGCGCGAGGAGCCCGACCTGCGGACCATTACCATGGGTCACGACGACCGAATGCCGCGTCGCGATTTCGGCGATGGCGCGCGCCGCCACCCGAACGTTGCGGCGCTGCGTGTCCGCATCGAGCGGCTCGCCCCGCTGCAACAGCGCATTTCCGCCGAGGGCGATCACCACCAGCATTTCGCTTATTCCGCGGCTAATTGGTCGAAACGCTCTTCCAGGAAACGCCGGACGCACACCGCTAATGTGGGCGGGCCGGCATCGGAGAATTCATACCGCGCCCTGACCACCGGCTTATTCAGGTCCACCAATGCGGCAAGATCAATCGGAGTCGCGGATACAACCACATCCGCATCGGCATTGTTGATGGTGTCGCGTAGGGCGGTGATTTGCGCCTCCCCATAGCCCAGAGCCGGCAAAACAGGGCCGATATGAGGGTATTGTTCGTAGGCGCGACGAAGCATTGCCGACGCGTGTGGACGTGGGTCGACGATGCGAATATCCGGCACCGAAGACGCCGCCACATAGCCGGCGCCGAAGGGCATGCCGCCATGGGTGATCGTCGGTCCGTCCTCGACGATCAAAACCCTTCGCCCCCTGAGTGCAGCCGGGTCCTCGAGCGTAACCGGCGATGCTGCGCGGACAATCGGTGTGGCCGGCATAAACGTGCGAATTCGCTCAATTAGCGTTTGAACATCGGCAGACGCCGCTGCGTCCACCTTGTTCACGACGATAATGTCGGCCATGCGCAACACGGCCTCTCCCGGATGATGGGTCGTCAGTTGTTGTGGCCGTAAGGCATCGACGATGACGACATGCAGGTCGGGACGGACAAACGGAAAGTCGTTGTTTCCGCCGTCCCAGAGTATCAAGTCCGACTCCGTCTCCGCCGCCGCTAAAATGGCCGCATAGTCGATGCCCGCATAGACGACATTGCCGGCGCGGATGTGCGGCTCGTATTCCTCGCGTTCCTCGATGGTGCACGCCGCCGCGTCGAGGTCGCCAAGGGCCTCGAAGCGCTGCACCGCCTGTTTCTCGAGGTCGCCATAGGGCATGGGATGGCGAATGGCGGCGACGCGTAGACCCCTTTCGCGCAACCACACCGACAACCACCGGGCGGTCTGAGATTTACCGCATCCTGTGCGAACCGCGGAAACCGCGATAACCGGACGTTTCGACGTCAACATAGTCCGGCGTGGCCCCGCCAGGACGAAGTCGGCGCCCGTCGCCAACACGCGGGAGGCCAGATGCATCACGGCCTCATGGGTGACATCACTGTAAGAGAACACCACCCGTTCGACATGCTCGGCCTTGCACAACGGCTCCAACTCGGACTCGTCGACGACCGGAATGCCGGAAGGATAGAGCGATCCGGCGAGGGCGGCCGGGTATCGGCGCCCGCTGATTTCCGGTATCTGCGCCGCCGTGAACGCCACGACCTCGGTCGCGGGATCGTCGCGATACAGCATGTTGAAATTATGGAAGTCGCGGCCGGCGGCACC
>JAOTYV010000214.1 GCA_029861675.1 Alphaproteobacteria bacterium
GCAATGATGCAATGGCTGATGCGCGCGACCTTCACCCCCTTCGTCATTTACCGGGTGCTGCTCGGCGGGCTGCTGTTATGTTGGGTCTACGGGTGGCTCGGCTTAGACGAAGTGCGGTTGGCTGTAACGTCCGCCGCGGCGATAGATGTCCAAATAGGTCGGTAAAATTGCCTCGGCGGCGTTCGCTTCCACGCCGAGATCCTGCAGTCCCGGCAGCTTGCCGCTCACGACATTGTCGGATTTGAGCAAGGTGACCTGGTCGCGCGTCAATGGCGGCACGGGGAGAAATTCCGCGAAAAACCCCAAAAGCGAAGCCGCCCAGAACGGCACCGGATTCAGAAGCCGCCGCCGCCCGGTCTGCTCCATCACTAGCCGCATCAGGTCGACGAAGCTGTAGACCGTGGGACCGCCGAGCTCATACACCTTGCCGCGGCAGGACGGGTCGGACAGCACCTTGAACGCGGCGTCCGCCACATCGCCGACATAGACCGGCTGAAACCGGGTGCCGCCGGAGCCGTAAAGATCCAGTTTGCCGTTGCGGAACCGCGGGAACGGGCATCCGAATACCGGCAGCGCCGGCGCCCAGCAGGCCATCTGGGCAAATCGATTGAAAAAATCATCCTGCGGCCCGAAAACCACGCTGGGGCGTAGAATCACCGCGCCGGGCATGTGCTTGCGCACCGCCTCTTCGCCGAGCGCCTTGCTTCGCGCGTAGGCGGATGCAGACTTCTTGTCCGCGCCGATCGCCGATATCTGAATGAAACTCTCGACGCCGGCCGCCTTCGCCGCGGCCGCCACGCGCTCGGCGCCGGCCCGATGCACCGCATCGAATGTCTGCCGCCCGCGCTGATAGAGGATGCCGACCAAATTGACGACGGCATCGGCGCCATCGACCGCCGCCCGAACCGACGCGTCATCCCGGATGTTGGTCTGCACCGGCGTAATCTGGCCGACATTGCCCATCGGCTTCAGCACCAGGGCCCGTTGCGGGTCCCGCTCCGCGGCGCGGATTTGCGCACCCGCCGCGGCCAGCCGTTGCACGATCTGCCGGCCGATGAATCCGGATCCGCCAAGAACGGTTACAAGACGCCCTTCCATATCACCCCCAATTTACCATCTCTGGTTCGGCCGCATCGTCACATCAATCGTAGCGAAGGCGGCCGCGCGCAGCATAGCCGACCCGCATGCCATAGAACAGAGACGTGAATCCAGTTGACATTATTCGTGGCAATGACCAAATTCCGGCCCGTTGGGCCCAGGTGGCGGAATTGGTAGACGCGCAGGTTTCAGGTACCTGTGGGGGAAACCTCGTGGAAGTTCGAGTCTTCTCCTGGGCACCACCAGCCCCATGCGGACGGGCCCCTGTACAGGCGGCCGGACGGCGTACCGCCACGCCACGCATTCAGCCCGGAGGAAGACGGTGACGATCCATCTCCATCAGGGCGACCTGCCGGAAGGGCTAGACTTCAAAGGCAGCATCGCCGTCGATACCGAAACGATGGGGCTCGATCCATTGCGCGACCGGTTGTGCCTGGTGCAGTTGTCCGACGGCAACGGCGATGGCCATCTGGTGCAGTTTGCGCCGGGCGCCTATGACGCGCCGATCCTGAAGCGGCTGCTGACCGACACGGAGATTCTCAAACTCTTTCATTTCGCGCGTTTCGATCTGGCCGTGCTCAAGCACCATCTCGGCGTTGAATGCCAGCCGGTATATTGCACCAAAATCGCCTCCCGACTGGTCCGCACATACACCGACCGACATGGCCTCAAGGATTTGTGCAAGGAACTGCTCGGCGTCGACATCTCGAAGCAGCAGCAATCGTCGGATTGGGGCAATGACACGCTCAGCGAAGAGCAAAAACTGTATGCCGCGGGCGATGTGCTGTACCTCCACCGGATCAAGCAACGGCTGGACGCGATGCTCGCGCGCGAAGGCCGCGCCGACCTGGCCGAAGCCGCGTTCCGGTTCCTGCCGGTGCGGGCGACACTCGATCTGAGCGGCTATCGCGACATGGACATATTCGCACATAGCTAGAAATCGGCGCGCAAATGCCGGGTTCATTGACCCTTAACACATGCGGCCGCATAATTTTTTACCTGCGGGCGCGCGCCGTTTCAGGTCGAACGGCACCGACCGTAGGGCAAAGGGTAGAATATCGTGATTGAGAACCGCACCGACCCCGGGCCGCAAGAGCAGCGACGTAAGCTGCGCCTTACGATAGACTGGCCGTCATGAGCGCGCCAAAACGCACAAAAGCCACGGTCACGGCGGGCACCTCGTCAAAGGATCTCGCGTCGGCGGCCCGGGTCCTCCGGCTCGAGGCGAAAGGCCTCGAAGCGATGGCCGACCAGCTCGACGATTCATTTTGCAGGGCAGTCGACATCCTGGAAGCGGTGACCGGCCGCATCATCATGACCGGCATGGGCAAAAACGGACCGATCGCGGGCAAGATCGCCGCGACCCTCGCCTCCACCGGCAGCCCCGCCTCATACGTCCATCCCTCGGAAGCGAGCCATGGCGATCTCGGCATGATCACACCGAATGACGCGGTCGTCGCATTGTCCAATTCGGGCGAAACCGCGGAGCTCCGCGACCTGCTGGAATATTCGCGCCGGTTTTCGATACCGATGATCGCCATTACCAGCAATTCGACGAGCACCCTGGCCGAAATGTCCGACGTCGTGCTTGTCCTGCCGAAAGTACCGGAAGGCTGCCCGATGGGTTTGGCGCCGACCACCTCAACCACCGTCAGCCTGGGGATTGGCGACGCCCTGGCGGTCGCCCTGTTGGAGCGCAAGGGATTTTCGGCACAGGATTTCCGGGTCCTGCACCCCGGAGGCAAACTCGGCAGCAGCCTTTTACGGGTCTCCGATTTGATGCACACCGGCGACGACATACCGCTCGCCAAGGCGGAGACGCCGATGAGCGAAGCGATGCTGGTCATGACCGAAAAACGCCAGGGTTGCATCGGCATCGTCGACGCTTCCCGCCGCCTGATCGGAATCATCACCGATGGTGATTTGCGACGGCATATGAACGATTCGATTCTGCATAAATCAGCCGGCGAAATCATGACGCCCGCGCCGCGCACGATCCGGCCACAGGCTCTGGCCGCGGAGGCGATGGCGACGATGGTGATGGGCGACAGACCGATTTCGAATTTGTTCGTCGTCGAGGACTTAAAGGACACCGACAGCCTTGTGCCGATCGGCATCCTGCATATGAACGACTGCCTTATGGCCGGCGTCGCCTAATCGATGGCGAAGAACGCGGAGATTGCCGTGGACGCAGCGTCCGACGTATCGTCAACCTATCGCAAGCTGAACGTCTCCAGCAGCCGGTCGACCCGTGTCTCGCGCCGCTATGGCCGCTTCGTCGGGTTCATGCGGGTTTTCCTGCCGACGATCGCCGCCGCACTTATCGTCATCGTCGCGATGTGGCCGCAGTTCAGCGACCAGCAACGCCGGTTTTCGATCACGCCGGCGAAGGTCGATCAGCGCGTCGTCAAGAATCTGACGATGGTGAACGGGGTCTATACCGGCGTCGACGAGAAACGGCGCCCCTATACGGTTACGTCCGAGTCCGTCAGCCTGGCCAGCCTCAAATCCCCGAAGATTTCGCTGACCGGCCCGAAAGCCGACATCTTGATGGAGAACGGCGCCTGGGTCGCCGTAACGGCGGATGCGGGAAAGTTTCACAAGGAAACCAAGAAGCTGGTATTGATCGGGAATGTCAGCTTGTTTCACGATAGCGGCTACGAATTTCGCACCCAGGAAATTTCGGTCGATCTCGCCAAAGGCAGCGCGCATGGCGACGCGGCGGTCAAGGGACAAGGACCGTTCGGTAGCATCGAGGCGCAGGGATTCCGGGCGCATAATCGCGGAGAGCGTGTAATCTTCACCGGCAAAGCGAAGCTCGTGCTGTATCCCGGCAAGGTCCCCGGCGGATGAGGAATGCGCCGGGATTGTCGGCCTCCCGCATCGGGTCCATCACAACTCTGATGGCGATTGCGATGCTGGCGGCGACCGCGGCGCCGGCGCAAAACCTGTTTTCCCGAGGCGGCAACCAACCGGTCACGATCCGCGCCGACAACGGAATCGAATGGATCCGCGACGAACGTAAATACGTCGCACGCGGCAACGCCACCGCATCACGCGACAACGCGACGATCAAGGCGGACCTGTTGACCGCCTACTATCGCGAAAAACCCACCGGCAAGGGCCAGGAGATTTTTCGTGTCGACGCCACCGGAAACGTCCGGATCACCGCGAACGAGCAGGAAGCGGTCGGCGACAATGCAGTCTATGACATCGATCAGGCCGTGTTCGTCCTGAAGGGCAAGAAATTGCGTTTCCGGTCCAAGCAGGGCGTCCTGACCGCCCGGGACAGCCTCGAATACTGGGAGGCCAAACGTCTCGCCGTCGCGCGCGGCAATGCGGTGGTGGTCCGGGACGCGCAGCGCATACGGGCCGACGTGATGACCGCCCATATCGAAGACCCGGCGACCTCGAAATCCGCCAAGCCCGCAAAGCCGAAGACGGTCACGAAAAAGGGAAAAGACAAGGATCCGTTCGGCGGGTCGCGCATTCGCCAGATCGACGCATTCGGAAACGTTCATGTGTCGCTGCGCAAAGGGATTGTGCGCGGAGATACCGCCGTGTATGAACCCGCCAAGGGGATTGCGACAATTTGTGGTAGTGTAAGCATCACCAGCGGCAAGAATCAGCTGAAGGGCAAGTGCGCCGACGTCAACCTCAAGACGGGCATATACCGGTTGAAGGGGCGCGCGACGGGGCTGGTAATGCCGACACGGAAAAAGAAGCCCTGAAGCCGCCGAATTTCGGACGGCGTCACGCGGATTGCAGGTAATGTCGATCGACCAAAAAGACGGACAAACGGCGGAAGGCCCACACCTCGTTGCGGCGAATGCGGGCCTCAGCGCACTCAACCTGGGCAAGACCTTCAAGAAACGGCCGGTCCTGCGCGCCGTCAGCCTCGATGTCCAGCGCGGAGAGGCGGTCGGCCTGCTCGGTCCTAACGGCGCCGGCAAGACCACGTGTTTCTATATTATCGCCGGCCTGATTGCCGCGGATTACGGATCGATCCATTTGGACGGGCAGGACATCACGACACTGCCGATGTATCGCCGCTCCCGGCTCGGCATCGGATACCTTCCCCAGGAACCGTCAATTTTTCGAGGCCTCACGGTTGAACAGAACATCCGCGCGGTGCTCGAATGCGTCGAGCCGGAGCCCGGCCGGCGGGACGCGATTTTAGAAGCGCTGATGGCCGAATTCTCGATCTCCCATCTCAGACGCACCTCCGCGATCGCGCTTTCCGGCGGCGAACGGCGGCGCGTGGAAATTGCGCGTGCCCTGGCGTCGCAGCCATACTTTATTTTGCTGGATGAACCGCTGGCCGGCATCGATCCGATTGCGGTGCGCGAAATTCGAGACCTCGTTGCGCATTTGAAGGATCGGGGAATCGGCGTGCTCATCACCGACCACAACGTTCGCGAGACATTGGATTTGGTCGACCGGGCCTACATCCTGCATGACGGGCAGGTCTTGATGGAAGGCAGTCCCGACGAAATCGTCGCCAATTCCGAAGTGCGACGCGTTTATCTCGGGGATCGGTTTAGCCTTTAGGCGCCGAGCAAGCTCCCATGGCCCTGACACCGCGACTGGACCTGCGGCAATCCCAATCCCTGGTGATGACGCCCCAGCTTCAGCAGGCGATCAAGCTGCTGCAACTTTCGAGCGCCGACCTCGCCGCTTACGTGGAAGAAGAACTCCAACAAAATCCGATGCTGGAGTCCGATGACCGTGCCGAGCAGGATCGCGACGCGGCGGAGCAGGAGCGGGACGGCACCAGCGCTGAAGACGGACCCGCGCCGGGTGACGGTATGGCCGAGGATTCGTTGAGGGCCGATACGTTGGCCATGACCGATACGGACACCATGCCGGCGGAGAGCAATAGTCCGCTGGATATCGAGCACGACACGGTCTGGTCGGAATCGGGTCCCGGCGACAGCGAGGTCGCGCCGCCGCAGGACTACCAAGGCCTGGAAGCCGGGTCTCTCGGTCCCGGCGGCCAGGCCAGCGGCGGGAGCACCGATTTTTCGGAACGGACGGGCGACCTCGAGGCGACGCTGAGCGAAGCGCCGACACTGCGGGCGCATCTCGCCGAACAATTGGTGATGGACGTGCACGACCCGGTCGACCGGTTGATCGGCGCCTATTGCATCGAAGCCTTGGATGAATCCGGCTGGCTGACGGAAACCTGCGAACAGGTCGCCGACAGGCTGAGCTGTCCGCTTGCGCGCGTGGAAACCGTGCTGGAGCGTCTGCATCGGTTCGACCCGCCCGGCATTTTCGCCCGCAATCTCAAGGAATGCCTCGCGCTGCAGTTGCGCGATCTCGACCGCCTCGATCCGGCCATGCAGGTGCTGCTCGACAATCTCGAACTACTCGCCAAGCACGACCAATCCGCGCTGCTCAAAATCTGCGGCGTCGACGCGGAAGACCTCGCCGACATGGTGGCGGAAATTCGCGCGCTGAACCCGAAGCCGGCGCAAGCCTTCGATCACGAAGTGGTGCAAACGGTGACGCCGGATATCCTGATGCGGACGCATCCCGATGGCGGCTGGTCCGTGGAATTGAATTCGGAAACCCTGCCCCGCGTTCTCGTAAACAGTGAATACTACGCGCGCATTCGGCGTGACGTGCGGAACAAGCAGGAACGCGAGTACATCAACGACTGTTTTCATTCCGCGAACTGGCTCGTCAAGGCGCTGCACCAGCGCGCGACCACCATCCTGAAGGTCGCCAGCGAAATCGTTCGCCAACAGGATGAATTTTTCCGCAAGGGCATCGAATATATGAAGCCGTTGGTCTTGCGTGACATTGCCGAAGAAATCGAGATGCACGAGAGCACGGTTAGCCGCGTAACGTCCAACAAATACATCCATACCCCGCGCGGCCTGTTCGAATTGAAATACTTCTTCTCGGCGGCGATCAGCGATGTCACCGGCGGCACGACCCATTCCGCGGAAGCGGTGCGATTTCGCATCAAAACATTGATCGAAGCCGAGGCACCGACGGCGGTGCTGTCGGACGATCGAATCGTGGAAATTCTCAAAATAGATGGAATCGATATCGCGCGCCGGACCGTCGCAAAATATCGCGAAGCCATGAAAATTCCGTCCTCCGTGCAACGGCGGCGCATCAAAAACCAGGCATTTTAAAATGCGGTAAAATGTCCGATAATTCCGTGGTGCTCGGCCGCTTGTATGCGCCCCAGCCTGTTGACTCCTCAGGGCCGCCTGATTATCGTCCGGCTCCTCGGAATCGGGCTCTGAGATTGCGCATATGTAAGAGGCGCCTAACGACCCGAGACAGGGGAAAATGCAGCTAACAATTAACGGCAAACAACTCGACGTGGGCGCTTCGTTGCGTGAACACATCGAGCGCGAAATTCCGTCTATCGTCGGGAAATATTTCGAAAATCCGACAGACGCGAGCGTCACCCTTTCCAAGGAAGGGGCGTCTTTCCGCGTCGATATTGCGGTGCATGTGGGCAAGAGCATTTTGGTGCAAGGCCATGCCATTTCCGGCGACCCGTATGGGTCGTTCAACGAAGCGTCCGAGCATGTCGGAAAACGCCTGCGTCGATACAAAAGGCGCCTCCGCGATCATCATCGTGGACGGAATGACGAAGGGCGCCTTGCCGCGGCGCAATACGTATTGGCCGCGGAAGCGGAAGTTGAACCGGAGGTACAGGACCATCCCGAACCCGACCAGCCGATCATTATTGCCGAGATGGAATCGGAAATCGAAACCTTGACGGTCGGCGAAGCGGTAATGCGAATGGATCTCGCCAACCAATCGGCCTTGATGTTTCGCAGCCTGACCCATGGCGGGTTGAACATGGTGTATATGCGGAATGACGGTAATATTGGATGGATCGATCCGAAAAGCGACGACGGCTAAGCGCCAGGTTCAATCGGCAAGCGAAAGAGCGAATTGATGGAAATCGTAGATCTTCTGACGCCGGATGGAATCGTTCCGAATCTTCACGCCACGTCGAAGAAACAGGCGTTACAGGAACTCGCCAAGCATGCGGCCGAGGTCACCGGTCTTCACGAACGGGTTGTCTTCGACGTTCTGCTGGAGCGCGAGCGGCTCGGCACAACCGGCGTCGGCAATGGCATCGCAATTCCGCACGGCAAACTTTCCGGAATCGATCGCCTGCATGGCGTGTTCGCACGGCTGGAAACCGCCATCGATTTCGAAGCCATCGACGAGCGGCCGGTCGACTTGATATTCATGTTGCTGGCGCCCGAAAACGCCGGCGCGGACCACCTGAAGGCGCTGGCGCGGGTATCCCGGCTGCTCCGGGACACGGTGATTTGCGAAAAACTGCGAGGGTCCGATAAGGCCGAGGCGCTCTATGCGCTGCTTACGGAAACCGCCACGAGCCACGCCGCCTAGGGCAAGTCCCGCGCGAACCGCAACGGTTCGCGACGACGAATTTGCGTAAAAACAAAAAGATAGA
>JAOTYV010000215.1 GCA_029861675.1 Alphaproteobacteria bacterium
AACAACGCCGGCTCCTTGGCCCCCTTCAAAGTCACCGCGCCGGAAGGAACGATCCTTAACGCGCCCTACCCGGCGCCGGTATGCGCGCGCCATGTCGTTGGCCAGATGCTGCCGGACGTGGTCTTCGGCTGCCTCGACCAGGCAGCGCCGGAGCGGGTCCCGGCGGAAGGCGCGTCGGCGCTGTGGAATCTGACCTTCCGGGGCGAAACCGACCGCGCCAGTAACCAGAGCCACCTGTTCGCCGTCACTGCGGTGACGAATGGCGGCACCGGCGCGCGGCCCGACCGGGACGGGTTGTCGGCGACGGCCTATCCGAGCGGCGTCAAGGGCACGCCGGTCGAGATCAACGAGTCGATCGCGCCCCTGATCTTCTGGCGCAAGGAATATCGCACCGATTCCGCCGGCAACGGCGAATACCGCGGCGGGCTGGGCCAGGTGATCGAAGTCGAGAACGCAATTGGCAAGGATTTCGACCTGCTTGCCGGATTCGAGCGGCTCGATCATCCGGCGCGCGGCCGGCATGGCGGCGAGGATGGGCAGCCGGGGGCGGTGTTCCTGGAGTCAGGCACCGTGCTGCGCGGCAAGGGGACGCAGACGATCGAGGCCGGCGAACGGTTGGTCATCCATACGCCCGGCGGCGCCGGCTACGGCGAGCCGTCCAAGCGGGCGCCGGGACAGGTCGCGGCGGACATGCGCGACAAACTGACGGCGGCGGCTTCCGGATCCGGCGACTGATGCGGATTATTGCCCGCTATCCGCCAGCGATTTGCGGCAGGATGTGGACTTCGCTGTCCGGCGGGATCGGCTCCAGCAGGGATTCCTGATAGATCTGGCCGTTGATGGCGACCGCGAGGCCGTCTTCCAGATGCGGCGCGAGCGCCGGATACCGTTCGGCGAGCGCCCGAAACAGCTGGCGGACATTCGCGGACTCCAGCTCCAGCTCGGTCACGCCGCCGGTATACTGCTTCAGGTTCCCGGTAAGCACGACCCGGGACACCGGCTCAGTCTCCGGCGCCGTTCGCGGCCTCGATCGCCTTCAGCACCTTGGGCGGCGACATCGGCAGCTCCGAGAACCGGATGCCGAGAGCGTCCGCCACCGCATTGGCGATAGCAGCCATCGGCGGAATGATCGGCGTTTCGCCGACGCCCCGCACACCATAGGGATGACGCGGGTTCGGCACCTCGACGATCACGGTATCGATCATCGGCACGTCGGAGGCCACCGGAATCCGATAGTCGAGGAAGCCGGGGTTCTGCATCCGGCCATCCTTGCCATAGACGTATTCCTCGTTGAGCGCCCAGCCAATGCCCTGCACCGCGCCGCCCTGGAACTGGCCTTCCACATAGGCGGGATGCACGGCCTTGCCCGCATCCTGCACCACCGTATAGCGCACCACGGTCACCCGGCCGAGTTCCTTGTCGACTTCCACATCGACGAGGTGGGTGCCGAAACTGGGGGCCGCGCCCTGGGCGTTGATCTTGGTGTAGCCCACGATCGGGCCACCGGTCTTGCCCGCCATCTTGGCGATATCCGCCAGCGACATCGGCTCGAAATCTCCGGCGTTCTTGCCCGCGGGTTTCGCGTGCCCGTCTTCCCAGACGACCGCATCCTCGGGAATTTCCCAGATCTTGGCGGCGCGCACGCAGAGTTCCCGGATCGCTTCCTGTGCCGCCTCGACCGTCGCCATGCCGCTCGAAAACGTGGCGCGGCTACCGCCGGTCAGGAAGGTATAGCCGAGCGAACTGGTGTCGCCGATGATCGGGCGCACCTTGTCATAGTCGATGCCCAGCGTCTCCGCCGCCATCAGCGCGAGCGACGCCCGCGACCCGCCGATATCCGGCGTGCCGGCCATCAGCGTTGCCGAACCGTCCTCATTGATATTGAGCGCGACGCACGTCTCGCCGCCGATGTTGAACCAGAAACCCGAGGCGACGCCGCGGCCCTGGTTCGGGCCGAGCTTGGTCTTGTAATGGTCATGCGATTTGACGGCATCGAGAGTCTCGACCAGACCGATGGGCCCGAATTTCGGGCCATAGGCCGCATGGGTGCCTTCCTTGGCAGCGTTCTGAAGCCGGAACTCGACCGGATCCAGATCGAGTTTCCGGGCCAACTCGTCGATCACGCATTCGACGCCATATTCGGAAATCGGTCCGCCCGGCGCCCGATAGGCCGCCACTTTCGGCCGGTTGGTCACCACGTCGTAGCCGACAACCTTGACGTTTTCGAGATCATAGGGCGCGAAGGCGCACATGCAGCCCGGCTGCACCGGCGACCCTTGGAATGCCCCGGCTTGATATTTCAGTTCCGCCTCGGCGGCGGTGATCCGCCCGTCCTTGGTGGCGCCGACCTTGACCCAAACATGGGCGCCCGACGTGGGACCGGTCGCGCGAAAGACTTCATCCCGCGACATCACCATCTTGACCGGCGCGCCCGATTTGCGCGACAGCGCGAGCGCCAGGGGTTCCAGATAAACGACCGTCTTGCCGCCAAAGCCGCCGCCGATTTCCGACGCCGTGACGCGGATTTTGGAAACGTCCATGCCGAGCATGCGGGCGCAATGGGTACGCACCACGAAATGGCCTTGCGTCGAACACCAGAGCTCCGCCTGGCCGTCTTCCGTATAACTGGCGACGCAGGCATGCGGTTCGATATAGCCTTGATGCACCGGCTTGGTGTCGAAGGCGCGCTCGATAATGACATCGGCCTTATCGAAGCCGGCCGCGACATCGCCGAGACCGAATTCGACCCGCTTCGAGACATTCGATGCCTTGGACGGTTTCGGCTCGACGCCCTCGGTAATCATGTCGTCATGCAGCAGGGGCGCATCGGGTTTCATCGCCTCGAGCACGTCGATGACGTGCGGCAGGGGCTCGTATTCCACCTTGATGAGCTTGAGCGCCTTCAGGGCGACCGCGGCATTGGTCGCCGCCACCGCCGCCACCGCATGCCCGTCATACAGCGATTTCTCGCGGGCCATGACATTGCGCACCATGTCCCGGTAGTTGACGAGCATCTCACCCGCCGGGACGAATTCGGACGCCATATCCTGCATATCGTCGCGGGTGATGACCGCCTTGACGCCCGGCAGCGCCTCGGCCTTCGAGGTGTCGATCGACTTGATCAGGGCATGGGGATGCGGGCTGCGCAGCACCTTGCCCGTCAGCATGCCGGGCACATTGAAATCAGCACCGAATTTGGCGCGGCCGGTTACCTTGTCGACACCGTCCGGCCGCACCGGACGAGTTCCGACCCATTTCAACTCCTGGGCTTTGTCATCCAACTTCAGCGCTTGCGACATGGTCAGCTACCTCTCATCTCCGACGCCGTGTCGAGCACGGCCCGGATGATCTTGTCATACCCGGTGCAACGGCACAGATTGCCGGCGAGCCAGTACCGTACTTCCGTCTCCGTCGGGTCCGGGTTTTTCTCCAGCAAGGCCTTCGCCGCGACGAGGAATCCCGGCGTGCAAATGCCACATTGCAGTGCCGCATGTTCGAGAAACTTCTGCTGCAGCGGGTGCAGTTGATCGCCCGTGGCCATGCCTTCGATGGTCTCGACCGTACGCCCGTTCAGTTCGGGGCCCAGCACGAGGCAGCTGCACACCAGCCGGCCGTCGAGCATGACGCTGCACGCGCCGCAATCGCCCGATGCACAGCCTTCCTTGCTGCCGGTGAGATACAGCTCGTCGCGCAGGACGTCGAGCAGGGTCTGTTCCGGTTCGCACAGGAATTCGACCGGATCTCCGTTGATCGTCGTGGAAACATGAGTTTTGGACATTAGTTCTCCCTCGCGCGCTCGAGCGCAATCTGAGCCGTGCGGCGCGCCAGGACGCCGGCAACCTTGATGCGGTATTCGATGGTTCCGCGTTTGTCGTCGATCGGGTTGCAAGCAGCGCTTGCCGCCTTGGCCAATGCCGCCATCGCGTCATCGTCCAGCGTGGTTCCGATCAGGGCCTTTGCGGCATCCGCCACCAGCAACGGTGTCGGCGCTACGGCGCCGAGCGAAACCCGCGCCGCGGTGCAGACGCCCTTGCCGTCAAGGGTCAGGCTCACCCCCACACCGACCACGGCGATATCCATCTCGGTCCGCGGAATGAACCGAAGATAGGCGTCGCTGGAATGCTTCGGCCGGGCCGGAAACAGGAAGGAAGCGACGATCTCGCCTTTCTTGAGCGAGGTCTTGCCGGGGCCGGTCACGATTTTTTCCACCGGAACGTCGCGGGAGCCTTTCGGGCCCACCACGGTGGCGATCGCTTCTGCCGCAATCAGCGCGGGAACGCTATCCGCTGCCGGCGATGCATTGCAGAGGTTCCCGCCCATCGAGGCGCGCCCCTGAATCTGCGTCGACCCGATCAGGTCAAACGCCTCGGCAACGCCGGGCCAGACCGTCTTGAATTTAGGATGCTCGTTCAGCACCGCGCCGCTCACCGCGGCGCCGACGCGAAATCCGCCCTTCTCGGCCTTGATCTGACAAAGTTCCTTGATTCGTTTCACATCGACGACCAGCGCCGGCTCGATCATATCCGCGCGCAACTGAACCAAGAGGTCCGTGCCGCCCGCCAAAACCCGTGCCTCACCTTTTGATCCGGCGAGCAGTGCTACTGCCGCATCCAGCGATTCCGGCGCTTCATACCGCATTTCGACCATGCTACTCCCTACCGTTTTTTGTCCGTCGTGCCCGTCGCCCATACCCTAATCCGACCACTGCATTCTTGCTAATACCGGTGCGGGCCTCGCCCGCCATGGCTTGGCGTAAATACAATCAAAGGACTGGAATCCGATCACCGGCTCTCACACTGCCGACGAGCGGCGCTTCGGGTGTTGGACTATGCACCATAATACCGGGCGACCTCTACGTCGATCAGGTAGCAGCCACCCGCCTCCACCCTTTCTACACCCCGCACCAAGGCTTTGGAAAGAGCTTGCGACGAATTGACCGGTCCTTCGCCCTCCCAACCGAACCCGGCGGCGAGTTGAACGAAATTCGGGTCCGGATCTTCGATCCGCTGTCCGATCCAGCGATTCTCCGGCGGCCTGTCGCGGCCATCGGCCACCCGTTCCTGATGCAGCTCGTCGTTGAAATACGACCGGTTGTTGGCCACGATGACCAGCAGCGGAATGCGGTACTTGGTTGCAGTCCAAAGCGCCGTCAATCCCATCAGCGTGTCGCCGTCCCCAAGAATTGCAATCGGCAGCCGACCGGACCCGCGCAGCGCCAGTGCCCCGCCGACCGCCATCCCGGGGCCCGAGCCGATGCCGGCACCGCCGTCACCGCCAATAAAATCGAGCGGATCGCGGAAATGCAACGCATCGCCGGGCCAGCCAAGCGGCACGCGGATCAGAGAGGAGGGCCGGCCATCGAGCGCGCCGGTCAGCGCTTCGGCCATATCATGATAGTCCAGCTCGCCCTCAATGCGGGGGCTGCCGCCGTCTGCGATTTCCGGTCCGCCGGACCAGCCGGATTTAGACCGTTTGCCTTGCGTCTTCAATTCCGCGAGCAGCGCCGATACCGCGATATCCGGTTCGCTGAGCAGCCGAATGTCGGCCGGCGGCAACAGGTGATGGTCCATCGACCAGCCGTTGTGAATATAGGCGTCCACCGAGCAGTTGATCATTTTGGCGTCAATCGCCGCTTCGCCCGTGGCGAGTTGGAACGTGCCGACCGGATCGATCCAGTCGAGCGCCAATAATACATCCGCCGCCGCAAGCACTTCGCTAGCCGCCTTGCCCGGCCGTTTGATCGGCGGGACAACATGCAGCGGGTGGTCCGTCGGAAAGGCGGCGCCGGCTTTCAAATCCGTCACCACGCGCGCATCCAACAGTTCCGCAAGCTCGATCCTGCGCTGCCAGTCCGACGGGTCGCGCGACACGCGGCCGGCCATAATCAGCGGACGCTCCGCCCCTCTCAGCATTTTCACCGCCGCGCCGACGGCGTCGGGCGCAGGCGCCGGCGACTCCCCGGGACCGAAGCGCGACACCGCCGGGATCGGCGGCGCGGCGTCGAGTTTGGTTTCCTGCAAGCCCATGTCGAGACAGACATAGACGGGCGCCCGTGGCGCGGTGCGCATGATCTGCCATGCCCGCAACATGGATTCGACCAGCGCACCGGCGGAGGCCGGCTGGTCGTCCCATTTTACATAGTCGCGGATCAGCGCACCTTGGTCCTTTGCGGTATGGATCCATTCGATCCAGGGCCGCCGTTGCGCCGCATCGACCGGCCCGGTCGCGCCCAGCATCAGAATCGGCACCCGGTCACACCACGCGTTGAAGATTGCCATTGTGGCGTGCATTAGCCCGACATTGCTGTGCAGCGCGACGGCCATCGGCTCCCCCGTCACCTTGGCATAGCCGTGCGCCATGGCGACGGCATGTTCTTCATGCAGGACCACCAGCATCTGCGGGTCCCGATTGCCGAGGTAGTTCACCAGGCTGTCGTGAAATCCGCGATAGCTGGCGCCGGGGTTGAGCGCAATATACGGAACGTCCAATTCCCGCAGCATGTGGGCGGCCACGTCGCTGCCCCATTCCATTTCGAATTGTCCCGCCTTGACCGGCCGCTCAACATCCTGCGTGGCGGCCGCCGGAGACTTGCCCGACTCGCGCTTCATTTCAAATGCGCTCCCTGTTGTGCACGTGGCATCCAAACTGTACCAACCGCGTGCCACGGCACAAATAGCCCGAGCGGCAGCGATGCAAAATGGTATCGTGGATCGCGGCAATATCCCTTGCCGCCGGACGGCCAACAGCAGAGAGCGAATATGCGCGATTACGAGACACATTTCATCGGCGGCAAGTGGGTTGCCGGTACGGCCAAGAATTCCATCGATGTCCTCAACCCCGCGACCGAACAACGGATTGGCCGTGTCCCATCGGGCACCGCCGAGGATATCGATGCCGCGGCACGGGCCGCGCGCGCGGCATTCGAGGGTTGGTCCACGACCCCGCCCGCCGAACGGGCCGCGGTCCTGTTGGAAATCCACGAAGGACTCGCCGCGCGGGCCGACGAGATTGCGGAAACCATCACGGCCGAAGTCGGCATGCCGATAAAATTGTCGAAGATCATCCAAGCGGGATCGCCGATCGGCCAGTTCAAGGGCATGGCCAAGGTGTTGTCCGCCTATGAATTCGAACAGGACATCCGGAATTCCCGAATCGTGCGCGAGGCGGTCGGCGTCGTCGGCTGCATCACTCCCTGGAACTACCCTCTGCATCAAATCGCCGCAAAGGTGGCGCCGGCACTCGCCGCCGGCTGCACCGTCGTCCTGAAGCCGAGCGAAGTCGCCCCGTTAAACGCCATCATCCTGGCGGAAGTCATTGCCGGGACAAGGCTGCCGGCGGGCGTTTTCAATCTGGTCAACGGCGAAGGCCCGGTGGTCGGCGAAGCCATCGCGCGGCACAAGGAAATCGACATGGTCTCGTTCACCGGATCGACCCGGGCCGGGCGGCGCGTCTCCGAATTGGCCGCGGCGACCGTCAAACGCGTCACGCTGGAACTCGGCGGCAAGTCGGCGGCGATCCTGCTGGACGACGCCGATATGACGAAAGCGGTGAAGGGCGTCTTCGGCGCGTGCTACCTGAATTCGGGTCAGACCTGCACCGCGCACACGAGAATGCTGATCCCCGAAAACCGCTATGACGAAGTGGCGGAATTGGCCAAACAAGTCGCGGCCGGCTGGACGGTCGGCGATCCGACCGAGGACGGCACCCGGCTCGGCCCGCTGGTCTCGGCGGCGCAGCGGGAACGCGTGCAGCGCTATATCAAGCAAGGGGTCGACGAGGGCGCGGAGCTGTTATGCGGCGGCCCGGACACGCCGGCCGGTCAGGACCAAGGGTATTTCGTTCAGCCGACCGTGTTCGGCCGCGTCGCACCGGAGTCGACGATCGCGCAGGAAGAAATCTTTGGCCCGGTTCTGTCGATCCTCACCTACAAGGACGAGGATGATGCCGTCGCGATCGCCAATGACTCGCTCTACGGTCTGTCCGGCGGCGTGTGGTCCGCGGATCAGGACCGGGCGTTGCGCGTCGCCCGGCGCCTGCGGACCGGCATGGTCGATATCAACGGCGGCGCCTTCAACCCGTCGGCGCCGTTCGGCGGCTACAAACAGTCGGGGATCGGCCGGGAATTCGGCGAATTCGGCCTCGAGGAATTTCTCGAGGTAAAGTCGATTCAGCTTTGACGCCGGTCAACCGAGGCGCCGCCCGGATCAGCCGCCGCCGCCGAGGAAAGACTCCATCCACCGCTTGTGGTCGGCGTCGCGCGTGACCTGCTTCATGAGATCAGGCGGCGCGACGGATTTGATCTCGGAGGGCGGCGTGCCCTCGCGCAATGCCTTCAGCGTGTCGTGAACGGCACGAATGCCGGCCATGATCGGATGATGACCCTGCAGGCAAATTCGGACGCCCTGGCTGGCCAAATAGTCTCGATCGAGCAAATCCGCCGGTACGCCGCCGAGGAAGAGCGGGATGCTGATTTCCGCGGCCAGCGCTTCGAGCTGTGCCTTCTCCCGAACGCCGACAATAA
>JAOTYV010000216.1 GCA_029861675.1 Alphaproteobacteria bacterium
AAGTCCAAGAAGAACGTGGTCGATCCGGCGGCGATCATCGAGAGCTACGGCGCCGATACGGCGCGGCTCTACATGCTGTCCGACAGCCCGCCGGACCGCGATTTGGAATGGACCGTGTCAGGAATCGATGCGACGTGGCGTTACGTTAACCGGTTGTGGCGCCTCTTCGTCACGCCGCCGGGCGCGCTGGCGCCGGGGGATGCGCCACGACCCGCCGCTTTGGGCGACATTGCGATGGCGGCGTTGCGCGACATTCACCGGACGATCGCCGACGTCGGCAACGACCTGGATCGGTTTCATTTTAACAAGGCGGTCGCCCGAATTCGCGAATTGACCAATGGGCTGGGCGATCTTAAAGGCGACGCCGACGACATCGCCTGGGTACGCCGCACCGGGCTCGACACGACGGCACGCCTGATCGGGCCGATCATGCCGCACCTCGCCGAAGAACTCTGGCAGCAGCTCGGCCATGAAACCCCGCTGGTCGACACGCCATGGCCGGACTTCGACCCGGCGCTGATCGCCGAGGAGTCGGTTACCATGGCAGTTCAAGTCAACGGCAAGCTGCGCGGCACCGTCGAGCTGGCGCCCGACGCCACCCGCGAAGCGGCGGAAACTGCGGCGTTGGCGCTGGATGCGATCCAGAAATTATTGGACGGCAACGCGCCGCGCAAGGTCATCGTCGTGCCCAAGAAGGTGATCAATGTCGTCGTATAGCGACCACGGATCGATTTTTCTATCGCGCCGCCGGGTCGTGACGCGAGTGGGACAGCTTACCGGCCTATCGCTGGTCACCGCCTGCGGCTTCCGGCCGCTCTACAAGTCCGCGCCCGATACCCCCGGCGCCACGCAGGCGATGGCGCAAATCAAAATTTACAATGTGATCGCGCGCAAGCGCCGCTATGACCGGCTTGGCCAGCAGATGCACAACCTGTTGCTCGACCGGCTCAACCCGGGCGGGCGGCCGTCGACGCCGGCCTATGCCTTGCGCACCAACTTGGCCGTGTCCAAAACCGAGACCGGCCTGCGCATCACCGAAGAAGCGACCCGCGCACGGCTGACCGTGGTGGCAACTTTCAAACTCACCGCCACGCCGGGCGGCAAGCTGCTGATGCAAGGCCGGGAACGGTCGGTCAACAGCTACAACATTGCCGATTCAGAGTTTGCGACCCTGAGCGCCGAAGCCGATGCAGCGGAGCGCGCGGTGCGGGAAATCAGCGATTCGATCAAGCTTCGGCTCGGCATTTATTTTAAGTCGAACAGCGGTTGAAACCGCCATGAAACTCTCCGCGTCCCGGACCGATGCCTTCCTGCGCAGCCCCGACCCGGCGGTGCGCGCGGTTCTCATCTACGGGCCCGACACCGGCCTGGTGCGCGAACGCGCCGAGACGATCGCCAAAACCGTGGTGGCGGATTTGACCGACCCATTCCTGGTCGCGGATTTGGCCGGGGACGGACTTGCCGACGATCCCGCACGGCTTGCGGATGAGGCGGCGGCGATGGCGCTGACCGGCGGGCGCCGGCTGGTGCGCGTGCGCGATGCGACGGACCGCGCCCTCAAGGCGGTGGAAGCCATGGCCGTGGCGCCGACCGGCGACAGCCTCGTGGTGATGCAGGCCGGCGAACTCACCCCGCGCTCCGCCATGCGGCGGTTCTTCGAATCGGCCAAGGATATGGCGGCGTTGCCGTGCTATGCGGACGACAGCCGCGGCCTGGAACAGTTGGCGCATGAAGTTTTCGCGGCGTCCAATGTCACCGCCGCACCGCAAGCGATCGACTATTTGGTCGCAAATCTCGGGGCCGATCGCGGCCTCAGCCGGTCCGAGCTGGAGAAACTCGCCCTGTACGCCGGCGAGGGGGGCACAATATCCGTCGAAGACGCCATGGCGGTGGTCGGCGACAGCGCCGCGCTGTCGCTCGACGACGTGGTCTATGCCGCCACCGATGGCGAGGCCGGTGCGCTCGACCGAGCCTATGCCAAGAGCATGCAGGAAGGGGTCAGCCCGGTGGCGGTGCTGCGCGCCATTTCCGGGCATCTTTTGCGATTGCAGGCGGTTGCCGCGCGTGTCGCTGCCGGGGAGCCGCCGGCGCAGGCGGTTAAGGCACTGCGGCCGCCGGTATTTTTCAAGCGCACGGCTCAATTCGTGCGGCAGGCGCGCATCTGGCAGGGCCGCCGCGTCGCGCGCGCGCTCGATCTCACCATGACGGCGGAGCGCGGCTGCAAGACCACGGGAATGCCCGATGCGGCGCTGTGCGGCCGGGCGTTGATGCAAATCGCCGCGCTGGCGCGCCAGGGACGGCGGCCGGGCTAACCGAAATTGGAGTGACGGCGGGGCCGGATAACCCATTTCTTGTTTAGAATGCCTCAAGTGAAATGGGCTATCTCTTTGTTTTTACGCAAATACGGCGTCGCGAACCGTTTCGGTTCGCTCGGGATTTGCCCTAGCCCTGCCCGTCGGTGGAAAGCCGCTGCAGCAGATCGTCGAGTTGTTCCAGCGATTCATAACGGATCGTCAGCAACCCGCCCTCGCCGCGCTCCTCGATCTGGACACGCAGCCCGAGCATACCGCTCAGGTCGCGTTCCAGCGCCGCGGTGTTCGGATCCTTGGACTGTTTCGGCGGCCGGCCGCGGGGCCGCCCTCCGCCATCGGCGCCGGCGGCCTTGCCGCGGCGGGCGAGCGCTTCGGCCTGGCGCACATTCAGCCCTTTGGCGATGATTTCCCGCGCCAGCGTCTCCGGTTCCTCCGCGTTGATCAAGGCGCGCGCATGCCCGGCGCTCAATTCCCGCTCGCGGATTTGCCGTTGCACGGAATCGGGCAACGTCAGCAGGCGCAACGTGTTGGCGATATGGCTGCGGCTTTTGCCGACCGCCTGGGCCAAGGCCTCCTGGGTATGCCCGAAATCGTCGACCAGGCGGCGGAACCCCTCGGCCTCTTCGAGCGCCGACAAATCGTCGCGATGAATGTTTTCGACCAGCGCGATTTCCAGCGCCTCGCGGTCGCCGATCTCGCGCTCGACGATCGGCACATCGTGCAGCCGGGCGATTTGCGCCGCGCGCCAGCGCCGCTCGCCCGCGATTATTTGAAAATCGCCGGCGCGATCCGGATGAGACCGCACCAGAATCGGCTCCAGCACGCCTTTTTCGCGTACCGAGTCGGCCAGCGCCGCCAGGCTTTCCTCGTCGAAATACTGGCGCGGCTGAAACGGCCCGGGGTGGAGCCTGCCGACCGGCGCGGTGCCCGGCGCGCCCGCGGCGCCCGCTTCGGGCATGGCCGCCTCTTCGCCGAACAATGCCGACAATCCGCGTCCGAGACCCCGGCGTTTGCCCTCTTCTCCGTCCGCAGCCATCACGCGGCCATCCCGGATTCCCGTTTGAGAATCTCGCTGGCCAGGTGGATGTAGGCTTGACTGCCGGCGCAGCGCCAGTCGTACAGCAGGACCGGTTTGCCGTGCGACGGCGCCTCCGACACCCGGACGTTGCGGGGAATAATGGTCTTGTAGACCTTGTCGCCGAAATGCGCTCGCACATCGGCTTCGACCATTTCGGACAGGTTGTTACGCTTGTCGAACATGGTCAGCACCACGCCGAGAATTTCCAGCGACGGATTGAAGGCGCGGCGCACCCGCTCGATCGTGCTGACCAGGTGGCTGAGCCCTTCAAGCGCGTAGAATTCGACCTGAAGCGGCACCAGCACCGCGTCGGCGGCGCAAAGTGCGTTCAATGTCAATAAGTTAAGGGATGGCGGGCAATCAATGAGCACAAAGTCATAACCGCGGGCCGCGGCCAGCGCGTCCGATAGGCGGAATTCCCGGCGGTCCTGCTGCACCAGTTCCAGTTCCGCGCCCGCGAGATGCACCGAGGACGGTACGATATCGAGACCGGGGATCTTGGTCTTGATTTTTGCCGCGTCGAGGGTCGCCTCGTTCATCAGCAAATCATAGGTGTTCGTTTCGCGGTCGGAACGACCAATCCCGAGCCCGGTGCTCGCATTGCCCTGCGGATCGAAATCGAGCACCAAGACCCGTTTCTGTACCGCGGCCATGGCAGTCGCCAAATTGACCGTCGTGGTGGTCTTGCCGACACCGCCTTTCTGATTGGCGACGGAGACGATTCGCGGCCGTGTCATGCCGGCCGCGCCGCCCCCATCGCCCGACGTCCGATCAGCATCCGACATTATCGAATTCCACATTTGGTTTGCCCTTCATCCGAATTATGACACCGCCGGCGTCAGTCACGCTTGGAATTTTTTCTATGTCTCCGGCCCAGCTTTGCCGAATTTCGGCCAATTCCGCGTCCACATTCTTCCCTTTGTGAAAGAGACACACTGTATTCGGTACCATATATAATTTAATGCGCTCTAAAAGCAATGGAAGAGAGGCGACCGCCCGTGCCGTTATAACATCAGCGGGCGGAATTTCATCCCCTAAATCTTCAATCCGCCGGTCATGAATAACCACCGCCGCGCCGGCCACGCGCGCCGCCTCGCGCAAAAAAGCGCATTTCCGTTTATCCGACTCGACCAGGACGACGCCTTCGACCCCCATGATTGCCAGCACCAGCCCGGGAAATCCCGCGCCGCTGCCGAGATCGAGCAGGCTCCGGGTACCCGCCGGAATGTGCGGCAGCAGCTGCGCCGAATCCCAAATATGGCGGCGCCAGAGATCGCCGAGCGAGGCGTTGCTCACCAGATTGATGGCTTTCTGCCATTTGCACAGCAGATCGGCATAGAGTTGGAGCCGGGCCAATGTTTCACGTGAAACGCCGGCATGGGCCGCGAAGGCCGCAGGCGTGAGCGGTTCAGCCGGCAATCCGGCTGGTGTCCCGCTTCACATGGCGCAACAACGCCACCAGGGCGGCCGGCGTGATGCCCGAGATGCGTGCCGCCGCGGCGAGCGTTCCCGGCCGGGACGCCGCCAGCTTTTCGCGCGCTTCATTGGACAGGCTTCCGACGTCCGCATAATTCAGATCCGCCGGCAAGGCCAGGGCCTCGTCCCGCCGGTAGGCCCGGATATCCGCATCCTGCCGCGCGATATAGGCGGCATACAGCGCGTCGATCTCCAGCTGCTCGGCGACCTCCGGCCCGAATTGGCCAAATTCCGGCCAGATCGCCCGGAGCCCCGTCACGGTCACCCCGGGGAAGGCGAGCAGGGCCGCGGCGGTCCGCACCGCCCCATCCTGGCTGATGGCCATTCCCTGCGCGGCGAGCTGCCGTGGGCTCGCCGTCACGGTCGCGGCGAACTGGCGCGCCGCCTCCAGCGCGGCCCGCTTCGCCTCCCAATGCCGGAGCCGTTCCGCCGATAGGCAGCCGATCCGGGCGCCGATGGGCGACAGCCGCTGATCCGCATTGTCGGCGCGCAGCCGGAGCCGGTACTCGGCCCGCGATGTGAACATCCGGTAGGGCTCATCGGTGCCCCTGGTCACGAGATCGTCGATCAGCACACCGATATACCCGACCGCCCGGTCGAGCGTTAGCGGTTCGGTTTCGCCCCCCGCCGCCCGCGCGGCGTTGAGCCCGGCCATCAATCCCTGGGCGGCGGCCTCCTCATAGCCGGTGGTACCATTGATCTGTCCGGCAAAGTACAGACCCGGGATGCGCCGCGTCTCCAGGCTCGGCCGCAATTCCCGCGGATCGACATAATCATATTCGATCGCATAGCCCGGCCGCAGCATCACTGCGCGCTCCAGGCCCGGGATGGTTTTTAGCAACCCAAGCTGAACGTCTTCCGGCAAGGACGTCGAGATGCCGTTGGGATAAACGGTGTGGTCGTCCAGACCCTCGGGTTCCAGAAATATCTGGTGCCGTGATTTGTCGGCGAACCGCATGACCTTGTCTTCGATCGAGGGGCAGTAGCGCGGCCCCTGCCCGTCGATCTGTCCCGAATACACCGGTGCGCGATCGATGTTCGCGCGGATCAGCGCATGGCCGGCGGCGCCCGTATAGGTAATGTGGCAGGCGATCTGCGGCGTCTCGATTTGCCGCGTCATATAAGAGAACGGCACCGGCGGATCATCCCCCGGCTGCGCCTGCAAGCCGGCCCAATCGATCGTCCGGCCATCCAGCCGCGGCGGCGTGCCGGTCTTGAGCCGCCCGAGACCGAAGCCCGCCTGGGCCAGCGTATCCGACAAACCGTACGTCGCCGCCTCGCCGGCCCGGCCCGCCGGGATGGTCCGCTCGCCGATATGAATCAGACCCCGCAAAAACGTCCCCGTGGTCAGCACGACCCGGGGCGCCGGAAAACGGCGGCCGTCGCCCGCCACCACGCCCGCGACCCGGCCTTCCCGATCCCGGGAAATATCCTCCACCGCCGCCTCGGCAATCTCCAGATTTTCCTGATCCCGCAAGACCGCCTGCATCGCCTGACGATACAGGGCGCGATCCGCCTGCGCGCGCGGCCCGCGAACCGCCGGCCCCTTGCTGCGATTGAGCATGCGGAACTGAATGCCCGCGCGGTCGATGGCGCGCGCCATCACCCCGTCCAGCGCATCGATCTCGCGCACCAGATGCCCCTTGGCGAGCCCACCGATCGCCGGATTGCAGGACATTTCACCGATGGTGTGGCGCTTGTGGGTCACCAGCAAGGTCGCGGCGCCAAGTCGCGCGGCGGCTGCCGCCGCCTCACACCCGGCATGCCCGCCGCCCACCACGATGACGTCCCAACACTGCTTCATCATGGCGCGGACATTAGGGTTTCGCCCTTGCGATGTCAAAGCGTTATGGCGCAATTCCGCCCACCCGCGACGGCTTCGGCGGGGATCGCGCGGGCACCGCCCGCCGGCATGTTTCACGTGAAACATCGCGGTTAACACGGGCGACCTCAGCCCGGTTACTTGCCGATGCAGAAGTCCCGAAAGATGACATCCAGCAACTCCTCCACATCGACCGCCCCGGTAATCCGCCCGAGTGCGCGCACCGCCAGGCGAAGATCTTCCGCCGCCAATTCCGGCAACGCCGCGACCGCCGCCCGTGCCAATGCCGCCCGGCACTCGAGCACCGCGTCGCGATGCCGCGCCCGGGTGACCAACGGGGCGTCGCCAAGACCGATGCGTTGCTGAACCGCCGCCCCCAGCGCGGACAGAAACGCGTCCACCCCCTGGCCGGTCCGAACCGATAGTGGAAAAATTCCAAGCGCTGGCGTGGCGGGCATTTCGGCCGGGGGCCGCAAATCGATCTTGTTGATGACCAGCGCGGTGTCGCCGTCGATCAGATCCGCCACCGCACCGTCCCCGCCCTCCGGCGCGTCGCCACGCCGGCCATCCGCGGCGAGAACCACGATTTTAAGGTCGGCTTCCTCGGCCCATTTTCGCGCGCGCCGCACGCCCTCCGCCTCGATCTCATCGGCGGCATCGCGAATGCCGGCGGTATCGCCCAGCAACACCGGATAGCCACCCAGGTCCAAGCGAACCTCGATCACATCCCGCGTGGTGCCGGCCGTGGCCGCGACAATCGCCGCATCCCGTTGCGCAAGCAGGTTCAACAAGCTCGACTTGCCGGCGTTCGGCGGCCCGACAATGGCAATCCGCACCCCCTGCCGCAGCCTTTCGCCGCGGCGGTCGTCATCCAGATGCCGCGCCATCGTATCTTCCAGCGCCGCCAACTCCTGCCGAACCGACGCGGCCAAATCATCCGGCAGACCTTCGTCGGGGAAATCGATCTCCGCCTCGAGATGCGCCAACGCGCCGACCAACGCCGCCCGCCATTCGTCGTACAACCGGCCGAGCGCGCCGTCCGCCTGGCGCAGCGCCTGCCGCCGCTGGGCATCGGTCTCCGCCTCGATCAGATCGAGTAACCCCTCCGCGGCGGTCAAATCCATCTTGCCCGCGAACACGGCCCGCCGGGTGAACTCGCCCGGCTCGGCCAGCCGCAAGCCCGGCCGCCGGCCGAGCGCCTCCAGAATCGAAGCCAGCACCGCCGTGCCGCCATGCATATGCAGCTCAACCACATCCTCGCCGGTATAGCTGTGCGGTCCCGGAAACGCGACCGCCATGCCGTCATCCAGCGCCGCGCCCGTCTCCGGATCCGCCAGCCGTACCCGCCGCAGCATGCGGGCCGCCGCCGGCGCGTCGCCGGACAACGCCTTGAGGGTCGCCAGCGCCTCCGGCCCGGATAGCCGAATAACCGCGACGCCCGCGCGGCCCGCCCCGCTCGCCAATGCGTAAATCGTCTGCGCCATCGCGCGCCTCCCGCGCCGGACATCCGCCAACAAATAGAGTGACCCGACCGGCCACCCCCGGTAAAGATGGACGGCACCCCCCGGATCACGGCGCCGCGCGCACGCTACAGCGGCGGGACGGGAGCGGCAACGGCAGAAACGGGAAAGACAGGGCGACATGGGCGAAAACCGCTTGCACCTCGAAACCAGCCCCTACTTGCAACAGCACCGGGAAAACCCGGTGCATTGGCAGGCGTGGGGCGAAGACGCCCTGGCCCGCGCCAAGGCCGAAAACAAACCGATCCTTCTTTCGGTGGGATACGCGGCCTGCCATTGGTGCCACGTGATGGCGCAT
>JAOTYV010000217.1 GCA_029861675.1 Alphaproteobacteria bacterium
GAACGGATCCTCGCCGCCCTCGAGGGCCGCGACGGCGCCATGCTGGGGCGCATTCTGAAGGATCATCTTCGCAAGACCTGCGAGACGGTGCGGCACGCGCTGTTGCCAGCGGAAGACTAGGAAGAAATCGGGGATGCGTGTCCTGATCGCGGGCGCAGGCCCGACCGGCCTTACCGCGGCGGTCGAACTCACACGCCGCGGCGACCACGCCGAAGTCATCGATCGCCGCCAGGACGGATCCACTTTTTCCCGAGCCGTCGGCATATTGCCCCGGAGCCTGAGCCTTCTGGCGCCGTCGGGCGTCACCGAAAAATTGCTGGCGCAGGGCGTCAAGATTCGCGAAGTCCGCTTTTTCATGGACACGGAATGCCTGCTCTCCATCCCGTTGGCCGGCGCCGGCCGCAAAGACAATTTTGTTTTGGCGCTGGCGCAGGACCGCACCGAGAACGCCATGCGCGACGTTTTCACCGCGCTGGGCGGGACGGTGCGCTACGGCACCGAACTTGTCGGATTACGGCAGGAGGAAAATCGCGTCGTCGTTGAAACCGGGAAAGGGGAAGAAAGTTCGTTCGACCATGTGATCGGCGCTGACGGCGTCCGCAGCGCCACGCGGCAGGCGCTGAAGCTCGACTTTCCCGGGTACGATCTGCCGGAGACATGGTCGATCGCCGACGTGGACGCGGAAAATTGGCCCAATGCCGGCGTCTTCACCATGTGCCTGCTGCCGGCCGGCAAGGTCGCGGTGGTCGCCCCGCTCGAGGCCACGCGATATCGGGTGATCTCCAACACCGACGACGCGCTCGCGACCCTCCCCCTGGATCTGGATGTCACCCATATCCGCCGCGAGGGGAAATTCAACATCTCGATCCGGCAAGTGGATGAGTATGCCCGGGGACGGGTCTTCCTGGCCGGCGACGCCGCGCATTGTCACTCGCCGGTCGGCGGCCGCGGCATGAATCTCGGCATTGCCGACGCCGCCGAATTGGCCGCCTGCATGGCTGAAGGCCGGCTCGAAGGCTATAGCGCCGCCCGCCACAAGGACGGCGCGCAAACCATCGCCCTGAGCGAACGGGGCCGCCGCCTGGTGACCTCCGCACACCCGTTGAACCGGCCCTTGCTGAGCGCCGCGCTGAAACTGATCGCGCGCGCGCCGGTATTGCAGCGGCGAATCGCCGGAACATTTCTTCCCGAATAGCGCGGTTTGGCGCTTATACGGTTTCGGTCTTGATGACCCCATCCGCGTGAAGACGGTGGATCGCGTCCTCGTCATACCCGACGTCGCGCAGAACTTCGTCGTTGTGCTCGCCCAGCAACGGCGTCGGGCGGCCCGGCGCCGGCGCGGTGTTGCCGAATTGGACATAGCGCCAGGCGACGCTCAGCGTGCCCGCGGACGGATGCTGCCGCGTCGCCACCATGCCGTTCGCCAGCGCATGGGGATCCTCGAGAAACAATTCGCTGTCGCCCGCCTGCGCCGGCGCGCACGGTACGCCGGCCATGTTCAAAGCTGCCAGCGTTTCTTCGAGCCCCCGTCCCTTGAAGAACTCCGCAAGAGACCGCGCAAATTGCGTGTCATTGGGATGCTGGCCCGCTTCCGGCACTGCCGCGTCGAGATTGGCGTCGCCAAATCCGGCCGCCGCACACAGCGCACGCCGCGCATCCTCGCTTTCGGCGACCACATAAATCCATCCATCGCGCACTTGGTACAATCGGTGGAACGGACCCAACCCGTACTGCGCCTTATCGGCCAGGGGACGCACCGGCTTGCCGGAATACTGCGCGAACCAGGCCGAGCTGAGGACGACCGCGCCGTTCAACAGATTACAATCCACGCGCTGAACGACGCCGGTGCGCCGCCGCGCATAGATCGCGAGGATCGTGCCGAGCGTTCCCATCGCGCCGGTGGTGAAGTCGGTCGGCGCCAGTTGCGCGGGAAACACCGGCGGATTGTCCGGGCCGCCTTGCGCCCGCTCCAGCCCCATCAGCGCCTGCGCCAGGGGATCGATGCCGGGACGATGCGCATAAGGGCCGGTCCAACCATATCCGGTGAGATGCGTTTCGATCAGCCGGGGATTGATCGCGGCCCCGATGCCCATGCGTTCGGTCGCATGGGGTCGCAGATTGGCGAGCAGCGCATCCGCCGAAGCGGCGATCCGCTGCACCATCTCCTTGCCCGCATCGGTCCCCGTATCGACACACACCGAGCGCTTGTCGAAATTGATATTGTAGAAATAGGTCCGCCCGATCGGCCGCGAGAGATCGCCCGCATGCGGCTCGAGCTTGATGACGTCGGCCCCGAGATCGGCGAGCAACCGTCCGCCGGTCGGACCGGCGATCAGGTTGGTGATTTCGAGAATGCGAATGCCCGATAGCGGCAACGGGTCCGGCGCGTCCGGACCGGATGGTGATGTTTCAAGCGCGGCCGGATACCCATCCGGAAGACCCAAGCGCGCCGTACCGGACCGAGGGCCTTTCACCTGCCCCGGCGTCTCGCTGAAATGGATCGGCACGCCCATCTGCAGCACCGGGCCTACCTCCGGGTCCTCGAGCGACACCACCATGCCGTTATGGATCACCTGCGAGTCCGCCATGCCGTCCTCGGTCAGGCGCGATGGCGCGAACGGCACATCGGCGGCCTCGAACGCCTCGGCCCATTCGCCATACGGCTTGGTGCGAAGAATCCCGGTCAGCACGTCGCGCAGCTCCGCGTCCTCTTCCGCGCCGGCCGGACGTCCGCCATCGAACCTCGGCTCCGCGACCAAGTCACCGATCCCCATCAGACCGGCCGCGATGGCGATGAAGCGCGTATGCACACAGCCGAGCTGCACCCATTTACCGTCCGCGCATTCATAGACGCTGTAGAACGGCGCGCTGCCGGAGGGGTGGGTTTGAAAGACGTGACGCTTCAGGTGGTCGCCGGTGACTTTCGGGTGATAGAGCAGCGCGCCCGCCATCAACGTGGTTTCGACGGCGCGGCCGCGGCCGGTCTTCTCACGCGCCAGCAGCGCCGCCGCAATGCCGATATCCGCCAGGATCGCCGCGCCGGCGCTCGGCAGCGGATGTACCACGTGGACCGGTGCGGGACGGAATCCCGGCATGCCGCCGAGCACACCCAAGCGGGCAAGCACCAGATCGTCGATCGGCGGCTCATCCTTGAGCGGCCCCTGCTTGCCATAGGCCGTGATCGAGCAATGCACCAAGCGCGCGTTAACCCGCGAAAGCCATTTGGGTTGCACCAGGCGTTGACGGTCGGCACTCGGCGCAAAATCGTCCACCAGGACGTCCGCGCCCGCCACCAACTGCTGGAAGAGCGCCGCGGCCGTATCCGGCGCCGGGATCGGGTTGCCGCCAATCTGCGCCGCCGCGTCATCGAGATCGAGCGCGACGCATTCCTTGCCGCGATCCCAGACCACATATCCGCCGTCGCGCGTATGCGATTGCGCGGGATCGACAACACGAATGACCCGGGCGCCCTGATCGCTCAAGAACATAGTCGCCAGCGCCGCCGCCGGTCCGGTGCTCAAATCGAGCACGGTGATGCCATCCAATACGCACGCCATGACGCCTCTCGCTCCCAGGCTGGAAATTGTCCGATCGCCTTGCTCCGAGGCGGATTTTCAGAGCCAACCATATACCAATGCAGCGGTGTTCGAAATTAGAGGGCTTCGACATCGCTGCGTCATTTCGCATATTACTAAGCCCTGGAGTATCAAATCGCCACGGGAGACGGACGCTTGACCGGAAACAGACTGTCAATCGCGATCGTAGGCGCGGGCATCGGCGGGCTGGCCGCGGCGGCGACGCTGCGGCGGGTCGGGCATGACGTGCGAATTTACGAGCAGGCCAAAGCCTTCAAACGCCTCGGCGCCGGCATTCAGCAGAGCCCAAACGCGGTCAAGGTTTTGCGGGAATTGGGCCTGGAAGCACAGTTGCGGACGCTGGCGCTGCGGCCGGACGCCGCGCTGAACCGGCAGTCGGACACCGGCGAGATCACCTGGGAGCGGCCGCTCGGCGACACCGTGGAGGAAAAGTATGGCGCGCCGTATTTGTATATGCACCGGGGCGACCTGCACGCGGCACTGGCCGGAACGGTGCCGGACCACAGTGTTCATCGAAATTGCAAGCTGGTGGGATTGAGCCAGACCGGCGACGGCGTCACCCTCCACTTCGCGGATGGCAGCCGGGCCGAGGCGGACATCGCGATCGGCGCGGACGGCGTGCATTCGGTGGTCCGGGAAATCCTGCTGGGTGGCGAGAAAGCCCGCTTTACCGGCCGCGTCGCGTACCGCACGACGTTTCCGGCGGCATTGTTGGGCGATGCGGAAATCGACGATTGCGCCAAATGGTGGGGCCCGGACCGGCACATCGTGATCTATTATGTCAATCCGCGCCGCGACGAGATCTATTTCGTCACCAGCACACCCGAGCCCGACTTCGAATTGGAGTCCTGGTCCGCCAAGGGCGACCTCGATCAATTGCGCAACGCGTACGCGGATTTTCACCCGCAGGTGCGCGCCGTACTGGCGGCCGCGCCGGAAGTCCATAAATGGGCGCTGTACGAGCGCGATCCGATGCCGAAATGGGGCGATGGCCGGATCACGCTGCTCGGCGACGCCTGCCACCCGATGACGCCCTACATGGCGCAGGGCGCGGCCACATCGATCGAGGACGCCGCCGTATTGTCGCGCTGCCTGGACGGCGTGGACCGCGATGGGACCGTGGCCGCACTGCGCCGTTATGAGGCCAGCCGGCAAGACCGCACGGCGCGCATCCAGCAAATCTCCCGGCTCAACGACATGGAAAAGATCAAAGCGGAGATCGAGAACGTCTACGGATACGACGCATGGTCGGCGCCGCTGGCTACTCCCTAACCGGCGAGCGCAGCCAGATTCGGTTCCGGACGGCGCAGTTCCGGATTGCCGGCGAACAGTGCTTCCAGCGACTTGGCGACGCCCAAGACGAACCGGTCGCTATGATGCGGCCCGCAAATCTGCAGGCCGAAGGGCGTCCCCGTCGGTTCTAGCCCGCAGGGAAGTGCTGTCACCGGATTGCCCGGAATCGTCAGGCCCCAGGTCAGCGACAGCCATTCGTAATAGGTGTCCAGCGCAACGCCGTTGATCTCCGTGCAATAGAGCTGCTCGACCGGGAACGGCGGCACCGGCACGGTCGGGCAGATGAGGATATCCACATCCTCGAAGAAGCGGCCCATATTGCGGAACAGGGTGGTCTGTTCCTCCAACGCCCAGGCGATCTCGTCCGCGCCGAGTTGCAGCGCGATCTCGTAGTTAGCGGTGACGTTCGGCCCCAGTTTGTCCGGCTGATTCTCGTAATGGTCGCGATGGCGCGCGAGGTACTGTATCGCCCGCAGCACGTGATTGGTTTTGCGTACCGTTTGCAGGTCGGGGTCCCGTTCGATGCATTCCTTGAACGCGCCCCGGAAAAGGTCGACGCGCGAATTGAAGGTTTCGCGGATCCGGTTGTCCACATGCGCGAAACCGAGATCTTCCGAAATCGCGACGCGCAGCCTGCTGAGGTCGACTTCCGGAACCGACCCGTACGCCGCGCCGTCGATCGGCGCCGTCAGCGGGTCGGTCGCGTCGAAACGGGCCAGCACCGACAACATCAGCGCCGCGTCGTCGACGCTGCGCGCCATCGGCCCCTGAACGCCGAATGTCGTGAAACCGATGCGGTGCTTTTCCGTCGGCACCACGCCGGGCGTGCTGCGGTGGGAGACCACGCCGCAAAACGCCGCCGGAATGCGCAGGCTCCCGCCCGAATCGGACCCGGTGCAAATCGGCGTCATGCCGGTCGACAAAGCCACCGCCGAGCCGCCGGAGGACCCACCGCAGATCCGTTTCGGATCGAACGGATTGCCGGTCGCGCCATAGACCGGGTTGGTGGTGTTCGCGCCCGCGCCGAACTCCGGCGTGTTGGTCTTGCCGACGATGATCGCGCCCGCTTGCCGCAAGGCCACCACCAGATTTTCGTCCGCATCCGGCACGTTGTCCGCATAGAGCGGCGAGCCGTAGGTCGTTCGCAGCCCTTCGGTGTCGATCAGATCCTTGACGCCGAGCGGCAACCCATGCAGCGGCCCGAGCGGATCGCCGCGCATCACCGCGTCCGCTGCGGCGCGCGCTTCCTCGCGCGCGCGATCGTAACAGGTGGCGACCATAGCGTTGACCGACCCGTTCACCATTTCGATGCGGGCGATGCATGATTCCAGTAATTCGATAGGCGACAGCCGCTTGCGGCCGATTAAACGGCGCGCTTCGACCGCCGACAATTCACAAGGTTCGACCACGGCGCATACCTCCCGGTTAACCGCAAAAAAGGGCGGCATCGAAAGCCGCCTCTTTCACATAGCACGCGGTGCAGCCGGGCCGCCACTACCAGCGGATTTTCTTGCCCACCAGCGCGACCGCCCGATCGACCGGAAGCGGTTTCGCGAACAGATATCCTTGACCGAAATCGCACTCGAGGGCGCGCAAGGCGGCGATTTCCTCCTTCGCCTCGATTCCCTCGGCGACAATCGACATCCCGAAATCCTTCGCCAACGCGATGATCGTCTCGACGATTTTTCGACTGCGCGCATCGGCGACCATGGTGGTGATGAAGGATCGATCGATTTTGAGGATGTCCATCCTGAATCGATTCAAGAACGCGAGATTGGCGTACCCGGTGCCGAAGTCGTCGCTGGCGACGCGAATTCCCTGTTCGCGAAGACGGGATATCGCAACCGCCACATCGTCGGCATTCTCGACCATCAGCGTTTCAGTGATCTCGAACACGACTTGCGACGGCGCCACGCCGGATTGCCGCACGATACCGGCCAAATCGTCGACCTCGCTCGCACTGAGGAGCTGCAGGCTCGATACGTTCACCGCGACATAGAGCGGTTGACCCTTGGCGTGGGCGGCCGTTCCGGCCGACTGGAATCGCTGCAATCCGGCGAGCGCCTGCCGCAACATCCAACGCCCGAGCGGGGCGATCATATTCGACTGTTCCGCCAGGCGGACAAATGCCGACGGCGCCACCGTGCCGTCGTGCGGATGATCCCAGCGCACCAAGGCCTCGAAGCCGGCGACATGTCCGGACGCCAAAGAAACGATCGGCTGAAAATGCAGATGCAACTGCTCGTCCAGAATCGCCCGACGAAGGTCGCTTTCCAACGTGCCCTGCTTCGCTGAGATTTCGGCGCTGTTGTCTATGGCGCCACCCGAATGCAAATTTCCCAGCGCCGCCCTCAAGACATCCCGCAGCAGTACGTCGGCGTCCTGCATCCGATCCTGAAACCGGTCCCGGTCGATGGCGATCGCGTGGGTATCCTCGATGGTGGTCGCCTTCGCCGGCCGCACGCCGGACCCTGCCAAGGCCTCCCCGCCCAGCAAATCGCCGACCCCGAGACGGCGATGCGCGGCCTTCCCGTCATCGCCGGTAGACGACACGTCGACCGCGCCTTGTTCGATCAGGTAGGCGAACCGATGGCTATCGCCTTGCGAATAGATCCGCGTGCCGGCGGGAAACACCTGCCGGTTCATCGACTTTACCATCGGAAAAAATCCGAGCCGCCGCGGTTCAGACCGCCCAAGGATGTGTGTCGGGATTGTCGGTAAATAGGATCGTTCCCCCTAACGCCGCAGGTAGGGGAACCGCTATCACGGTGTCGGTTAAGGCGCTATAAACAATCCCATTTTGGTCAAGATACCGGCGGCATTGGTCAAGATCGCCGCAGGCGATTGCGTAGGCCGCAATAAATGGCAAACACGGCGGCTCCACGCCGGGAATCGCCCGCGTCAATCCCGCCGGATCGAGCAAGGTGAGACGACCACGGTCGCAATCCATCGACCATCCGCCGGGGATCGATCGGAGTTTGCGGCCGATATAGCGTTCATACCGCGCCGCCGCCTCATCCGGATCGGCCACGCAGAGGACGATATCGGTCAGCCGCTCGGCGCCGTTGGGATGGCGCATCCATCGTTCTTCCCACAGCAGGTCCGGCGTGTGGTGCGTCAGAAACTGAATGCGTCCTTCGGCCATGGCGCCGGGCACCGGCCGGATGACGGTGAATTGCAACCCGCCCGTCGACCCATCCTCGAGTGTTATTTCGCGGCGCAAATCGACGACCGGGCGCTGATCGAAACCTTCCCCGATGAGGCGTTCACGCTGGGCCGGCGCATCGCTACACCCGAAAGCGATCAGGTGAAGACCGACATAACGGTCGATACCGGCACGCAATTCCTGGCCAATCGCGGTATCCGCGGTCGGCGTCAGGACTTCGAGATACCCCTCGCGCAACATGATGCACCGGTTTGCGCTACCGGCGGGAAGGATCGGCTCTCCGGGGGCGGTGGAGTTCGTGTGTTCGGTATAGGGTGTGAGCAGGAAGCCGACCCGCTCGAATTCCTCGGCGGACGCCATGTCGGGAATCCAATGGGCAAGGTGATCCAGGAAAACCTCGTCGCCTTGTGATGTTTGCCGAAAATCGCTCATCGTC
>JAOTYV010000218.1 GCA_029861675.1 Alphaproteobacteria bacterium
ATTTCCGGAAACCTTCGTCTGGCATTTTCTTTTTGTCCTCGTATTTTCTGGTGTTGGAGTAGATCGGCCATACGGCCAGACCCGGTGCGTCGCCGGTCAATCGGCGAGCATGGTCAACGCGGCCTGTCGGTCGCCTGGCTTCATCTTCAGGAACATCGTGCGGGCCTTCTTATGTCTTTGTCGGTACCGCTCTCGGCCGCCGCCTTGAGCGCCGCCACGGTCGGATCATCCGCGCCGCAGATAAACGTCAGGGCTTTGGCCAGGCGGCCCATGGCGTCACGGTCGATCTGTACGTCTGCCATTCGGGAGTCCTTTCAGGCATGGGCTGAAATAAGGGCGGCGATTTCCAACTACGGCGTGGTCGGGTCAGCCGGATAATAGCATGTTTCAAGCATAGGCTGTGGCAATGAGGGTGCCGTCTGAATATTTCGCTTTCTTCCATCCCAATTCAGCCTTCAAATCCTCAAAACACGTGGGATAAACCCACTCATATCTTGCGCCACGTTCGTAATCGTCGCCGGTGGCGTATCCTTCATGCAAAAATTCCGGCCCGTCGAATTCCGCAAATGTGGCCCAGCAACCCGAACAGTGATCATGATCCCATCTTTCACTCGGTTGCATCCATCTTTGCCAATGGAGCGTGAATCCTTTCAAACGCTTGGCATTTTCGGCGTGCCAATCACTTATGGGCGGTTCTCCTGCCGGAAACGGTGGCCATATGCATGATCGCGTCCGTGCATTAATCCATCGTAAACACGATCAGACTGGAAAGGTGCTCAAATCCGCTTGCCGGTGTGGACCGGTGCGCGTCTGTCGTTCATGCTGCGGCGCGATTGATTAGACATTTTTGTATGTGGAGGCTTGGCGATGGAATTTGGCTTGCAGGATCGGGTGGCGCTGGTGACCGGTGGCGGACGGGGGATCGGCAAGTCGATTTCCCTGGCCTTGGCGGCGCAAGGGGTGAGCGTCGCGCTCTGCGGCCGCACGCTGGAAACGCTGGAAGCGACCGCGACGGAAATCCGCTCCCATGGGGTGCAGGCCTGGCCGATTCAGGCGGATGTCAGCAAGCTGGAGAACATCCAGCGGTTCGTGAGCAAGGCCGCGGCGGCGGCCGGGCGCGTGGATATCCTGGTCAACAACGCGGTGATGTCGCTGAGCGCGCCGTTCGACGAACAGACCGACGATAATTGGCGGCACCATCTCGACGTCAAGCTGATGGCCTATATCCGCTGCGCGCGAGAAGTCCTGCCCTACATGAAAGAACAGGGCTGGGGCCGTATCGTCAATGTTGGCGGCATGACGGCGCGGATCACCGCGCCCTTGCGCATGACCAACGGGATCGTCAACGCGGGCGTCGCCAACTTCACCAAGCAATTTGCCGGCCATGTGGGGCCGCACAACATCACCGTCAACTGCGTCCATCCGGGTACCACCGCGACGGACCGGATGATGGCCAACATGGAACGCCGCGCGCGGGACGCGAATGTCAGCGTGGACGAAATCAAGATGCAATCCATCGCGGAAATTCCGCTGGGCCGGTTGATCCAGCCGGAGGATATCGCCGCCGCCGCCCTGTTCTTCTGCTCGCCGATGGCCGATGTCATCACGGGTCAGTCGATTGCCGTGGACGGCGGGTCCGGCATGTCGGTGAACTACTGATCCGGCATGCGCGCGCCCGGACAATAGAGTATAGGAAGCCGCACGGCTTTTAACGTTCGGGACACCACCCATCGATGGCCAAGGGCTGGGCTGATTTCAGCGCGATCGGGCGCGCCTTGCGCAACCGCAACTATGCGATCTACACCGCTGGCATCGCGTTCAGCCATACCGGATTGTGGGTGCAGCGGCTCGCGGTCGGCTGGCTGTCGTGGTCGCTGACCGAATCCGCGTTCTGGGTCGGTGCGGTGGCCGCCGCCGATCTGTTCCCCGTGGTGTTCATCGGCCCGTTTGCGGGCGTGCTTGCCGACCGGGTCAACCGGTTGCGGCTGGTCTTTGTGTGTCAGGCGCTGTCGGCGGTGCAGGCTTCCGTGCTGTTTCTGTTGACCGCCTACGATCTCATCACGATCAACCTGTTGCTCCTGCTCACCCTGGTGCTCGGCGTCATCAGCGGCCTCAACCAGCCGGCGCGGCAATCGCTGGTGCCGAGCCTGGTGCGGGCGGAGGATATGACGTCCGCCGTCGCGCTCAATTCCGTCGTCTTCAATGTGGCGCGTTTTACCGGGCCCGCCATCGCCGGGGTGGTGATCGCAGGCTACGGCGTGACGCCGGCCTTCGCCATCAACGCGGTCAGCTTCCTCTGCGTGCTGTTCGCGTTAAGCCGGCTCCGCCTGCCGGAACAGGCGGGACGCCGCGCCCGGCGCGGCCGGGTCCTGGTCGACCTGCTGGTGGGCGTGCGCTACGTCCGGGGGCACCGCTTGATCGGGCCGCTGCTGCTGATGTCGCTCGCGATGTCGCTATTTGTCCGGCCGGTCAACGAGTTGCTGCCGGCGGTATCGGAACTGCTGTTTGCGCAGGGCGCGGCGGGCCTGGCGATGCTCACGGCGGCGCGCGGCGCCGGCGCGCTGGCCGCCGGGCTATGGCTCGCCAAGCGCGGCCATGTCGATGGCCTGGTCCGAAATATCGTTTTCAGCCTGCTGGTCGCGTCGGTCAGCGTCTTCGTGCTGGTCGGCACCGGCTATTTCTGGATCGCGCTGCTCGCCTTCACCGCGTTCGGCTTCGCGATGAGCACCGGCGGTGTCGGTTCGATCACGATGATTCAGGTGGCCGTCGACAATCGTTTGCGGGGCCGCGTGCTCAGCCTGAACGGCCTGACGCTGCGCGGATTGCCCGCGCTCGGCGCGCTGCTCATGGGATGGGCGGCCGATCGTCTCGGCCTGGTCGTGCCACTTTCGGTCGGCGCCGGGTTGTGCGCGGTTATCTTCTTGATCGCGCTGCGCTGGGAACGCCGCGCGCGGGGCAGAATCGCGGAATTGTCGTCCGACTAACCGGCAATCCTGTAGATCGAGTCTTCCGTCGGTGCGCCGTCGCAGGTGATGCGGCCGGTGTCGATCAGATGGATCAAATGCGACAGCACGGACCGCGCCGCGCCGCCATGCAGCCGGGGATCCAGATCGATATAGATCGCGTCGACCATTTCCCGGACGGTCTGCCGGCCGGCGGCGACCTGCTCCGCCACCTGTTCCACGCGCTTCATCCGATGCGCGAGCAACGCGGTCATGTAGGTCTTGGGGTCCTCGATCGCGCTGCCATGGGTCGGTAGCAGCGTGCCGTCGTCGCGGGCGAGGAGTTTTTCGAGCGACGTGATGTAGGCGCCCATATCGCCGTCCGGCGGCGACACCACGGTGGTCGACCAGCCCATGACATGGTCGCCGCTGAACAGGGTGTTCTCCTCCTTCAGCGCAAAACACAAATGGTTCGAGGTGTGCCCCGGCGTATGGACCGCCTCGACGGTCCAGTCCCGGCCTTTCACCACGTCGCCGTCTTTCAGCAGAACATCGGGCATGAAGTCGAAATCCGCGCTCTCGACCCGCGGCAGGTTCTTGTCGCCGCCATGCCGGCCGTAGCCGTAGGTCTGCGCCTCCGTCTCCGGCTGCAGCAGGCGCACCGCCGGCGAGTGATCGCGATGGGTGTGGGTGACCAGGATATGGGTCACCGTCTCGCCCTTGAGCGCGTACAGCAGCGCTTCCACATGGGCCTCGTCCAGCGGGCCGGGATCGATCACGGCTACTTCGCCCCGGCCAATGATGTAGGTGCCGGTGCCCTTGAAGGTGTAGGGGCTGGGATTTTCGGCGATCACGCGGCGGATCATCGGCGTCAGCACCGCGACCCTGCCATAGGTGAACTCGATCTCGCGATTGAACGGGATGCTCATGATCTGCTCCGGGCGATGGGACGGATGGACAATTGGCCCAGATGCGCCGTGCCGTCAAGCGGGCGGTGGATGGGGCCGATTTTACGGATCAAGGTCGTCGAGACCCAATTCCCGTTGTTTCTTTTTCGACAACCCGCGCGCGACGATGCGATGGGATTCGCTCAGATAGTCCTTCAGCTCCGCATCCGAAAGCCCCGGCTGCGCATAGTGCTGAATCCACATCATGCCGCGCGAGGCGAGATAGGGCGCCGGGCGCAGGCCCGGCTGATCCTTCATGATTTCAAACGACAGGTCGGACACTTTGAAGGTGTATCCCGGTTCGCCATCGCCCCAGCCGCCGATCGCGAACACCTTGCCGCCGACCTTCCAGACCTGTGCGCCGCCCCATTGCACCACATGGGTGGTGGCGGGAAGGCCGCGGCAAAAGTCGTTGAACTCGTCGTAGGTCAATCGTCGCCATCGCCCCGCACCGACTCCAGCGTCGGCATGTTGTAGCGGTCCTCCGGCTTGAGCCAGCCCTTGAAGTTGGGCTTGCGTTTCTCGGCGAAGGCGGCGCGCGATTCCATGCGGTCGTTCTTGTCGCCGTGTTCGTGCAGCGCGTCGGCCAGGCGGCTGAGGTCGGGCGCCACCTGCGGGCGCATCTGGCGCATCATGTAGACCGTGTTGACCCGCGACGCCGGCGGCAGGGTCAGCAGGTGCTCGGCCATCTCGAACGAGGTGGGCAGCAAATCGTCCGGCTCGACCAGCCGGTTGAGGAAACCCACTTCGTAAAGCCGTTCCGCGGTGAACCGGAAGCCGAGCGCCATTTCGGTCGCCACCGGGTGCGGCAGCCCGGCGAGGTGGCCGTGGTTGTAACCGCCGAGCAGCCAGCGCTTGGCCTCGGAAATTTCGAACACCGCGCTGCGCACCGCGACGCGCAGATCGGTGCGTTCCACCAGCATGAAACCGCCGCCCATGGCGAAGCCGTTGATCGCGCCGATCACCGGCTTGTCGAGCGTGCCGTCCATGAACAGGTTCTCGACCGGTACAGAGTCGCTGCCCGGTGCGCCGCGTTCGAGCGATTCCTTCATGTCCTCGCCGGCGCAAAAGCCGCGGCCGGTGCCGGTCAGCACGGCGACTTCCAGGTCCGCACTGTCACGGAATTCGGTAAAGGCGTCCGCCATTCCCCGCCGCAGCTCGACTCCCAGCGCGTTCATCCGTTCCGGCCGGTTCAGGCGAACCAGCATGATTTGTCCGTGAATTTCAGTCTCGACGACGGCCATCATTCAATCTCCTCGACTGCTCGCATTATTTCCAGGTTGCCGGCCATTCTGCGCGGTTATGGACGGCAGGTCCATTGACGAGGATTGATTGCCGCGGGCGGCGGCGGGCGGTACAGTCCGGCCTTAAGCAATTGGAGCTGCGCCGCATGTTCACCACCCGCCCGGAACTGCTCGGCACCTTCGGTGTCGTGTCTTCGACCCACTGGCTGGCCTCGGCGGCCGGCATGGCGATGCTGGAAAAGGGCGGCAACGCCTTCGACGCGGCGGTAGCCGCCGGTTTCGTGCTGCATCTGGCGGAACCCCATCTCAACGGGCCCGGCGGCGACATGCCGGCGCTGATCCATGTGGCGGCGACCGGCCAATCGCAGCTCGTCTGTGGCCAGGGCGTGGCGCCGGCGGGAGCGACAATCGACCACTATCTCGGGCTTGGGCTCGACATGGTGCCGGGCAACGGGCTGCTGGCAACGGTGGTGCCGGGCGCATTCGACGCCTGGATGCTGATGCTGCGCGACCACGGCACGATGACGCTGGAGGAAATCTGGGCGCCGGCCATCGCGTATGCGGAGAAAGGCGCGCCGATCGTGGCCCAGGTGCGCGATACGATCGAGACGGTGGAGGAGATATTTCGCGCGCATTGGACGACGTCGGCGGCGGTCTACCTGCCCGGCGGCAAATTGCCCGAGCCCGGCTCGCTGCTGGGCAATGCGGGGATCGCGCGCACCTGGCGGCGCATCCTGGGCGAGGCGAAAGCCGCGGGCGGCGACAGGGTGAAGCAGATCGACGCGGCGCGAAACTGTTTCTATGCGGGGTTCGTCGCCGAGGAAATGGAACGCTTCTGCCGCGACACTTCGGTGATGGATGTGACCGGCGAGCCCCATACGGGCGTGCTGACCGGCGACGACATGGCACGCTGGCGGGCCGGCTACGAGGCGCCGCTGTCCTATGATTTTCACGGCGTCACCGTGCTCAAGGGCGGCCCCTGGTCGCAGGGGCCGGTGCATCTGCAGCAATTGGCGCTGTTGAAGGGTTTCGATCTTGCCGGCATGGACCCGAACGGCGCCGACTTCGTGCACACCCTGACCGAATGCGCAAAGCTCGCCTTCGCCGACCGGGAATCGTTCTATGGCGATCCGGATTTCGTCGAGGTGCCGATTGAGACGCTGCTGTCGGACGCCTACAACGATGCGCGCCGGAAGCTGATCGGCAAGGACGCCTCGCTCGATTTCCGGCCAGGCAAGATCGAGGGCTACGGCGCGGACATCGACTATGCGCGGTTCACCGGCGGCGGGCCGGGCGCGGCAGGCAATCTGGCGGGCATCGGCGAACCGACCGTCGGACCGCGGGCGGCGGCGTCGGGCGACACCTGCCATATCGACGTGATCGACCGCGACGGCAACATGGTTTCGGCGACGCCGAGCGGCGGCTGGCTGCAAAGCTCGCCGGTCATTCCCGATCTCGGCTTCTGCCTCAATTCGCGCGCGCAGATGTACTGGCTGGAGGAAGGCGTGCCCGCGAGCCTCGAGCCCGGCAAACGCCCGCGCAGTACCTTGTCGCCATCGATGGCGCTCAAGGACGGCAAGCCGTACATGGCCTATGGCACGCCGGGCGGCGACCAGCAGGACCAGTGGCAGACGGTGTTCCTCGCGCGCCACGCGGTGCATGGATACAATCTTCAGGAATCGATCGACGCGCCGTCCTTTCACAATGAGCACTTCCCCGGCTCCTTCTATCCGCGCCAGGCCTCGCCGGGCCGTTTGGTCGTCGAGGGCCGGTTCGACGGCGCCACCGTGGCCGAGCTCGAGCGGCGCGGCCACCGTATCGAAGTCGGCGGCGATTGGTCGGAAGGGCGGCTCTGCGCGGCGTCGCAGGAAGACGGAATGCTCAAGGCCGCCGCCAACCCGCGCGGCATGCAGGGCTACGCGGTCGCGCGCTAGGTCCGCGCCGTTTGCGCGTCTATTTGTCGATGATCCGCTGGATCACCGTGCCGTAACGGGTGCCGTATCCGGCGTCGTTTGCCTCTTTCAGCCGTTCGATCGCGAGCTTCGCGCCCTTCGCGTCCACGCCCGTCTCCTCGGCCAGTTTGAGCGCGTAGCTGACATCCTTCATCGCGTAGGTGACCGGGAAAGCATTCTCGGGGTGCTCGTCGGTCGCCATCGATTTGAGGCCGTGGTTGCGGCAGACGAAGCTGTCCGCCGATCCCTTGGCCAGGGTCTCCAGCAGCAAGGTGCCGTCGATTCCGGCCCGGCGGCCGATCGTGAAGGCTTCGGCGATGGCATTGATGTTCTCGAACACCACCATGTTGTTCATCAGCTTCATCACCTGACCGGTGCCCACGCCGCCGCAATGGGTGACGTCCGTGCCCATGCAGTCGAGCGCCGGGCGGATGCGCTCCAGCACCTCCTTCGTGCCGCCGACCATGATACTGAGCGTGCCGTCGAGCGCCGCCAGCCGTGACCGGGCGACCGGCGCGTCGGCGAAATCCACCGATTCTTCCGCCAGCGCCTCGGCGCATTTGCGGCCCATCGAGGGCGTGACGGTCGACATATCGACCACGGTCTGGCCCGCGCGCGCGGAGGCGACAACCCCGCCTAGGCTAAACACCACCTTCTCGACCTCGGGCTCGCCCGGCAGGCAAAGCAGTACCAGATCGGCGCGGCCCATCAGGTCGGCGATCGAGTCCGCCGCCTCGACGCCATCCGGCTTCAACGCCGCGAGTGGCCCGGGGTTGATGTCATAGCCCACCACCGGTTTGCCGCATTTTTTGACGAGGTTGCGGCACATGGCCTCGCCCATGACGCCCAGGCCGATAAATCCAATCGTCTCAATTTCCGGCATCGCCGCACTCCTGTTTTCCGATTGTCCGATCCGAGGTAGCATCCTGTCCGGGAACGCGCCCGCGCTCAAGGCCGGGCGTCGGAATACGAATGGGAGCTTGTGGATGACCGGTGCGCTCGAACCCTATGAGATATATGCCGTCAAATACGCGGTGCGCGTGGGCACCAAGGCCGAGGCCTTTATCTTTTCCGATTCCCATGACGTGCCGATGCCGCTCGACTATTTCGTTTGGGCGATCGTCGGAAAAGACCGGAGCTTCGTGGTCGATCTGGGCTTCGACGCGGAGGAGGCGGCGAAGCGCAAGCGCGACCACCTGCGGACGCCGGCGGAAGGGCTGCAGATGCTGGGGCTGGACGCCAGCAAGGTCGAAGAGGTCATTCTGACGCACATGCATTACGACCATTGCGGCAATCTCGACCTGTTCCCGAAGGCAAAAATCTACGTGCAGGATCGCGAAATGGCCTTTGCCAC
>JAOTYV010000482.1 GCA_029861675.1 Alphaproteobacteria bacterium
CCCAAGTATCGTCGCTAATGACAAATCGATCCGTGTTCATGCAAACTCCCCTCAAAAGGAAGCTTGAATCACATTTCAGAATCTGTGTGAATCCATTAAATGTCCACAGACCCTAGCAGGCTGCTGAAAAAGTCGCTCAGCGGGGCTTGCCCGCATCCTCCTGCCTGCGCGAAGCCGAGGCTTCGCGCAGGCAGGAGGGTGCGGCTGCGAACGAGACGTTTTTCAACAACCTGCTAGCGCTTGATCGGCAGGCAACCCTGCTTCTTCGCGGCCAACACCGCACAAATCGCCCGCGCCTCGGAAATCGTTTCAAACCGGCCGGTCTGCACGCGATAGAAGGTGCCACGCGACGCAATAGCGCGCTTCTCGATGATCAATTCGAGACTTCCAAGTTGATCGGGAAATCTTTTCTTGAGCCGCGCCCATTCGCGATCGGCCCGTTCCTGCGACTTCACCGACGATAATTGTATAAGGAACCTACCGGTTGGTTTAGCCAAGGGCGCCACGCCATCTGACGGTGTGACCATGGCAACCGGGGCCTTTTCGGCCGTTGCCGCCGCCTTCGGCTGGGCCGGCGGCGCGGTCATTGCCGTCTCGGTTGATCCCTTGGCGGCCGGCGCCGATGCCGTCTTCTCGGGCTTCGCCGGGGCTGCAGCCTTGTCCGTGGCGGAGTCACCGATGCCGCGGGAAACCTTATCTGTCATGACCACCTTATCGGACTGACCCGGCGCATCCGCGGAACTCCCAGAGGACGCCACCGATTTTGAGGGCTCGGTACCCGCCGGCGGCTGCCGGTCCGCGACCTCCGCCGCGCCACTCTCAACGGGTGCGCGTTCGGCCTGATTTGACGGTGCCTGGTCGCTTGATATCGCGGCCGCGCCTGTCGATGGTGTTGCCGTCGACGACGCGCTGCCAATTTCCGTGGTAACGGATTTCGAAGCGTTTCCCGCCCCTTCTCGCAGAACCCTGCTGCTCGCCGGCAGTTCCGGCGACGCGGCGGCCATGGATTGCTCCGGCATGGCTTCCGGCCCGGTTGGCTGCTCCGCAGGTTTTTCAGCGCCGGCGGTCATCGCTGCCGCAGGCTGATTTTCAGCGGTGGATTTTTCCGGGACATTCGCCGCCGGTCGGCCGGCCGGTGCGGCGTCTTCCGATTTTCCCGCCGTCTGCGCCGGCGGTGTCCACGGCGTTTCCTGTTTTGCCGTCTTTTGAGCGCCGTCGTCGATGAACCATCCGCCAGAATAAATCACGATCGCCAAGATGCCGGTCAACGCCGCCATGACGTAAACAAATTTTAGCAACCGCGCATCGCGCACGGTTTCCTGCTCCACATCAAGAATTTCCGGATCCGGCACTTTATCAGCCGCCGGGCCGACCTTAGGTTCCGCGGTGTCCATCAAGGGCGCCTCCGGTTCCGCCGCGCGTTGCAGCGGCGGCGCAGATTCCGACACGTTCAATGTCGCCGCGGCCGGATCGGCGAGCGGCGGCTCGGCCGGTGCGGCGAGCGGCGGCTCGGCCTGCTCGAGCTCGGTACTGCGCAGAGATTTTTCCGACAATTCTGGCAAGGGAAAATTGCCGAGCCCAAACAAATCCTTGGATGCGCTTCCCCCGCGTGCCGCACTGCTGTCGTTGCTTGCGTCAGTGCCGTTATCGTTGCCGTTATCGTTGCCGTTATCGTTGCCGCTTTGAGCGGTTCCGGCGGCGTGGGTTTCGGAAACCAGAAAAGGCCGGGCTTCCGCGGGTTCGGCCTCACCCTTCCGGGCAAGCAACGAGCTGGTGAGAGAAGCGGGTTTGTTTTTCTTCGCCAATTTTAGATCCTACCCTTCGGCGCCAATCGTGTCGGTCTGCCCCTTTGATCGCAGCAGTCCATCGTCCTGCTGAAGGACCGCTGGCCGCATATTACGCGCCAATCGATTTTCCAAATAGTCCCAAAGTTTGGTTATTTCCTGCGATGAACGGGACGTGTCGGAGAGCTCCATTACGGTGCGCCCATCGATCATGCTGGCCGCGAAATCGACGCGCTGATGGATGATCGACGGCGCAAGCGTGCCATGTTGGGACAGCGCGATCGCCGCCTCGGTCGTGATACGGGCACGCGGCGTTGCCGCGTTGACGATGAATACGAGCGGTTTTCCCAGCGCTTCGACCAGTTCTACGGTTCGTCCGACCGACCGCAGATCGTGCGGGCTTGGCCGGGTCGGCACCAGAACAACATCGGAGACCCGGATAACGTCAGTAATGGTCGCGGTAATCGCCGGT
>JAOTYV010000219.1 GCA_029861675.1 Alphaproteobacteria bacterium
AACGTCGCCGTTGAATGACGGCATGCCGGATCCGTCGATGATGCGGCCGTTGCGGATTATCAGATCATATTCCATGCCCGTAAGCCTCCCGTTGTCTGCCCCCGAATGCGATTTGCGTGAATTACGATCGCACGATCATAGGACAGATTTGGCGGAAGGCGAAATTCGGGCGGATCGATGGGCGAAATCTGGGTGGAGCCGGGGATGGGGCGTCGATTTTCAGTGTCCCTACCAATGCACCCCATAGCCGAAGTGGCTACGGCGATGGCCATAGCCGAACCCGAAATGATACCGCGGATAATAATGTGGATATCGAGCGTATCCGCCGGGATGCCCACGATAGGGAAAGCTGCTCACCGGTGCTTCGGTGGTCGGCTCTTTCGATGACGAGACCCGTTTCCAGGTACCGTCCGGCTGGCGGCAGGCGGTGCCATAGGCGCGCTGCGGCTTACCGTCGATCACGATCGATTCCTGGAATTCGCGGCACGGTCCACCGGCGGTTTTGTTCGACGCGTCTCGCGGCGCCTTGTCGTGCAACGTGCGGTCGGTGGCGCTATCGCCCGGCGGCGGCTTTGCGGAGACCGGTGGCGCCGCTGCCGCTTCCCGCGGCGTGTTCCAGGTGATTTTTTCCTGCGGCGCGGCGCAGCCGGCAAGCAACGCGGCGAGCATCGCCGTTGCGGCAAGCCGGAAGTGGGAAGCTCCAAAGAAACACATAATGGTTTTAATCGGTTGCATTGGTTTCCTGCCAATTCACGAGAGTAGAGCTTGGTGCCGATGAACGGTTGGAAGTATCCCCTGAGGCGCCCGCGGGACGCAAATCACGATATGGTCGCAATTGTTACATTCGGCAAGGTCGCGACGGTTGCCGATGCCGGACCGCCGGGCGATGATGCCGGCCATCCGAAACCGGCGGCATGGGGAGCGTCATGAGCACGAAAAATTTCTTCAACATCGACAATATGGACCAAGGGATCGCGCGCAAGCTGGGCGAGGGGATCGCCACCCGCGTGTTCGTCGGCGACAACGTCATGTTGTCGGTGGCCCGGCTGGATCCGAACACATCCGGCACGATCCATAGCCACCCCGAAGAGCAGTGGGGCATTCTGCTGGAAGGCGAATGCGTGCGGATTCAGGACGGCGAGGAGATCGAGGCCAAGGCCGGCGACTTCTGGTGCACGCCCGGCGGCGTCGAACACGGCATTCGTACGGGCGCGGCCGGCGCCACCGTGATCGACGTCTTCAGCCCGCCCCGGGAAGAGTACAAGAAACCGGGCGAGGGCTTTGGCGTCTGATCCGGGCCGGGACGGTCCGTCTAAAGATCGCGTCAGATCGGAAGGCCCTCAAATTTTCCGTCATTCCCCGCAAAAGCGGGAATCTACCGATCTTAGAGTGATATGGATTCCGGATCGGCGCGCTGCGCCGTGCGGAATGACGCGATTTTCTGTTTCGTGAGGTGCAGCGCTCGGTCCTACTTTGCCGCCTTTGAGGCGGTCGCCTTCGTCAGCGCCTGATCGAGATCGGCGGTCAGGTCGTCGACGTTTTCGATGCCGACCGACAGCCGCACCACGTCCGGCCCGGCGCCGCAGGAGATCTGCTGTTCCTCGGTGAGCTGGCGGTGGGTGGTCGAGGCCGGATGCAGGATGAGCGACCGCGTATCGCCGATATTGGCGAGATGGCTGAACAGCTCGACGGCTTCGATCACCGCGACCCCGGCCTCGAAGCCCCCCTTGACGCCGAAGGTGAAGACCGAGCCGGCCCCCTTGGGCAGGTATTTCCGCTGCAGCGCGTGGTAGGGATCGGTCTTCAGCCCGGCGTAGGAAACCCAGGACACTGCCGGATGCGCCTGCAGATACTCGGCGACGGCCAGCCCGTTGGCGCAGTGTCGCTCCATGCGCAGCGCCAGGGTCTCGATGCCGAGCAGCGTCAGCCAGGCGTTCATCGGCGACTGGCAGGCGCCGAGGTCGCGCAAGCCTACCGCGTGGCCATAGAGCGTGTAGGCGGTATCGCCGAACGTCTCGGCGAAGGTAAGCCCATGGTATTCCGGGGCCGGCGTCGCCATGCTTGGGAATTTGTCGTTCTGGAACCAGTCGAAGCGGCCCGAATCGACCACCACGCCGCCAAGCGCCGTCCCGTTGCCCGCCAGGAATTTTGTCGTCGAATGGATCACCATGTCGGCGCCGAATTCCAGCGGCCGGCAGAGATAGGGCGTCGCCATGGTGTTGTCTACTAGTAGTGGAATGCCGGCGTCGTTGGCCACCTTGGCCACCGCCTCGATATCGACCACCACGCCGCCGGGGTTGGCCAGGCTTTCGATGAAGATCGCCCTGGTGCGCTCAGTGATGGCCTTGGCGAAATTTCCCGGGTTGTCCGGATCGACGAAATTCGCCTGCCAGCCGAACTTCTTGTAGCTGTGGCCCATCTGGTTGAGCGAGCCGCCATAAAGCTTGGTCGAGGCGACGATCTCGTCGCCCGGCTGCATCAGCGGGAACAGGGCCAGGATCTGCGCCGCATGGCCGGACGCGGTCGCGGTGCCGCCGCGGCCGCCTTCGAGCGCCGCGACCCGCTCTTCCAGCGCCGCCACCGTCGGATTGGTCAGCCGCGAATAGATGAAGCCGGGAAGTTGCAAATTGAACAGCGAGGCCGCGTGGTCGGCGTCGTCGAAGACGAAGGATGCCGTCTGATAGATCGGCGTCTGCCGTGCCCCCGTGTGCGGGTCGGGCGATGTGCCGGCATGGACGGCCAGCGTCTCGATCGCCGGTTTGCGGTTCGATGGGCCGGGCATGGTGGTCCCCTCCGTTGATCGGAATTTGATGGTTAGGGTCGGCTAGATCCGCCGCCGCTTCGCGCTGATGATGCCGGAATTCATGCCGAGCCAGCTCAACTCGCCGCAGAGCCGCGAATACTCGATCTTGGGGCAGCGGTTCATGATCACCGTGAGCCCGGCGGCCTCGGCGCGCGAAGCGGCATCATCATTGCGCACGCCGATCTGCATCCACACGGATTTGGCGCCGATCTCGATTGCCTCGCCGGTAATCGGCCCCGCCGCTTCGGAATTGCGAAAGATATCGACCATGTCGACCGGGTCGCCGATATCGGACAAAGATGCCGCCACCGGTTCACCGAGAATTTCCTGGCCCGCGATCCCCGGATTAACCGGGATGACCCGGTAGTTCTTGCGCTGCAGGTATTTCATGACGAAGAAGCTCGGCCGGCTCCAGTTGGCGCTGGCGCCGACCATGGCGACGGTGCGGGTGTCGCGCAGGACGGTGCGGATCGTTTCGTCGTCATAGTTGAGGTCGTCGGACATAGGGGTTCCCGGTTTCCGTGCGCGTGTCTATCGGCCTTTCCAGACCGGGTCGCGCTTCTCGAGAAAGGCATCGATGCCCTCCCCGGCGTCGTGCGTCAGCATGTTTTTGGTCATCACCTCGCCGCAATGGGCGTAGGCGTCGGCGAGATCCATTTCGAGTTGCCGGTAGTAGGCTTCCTTGCCCATGCGGATGGCGACCGGGGACTTCGCGGCAATCTTCGCGGCGATGCCGCCGACCGTCTCATCCAGCGCGTCATCCGCCACCACCCGGTTCACCAGCCCCAGCCGGTGCGCCTCGTCCGCGTCGATCATCTCGCCCAGCAACAGCATTTCCATCATCGCCTTGCGGCCGATCTTCCGGCTGACCGGCACCATCGGCGTCGAGCAGAACAGACCGATATGGACGCCGGGCGTGGCGAAGCGGGCCATGGTCGACGCCACGGCGAGGTCGCAACTCGCGACGAGCTGGCATCCGGCGGCGGTGGCGACGCCGTGCACGCGGGCGATCACCGGTTGCGGCAACGCGCCGATCGTCATCATGATGCGCGAGCTCGCCGCGAAGGTCTGGCGATAGAACGTCTCTGTCGGATCTGCCCGCAGTTCGCGCATGTCGTGACCGGCGCAGAAGCCCGGCCCGGCGCCGGCGATCACCACCACGCGCACGGACTCGTCCCTTGCGATTGCGTCGAGTTCATCCTGCACCGCCTGCATCAGGCGGGTCGACAGTGCGTTGCGCGCCTCCGGGCGGTTCAGGGTAAGCGTGCAGACGCCGCCGGCATCGCTGCGCAACAAGATCGGTTCATTGGGGCTGGCTTGGCTTTCCGGTGCCATGCGGCGCGCTTCCTCACAAACGGGGACGGGATTTGTATCGAGCCGGCGCGACGGCCGGCATCGATGATGATACACGTCTTCGGCGGCGGGCTGCGGGAAAAATTGGCCGGCAGGGAAGATTCCCTTCCTTCCGGCTTGACGGTGGTAGCGGAAAATAGCGCTATGGTCCGGCCCTTTACCGAGAGGTTCGGATGCCCCAAAACCAGCCCCGCATCACCATAGAGCAGTTTCGCGAAATTTGGCCGGCCGACGCGCCGGCCATGCGGATCTACCGGTTCGAGATTGAGCAGATCGGCTACGGCGATGCCCGGGTGCGGCTGCTGTTCGATGAGCACCACGTGCGGCCCGGCGAAACCCTGAGCGGGCCCGCGATGATGACCCTTGGCGATTACACGATCTGGGCGGCGGTGCTCGGCATGACCGGGCCGGACTACCACAATTCGGCGACCAGCAATCTGAACGTCAACTTCCTGCGCCGCCCGGCGCTCGCCGATCTGGTCGCGGAAAGCCGGATCATCCGGCAGGGACGGCGGCTGGCGGTGGGCGAAGCGACCATATACTCAGACGGCGAATCCGATCCGGTGGCCCATATCACGGCGACCTATGCGATGGCCGCACCGGTGACGCCATGATCGCCCCGAAACCGCGCTCGCGCTGGCGCGCGACTGGATCGATGCGTGGAACGCGCACGACCTGGAGGCGGTGATGGCACATTACGCCGAGGCCCTGGAATTCGTGTCGCCGCTGGTGGCCAAACGGTTGAACCGTCCCGACGGTACGATCCGGGACAGGCGCGAGCTTCGGGAGTATTTCAGCCAGAGCCTCGGCCCGGGCAGTGTGCTGCGGTTCGATCTCCAGACGGTGCTGCTCGGGGTGAGCGGCTTTACGACCCTCTACACGAACCACCGCGCGCAGAACGTGGCCGAAACGGTCTTTCCCGATGCGCAGGGGCTGATACGGCGCGCCTATATCCACCATGCGGTCGCTCCGTGAGGGCCAACGCTGTCAATTTTCGCATTAGTATCGGATGTTTAAATTGTGGTATTATAATACCTGATTAATAAGATATTGAAATAACGCAATAAAGCACCTTTGTTTTTCGTTGACTTGCTTTTGCCTTCTGGCATACTCCGCCGCGATTTCAGGACGCGGAATTCACGCGGAAAGACAGAGTCATGAAAACCTATTCGATCAAACCGGCCGAGGTACAGAAGAAGTGGTACCTGGTCGACGCTCAGGACTTGGTGCTCGGGCGTCTCGCGGTGATCCTCGCCAACATGTTGCGGGGCAAGCACAAGCCGAGCTTTACCCCGCATGTGGATTGCGGCGACCACGTCGTCGTGATCAATGCGGAAAAGATCGCGCTGACCGGCAAGAAGCTGAGCGACAAGATCTACTACCGGCACACGGGATACCCCGGCGGTATCAAATCGCGCACCGCAGGTGCGATCCTCGAAGGCAACAAGCCCGAAGAGGTCATCATCAAGGCGGTGCAGCGCATGCTGCCGCGCAACAAGCTGGCGCGCACCCAGATCGGCAATCTCAAGGTTTATGCCGGCGCCGAACATCCTCATGTGGCCCAACAGCCGGAATCGCTCGATGTCGCGGCGATGAACTCCAAGAACAAGCGGAGCGCCTGATCATGGCGGAAGACGAAAAGACCCCCGAAGCTACAGACACGACGGACTCGACGGACGCCGGCACCGAAGCGGCGGCCAGCGAAGCGGTTGCGGATACCGCAGCGTCCGACGCACCGGCGGGCGGCACGATTACCGACCTCGCCGATCTCGGCGCTGCCGTCAGCGGCACGCCCAGTACCGGCGGCGATACGCCGGTTGTCGATCCCCTGGCGCCTACCGAGCCGAAGATCGACGGGCAGGGCCGCGCCTATGCGACCGGCAAGCGTAAGGACGCGGTCGCCCGGGTCTGGATCAAGCCCGGCAGCGGCAAGTTCACCATCAACAACCGCACCGACGACGTCTATTTCGCCCGCCCGGTGTTGCGCATGGTGATCAACCAGCCCTTCGCCGCGGTCGCACGCGAGAAGCAATACGATGTGGTTTGCACGGTCAAGGGCGGTGGCCTCTCGGGGCAGGCCGGCGCGGTGCGCCACGGCATTAGCCAGGCGATCGCCCATTTCGAGCCTTCGCTGCGCACGACATTGAAGCGCGGCGGCTTCCTGACCCGCGACGCGCGCGTGGTCGAGCGGAAGAAATACGGCAAGGCCAAGGCCCGCCGGAGCTTCCAGTTCTCGAAACGATAGACCGACCGCATCGACAGCGATTTACCGTGAGGGGCTGCCGTTTGGCGGCCCCTTTCGCTATGGTGGATCGATGACCGAGAACCAAGCGAACGCGGCGCTGGTCGCCGAAATTCCCGAAGGGGCAGCGACCGGCGAGATCGCCCGCATCTACGACGAGATGCGGGTGTACTGCGCCGTCCCCTACGTCTCGACGCTGCAGCGCCATGTGGCGACCATGCCCGGCTGCCTCGAATGGATGTGGGCGGCGCTGCGGCCGGCGTTCCTGTCCGGCGACATTCCGGAGACCGCGTGGCGGCTTGCCGGCTCGGTCGAGGTCGCGCCGCTGCCGCCGCTCAGCGCGTCCGCGCTGCGGGTGTTCGGCGTCGACGAAGCGGGGGCTGAAACCATCCGCTCGATTTGCGAGTTGTTCGTCCGGGTCAGCCCGATCAACCTGCTGTTCGCCGCCTGCGTGCGGCGCCTGCTCGAGGGCGAGACGGGCCAGGGCCAGGACGCACCGTCGGCCGGCTGGACGCCGCCCGCACCGGTTCCGGCGCTGCCGCCGATGGCCGATCCGGCCACGCTGGCTGCCGACCCCGCGGCGGTGCTGCTGCAACTCGGCGATGCCGCGCCCGGCGGCGCGGTCGTCGTGCCCGGTCTCTACCGGTTCCTCGCCCGATGGCCCGGCTACCTCGCCCATATCGCGACCGAGCTGGGACCGCGCTTCCACGACCCGGCCACTCGAGAGGCCTGCGACGCCATCGCGACCCGCATCACCGACGCCGCGCCCGAGATCCTGTCCCGCCTGCCGGCGCTCACCGGCGGCCCGACGCCGCCCGGCGCGGCGCAGACAACGGCGATCCTGGCCGCGCTCGACCACTACAAGGGCACGAGCCCCGAGATGGTCATCTTCGGCACGCTGCTGCGCGACGCGCTGCCGGGGGAGATATGAAAACCGGCCCCTTTTTGGATGACCTCGCCGCCGCCGTCGACGCGCAGATGCCGCTGGCTGAAAAGTTGTTCGACACGCTCGCGGAGCGGACTCGCGATGGGGTCGGCGTGACCCGGCCGGCCTGGAGCGAACGGGACAGCATCGCGGCGGCGCTGGTCGAGCACGCGGCCGGCGACATCGGACTGGAGGTCACGCGCGACCCCGCCGGAAATTTTTATGCGACGTTGCCGGGCGCGACGGTCGACGCGCCTGCCGTATTGATGGGATCGCATCTCGATTCCGTGCCGACCGGCGGCAATTACGACGGTTTCGCGGGCGTCGTCGCGGGTCTGGTCGTGCAGGCCGCGGCCCGGGATATCGGCGTCACGCCGCCCTGCGCGCTGCGCACCGTCGGCCTGCGGGGCGAGGAGAGCGTTTGGTATGGCACCGCCTATCTCGGCAGCCGGCTCGCGGTCGGCGATTTACCGCTCGCCGCACTGGACCGGCTGACGCGCAGTGACACGGGCCGCAGCCTCGGCGACCATATCGGCGCCCATGGCGGCGACGTGGCGGCGCTGCGCGCGGGCGCGGCGCCCGTGGTAACTGGGGAGAACACCAAGGCGTTTTTCGAACTGCATATCGAGCAGGGCCCGGTTCTAGTCGGCGAGAACCTCGCGGTTGCCGTACCCACGGTCATTCGGGGCAACATGCGTTTTCCGTTTGCCCGCTGTCTCGGCGAATACGCCCATTCGGCGGCGGTGCCCCGTGAATACCGGCATGACGCAGCGCTCGCGGTCGTCGAGTTGATCTCCGCGCTGGACCGGCTTTGGCAGGGAATGGATGAGGAGGGCGAGAGCGATACGGTCTTCACCGTGGGCGAGCTTTACACGGATGCGGCCCACCACGCGATGACCAAGGTGCCGGGCGAATGCCGCTTCTCGATCAATTTCGGCGCGACGGACACCGCGGCGCTGGAGCGTGTTCGCGACACCATCGTGGCGCTCGCCGAGGAGATTGCGGCGCGGCGGCGCGTCACCTTCGAGCTTGGCGATTGTGTCGGCTCCGATCCGACGCCGCTCGACCCTGGCTTG